>DASURS010000150.1:0-19430 GCA_036279935.1 Pyrinomonadaceae bacterium
GTCGGCGAAACAGTTGAAGCAGACATTCAAGCCGACTATTACTTCGGCGGGCCCGTGAGCAATGCATCCGTCGAAGTCGTCGTTTATCAAAGCCCGTTCCATCACTTCTGGTATCCGGACCGTGATTATCCCTGGTACTACGATGATTTCAACCGCGGGCGCGGGAATTACTACGGCGGCGGCGGCGCACAGGTCATAAAACGCGAAACACTGAAGACCGATTCGACCGGCAAGGCGCGATTGACGTTCGACACGCCAAACCAAAACTACAATCAGGACTACGAGTATCGGATCGAAGCGCGAGTCGTCGATGCGTCGCGGCGCGAGATCGTCTCGACCGATACGGTGCGCGTCACGCGGCAGCGTTATTACGTCTATCCGCGTCCTGAACGAAACATCTATCGTCCGCAGGACAAGGTCACGGTCGAGGTCAAGGCGATCGACGCCAACAATCAGAACGTGCAAACGCAAGGCACCGTCAAAGTCACACGTGATTACTGGTGGGAAACCTGGATCGATCCGACCGGCCGCGAAGTGTCTGGCGAGGAAGTGCGGCGTTTGCGACGTTCCGGCACGTTTCCTACGCTTCCCGCGCCGGGACAGCGGCCATGGCAACTGAAGTTTCGCGGCTACCAGCACGAGGACGTACTCACGACGACGGTGAAGACGGATGCTGAAGGCGTGGGCCAACTGAGTTTCACGCCCAGTCGCGAAGGTTACTATCGCGTTTCATGGCAGAGCAGTCAGGGCGCGGACGTCGCGCGCGATCGCTTCCTGCCGCCAGTCAAAGCCGAGACCTACGTCTTCGTTGCAACGAATGCGACGACTGACCTCGGTTACCGCGGCAGCGGAGTCGAGATCATCATCGATAAGGATACTTTCCGCGCGGGGCAGACTGCGCCGGTGATGATCTCCGTTCCGGCCGCCGATCGGTACGTGCTCTTCACAGTAGAAGGTGAGGACTTGTTCAGTTATCGGCTGATCCACGTTGAAGGGATGGCGAAGCTGATCGAGTTGCCGATCGAGCAGAAGTACGTTCCGAACGTTTACCTGAGCGCGTTAACGATCGCGGACACGATCTGGTCGCTCGATACGAAACAGGTCGTCGTGCCGCCGGTCGATCAGTTCCTTGCCGTCAACGTGAGGGCCGATCGCGAGCAATACCAGCCGCGCGAAGAGGGGACGTTGTTCATCGACGCGAAGGATGCGAACGGGCGTCCCGTAGCGGCGGAAATCGCATTAGGCCTGATTGATGAGTCCGTCAAATACATCCAGGACGACTACGCCGGCGATCCGCGCCAGTTCTATTACGGCCGCAAGCGTGCGAACAGCGTTAACACGAGTGCCATGTTGAACGAAAAGTCATACACGCGGCTGGCGGAATTCAACGGGCAATTGCGCGACGTCAGGGAAATGGCCCGGAACGAAGCAGCCGGGCAGGAGCTTCGCCGTGTGGACGGGATCTATGCTCTTGGCGGCAGTCCCAAGGACATGGATGTTGTTCAAAGTGCCCAAGCCTACGCGTTCGGCGCCGGCGATCGCATGCGCACCTACGATGAACTGAGTAGCAAGTCAATATCGGCGGAAGAAATGCGTCCGTCCGGTACCCTCCAGGCGCCCACTGCGCTCGCCGTCCAGGAGCCTGCGGTCCAGGTGCGTAACGATTTTCGTTCCACGATCGTGTGGCTGCCTGACGTGAAGACTGACGCGGACGGCACTGCGAGCGTGAAAGTAAAATACCCGGATTCATTAACCACCTGGTCGGCAACCGCGCGCGCAGCGACGACGGGCAGCCAGTTCGGCATCGGCAGTTCGTCCACACGGACCAAACAGCCGCTCATCGTCAGACTGCAAGCGCCGCGCTTCTTCGTCGTCGGCGATCAGGTGACCGTATCTGCCGTCATCAACAACAACACTGACGAAGCAATGCGCGTGTCGCCGGCGTTAAGCGCCGAAGGAGTAACGGTCCAACCGGTCCAGGGCGCGAATGCGCGCGTCGATGTGCCGGCGAACAGCGAGAAACGTGTCGATTGGGTCGTCGCAGTGACGCACGCGAGCGAAGCGAAACTGAAAGTCGAGGCGCGCGGCGGCAAGTACGCCGACGCGATGGAAAAGACGTTCACAATCTTCGAACACGGCATCGAGAAGTTCATCTCGCGCTCCGGCAAGATGCGTGGCGACAGCGTTGCCGTCAAGCTCGACATTCCGCGAGAACGTCGCGGTGATTCGACGTCGCTCACCGTGCAAGTCGCACCCAGCATGGCGACCACGATGCTCGATGCGTTGCCGTACCTGATTCACTATCCATACGGCTGCACCGAGCAGACGATGAGCCGCTTTCTGCCGGCGGTGATCACCGCGAAGACACTGCGCGATCTCGGTATGAAACCCGAGACGGCGATGAACAAAGTGTTCGGTGGCATCGAGCCGTCGAGCGCGGCCGCGGTCCATCCCGAGGGCCGCCGGGATCTGAAACAGCTTGACGAGATCACCAAGCAAAGTCTCACGCGCCTCTACGACTTCCAGCATCAGGACGGCGGTTGGGGCTGGTGGAAAGACGGCGACAGCGATCACTTCATGACGGCGTACGTCGTCTGGGGCATGACGCTCGCGCGCCAGGCCGGCATCAGCGTCCGATCGGACGCGCTCGACCGCGCGGTTGCTTACCTCGATAAAGAGCTCGTCGAGGAAGAGCGCAACTACGACGGACAGGCCTGGATGCTTCATGCGCTTGCCGTTTATCACGCGGAGCAGAAGCAGGCCGAGGTCCAGAAATTCCAGGCGACGGCGTTCACGAACCTCTGGAACAATCGCGAGAAATTGAACGCTTACACTCGCGCGCTGCTCGCGTTGGCCGCGCACAATTACGGCTACGCCACGCAAGCGAAGACGCTGATCGCGAACCTTCAGAACGGCGTCAAGACTGACTCGCAGCCAGATATTTCGATCGTGCAGCGTGGCGTGCGATCGTCGGATCCGTCTGTGATCGGCACGGCGCATTGGGGCGAGGACGGTCTTTACTGGCGCTGGTCAGATGGCGGAGTTGAAGCGACGTCCTTTGCTCTGCGAGCGTTGCTTGCGATCGATCCGCAGAACAAGTTGATCGAGCCGGTGACGAACTGGTTGATCAAGAACCGTCGCGGCGCGCAGTGGAGCAACACGCGCGACACCGCGATCGCAGTGTTAACGCTGAACGATTACCTGCGGACCAGCCGCGAGTTGCAGCCGGTGATTGGCTACCAGGTGCTCGTAAACGGCTCGCCCATCGCGACGAAGCAGATCACGGCTGAGGAAGCGCTCGGCGCGCCGACTCGCTTTGCCGTTCCGCGCGAGCTGATTCGCGATGGACAGAACGAAGTGACGATCGTGCGCAAGAACGGGAGCGGTCCGCTCTACTTCTCGGCGGAGGCGGAGTTCTTCAGTCTCGAAGAGCCGCTGAAACCGGCAGGCAATGAGATCTTTGTGCGGCGTCAGTATTTCAAACTGGTGAACCATCCGACGCTGCTCAAGGGTATCGTGTCCGAACGCCTGCCGCTGAACGATGGAGAGACGGTGAAGAGCGGCGAACGTGTCGAGGTGGTTCTAACGGTCGAGGCGAAGAACAACTACGAGTACCTGTTGTTTGAAGACCTGAAACCGGCCGGGTTCGAGGCCGTGCAGGTCCGCAGCGGCGAGAGTCTTTACATTCGTGAGCTGAAGTCAGGATCTTTGACGGATAAAAGCGCTGCCTTGATGAACTTCGTCTCGCAGAGTGATTTCACGGGCCGATCGCGTTGGGTTTATCAGGAGTTGCGCGACCGGAAAGTGGCGCTCTTTATCGATCGCTTGCCGGAAGGTGTTTGGCAGCTCAGTTATGAGCTGAGAGCGGAAGCTCCGGGAGCGTTTCATGCGTTGCCGGTGTTGGGCCACGCGATGTACGTCCCGGAGATTCGCACTAACGGCGCTGAAACGAGAGTCCGCGTCGTCGATTAATCATTTGAGATCGTCGAGACGCGCCTTCGCTTCCTGGATCATCGCTTTGATTTTCGCGAGGTCGTCAAGTGAGAGCGTCTGGGTGGCGCGATCGCAAAGGCCGGTTTGCATGATCACTGCGGTGCCGCTGCGGGTTTGACGAAAGACGCCGATCTCGAAGTCGCCAAGCGTTCGATAACGCGCTTCGAAGCCCGCCAGCTTTGTGATCGTTTCGTCGACACGCGAAATCACGTCGATCGCGGTGAGCAGCGGATCGATCTCTTCGTAGTCGATGAACGCGCGGTTCTCGTTGGGCCGCTCGCCACCCTCACGTAATGAAATGACTATGCCTTTCGCGCGCGAAGCGTTTCCCATCTCGCGCATATCGACGGCGTCGATACGCACGCCGCGCAGTTCGAGCGTAGTAATCCGCGTGAAGCCCTTGATGATGACCGTATTTTGCCGTTCTTCGAGCGCTTCGAGTTTGGTTCGCGGCTCGAGTGGCTCACAGCCGACTTTTCTCCAGAATTGGGGCCCGGGTCGTTGGGCCAGAGCAGTTGCAGAGCAGCACAAGATCAACGCGGTCAGCAGGACCATGCGCGTGGGGAACATTTCGTTATCTCCTTAGACAGGGAATATGGGAGAGAGTTATGCGCTAAACACCATTGGTCGTACCGTTGGTTCCAAAAATTAGCCACAAAAAGGCACAAAAAGGCACAAAAAGCGCAAAAAGGATACCCCATTTTGCGCCTTTTGTGCCCCCCTGCAATCAAAGCCACGCGAGCGCGGCCTCGATTTCGACCCGCCGGCAAAATTGATTACAACATATCGGTTCGCGCTTGTTCGGCACGTGCCGCGCCGATCGCCGTCTCGACTTTTTTCACCTCTTCCGGTGGCGGCAGCACCGCCTTCATGCCGAGCGACTCGATCCAGAGCTCGCGCGACCATCCCTTGGTGTGATAGAGGTGCTCGTCCTCTTCGTCTTCGACTTGTTCGTGCGCTTCCTTGAGCGTCTTCGCGACGTCGCCCTTGGCTTTCTTCACGACCTCACCGAGCAGGTGCCAATTCTGATGGTCCTTGGTTTCGGCAAGTACCACGCATTCTGCCGCGACCAGTTGCGCCGCGCCCGGTTCGCCTTCCTTTAGCGCCATCTCCATGGCTTGCACGAGCGACTCGCCGATATGACGCACGACCTTGCGGCCCGGTGTCTCTTCTTCGGTATCGAGCCCGAGCTTCTGCATGGCTTCCTGCACGATCGTTACGTGGTTCTGCGTCTGCTCGAGATACTCTTCCCACTCTTCTTTCAAGTCATCGTTCTCAACGCAGCGAAGCGCGGTCGTGTAGACCTGAACGCCTCCGAGCTCCGTTTCCAGCATCTGGTACAAAAGTTCCCGCACTTGTTCGTCCTTCATGATCCCCTCCTGGAGCGTGTTCAAATGAGAGCAGCTTCCTGTTTTGTTTTAGCAAGCAGCAGGCCAAAGCGTTTTGCGGGCGACGTCGAATGGATTCTTGAATTTTGCGTATTTTTATGAGACACGCGAATGGTCGGAGCGTTCTGATTCCCACGTGCGTTGGTACAGCGGAAGGAACTTGAACTGCGTTTCCCAACTGACGGCGAAGCGTTCGGCAAACTCCGCCGGGCGCGCGTATGTGAAGCGCATCGGCGCGAGTGTGCCGTTGGCTCGCTTGTTTCGATACTCGCAGTTCAGCGAGCCGAGCAGTTCATCGCAACGAGTTGCGATCACCGTTCCTGGAACGATTGTTTGGTCCGAAATCAGGATGACTTTGTAATGAGGATTCTCGTGCGCCGGCAGGGAAGGGACACACGCGAGAAAACTGTCGCGCAGCGTCTCGGGAAATTGCGCGCGCAGTCGATCGAACACGGACGTGAGTTGTTCGGCAGTCACTTTTTCCCCGATGAATGAATACTCGAGCGCGCGACGTCGCAGGAAGATCAGGTCGGGAAGTCCGTCGAGCCTGCGGCGGCAGGAGAAGAGATCGCCGGTTTGATAACGGTGGAGACCGTAAGGATCGCTGACGACCATTGCATATGTTTCACCGAGCTCGAGCTGGTCCGGTGTTAAGACGTTTTCGGCGCGATCGTCGTCGCCGTGCTTTATGAACTCGTAGACGACACCGCGCGCGAGCGGCAGAAAATGCGCTTCGCTGTTTCTGAAGACGGTTTCAGTTTCGACTGTTTCCGTAGACATCGAGTACATCGGCGCCAGTTGATAGCGTGACGGCGGAAGGTGCTTTGCGAGTCGATCGAGAAACGGTTTGAGGTATCCACCGGTCCAACAGATGTAAGCACGAACGGCCGGTGCGAACTGTGCCATCGACAGCGGAGTTTTGCTGTTAGCGATCAACTGTAATCGCCTTGCGCTGCCGCGCGACTCGATGCGTCGCGCGATCTTCCGCACGGTGCGATCGAATCCGTGTTCATGTTCATGCCACTCCCGAACGAGGCTTGAAGATGTAACCCAGTTTCGTTCGACCTCGTCGAGAAAGGTCGAGATCGTCGACGGGTTTGTGGCGTAGAGCACGCCAGGGTTGGAGATCGTCAGGATCCACAGTCGCACGGCGTTGGGACCGTAACGGGCGACGAGTGCGCGAATCGATGGGTGTTGTTGCACTCGATACGGCGCCTGGAGCGTCGAGAGATACGCCGGAAGTCTGTTCTCGTTCAGCAGCATTGACGTCAGCGATGCGTCCTGCTGAAAAGAAGTGAAGACGTAAAGACTCGTGCGCTTGAAACGGTAAGCGCGGCAAGTGCGGGCGAACATGTCAGAGAAGGTGAACTTGAGAGCACGCAGACGCCGCTCCGTGTAGAGGATCTTCTTCGGCTCGGCCGTTGAGCCGGACGTCATCGCGAACCGGGCGTCGCGTCCGGCATGCACGAACGCGTGACGAATCGACTCGACCACGCGCGGGCCGTACGACACGACCGGCGTGCCGGCAGCGATTCGATATTTGCGTTTTAGTTTTTGCTGAGTACGGCTGAAACGGCGAATGCGTAGTCGCTGATGAGCGTCGAGGAAAGCGCCGGCGAGGACGGTCGCACGGGCAATCAGGCGTCGAAGCGCGTCGTTGATCACTGCTCGCACAAGAAATCTTCGACCTGTTGCTGGTACATCTCCGCAAGAACTTCAGCGTCAGAGTCTCGCAATAATCCGGTGTCGTAGGTGAACGTCATCCACGTCCGGCCGCGATGCGTCGCGCCGTTCATAGCGATGTTCTGCCGCGCATGAAGCAAGCCGACGCATTCGATTCGTTCGACCTGGTCGAAAGCCTCGCGAGCGTTTCCGGCCCAACGGTCAGCGTGCGAGAAGACGGCGGTTGCCATGTCGATCGATGGACGATTCAGATAGCGGCGAAGCAGGGGCGCTGCTATCCACGCCGGCACACGAGTAAACAATGGGATTTCGGGAACGACCCATTCGCCGTGCGTCGTGGACCAGGAGACCTGCCGGCGAACTTCGCGCGCCTTCTCCATAAGCGATGCGCAATGCGGATAACGCGCGTAGAGACGAATGCGGCTGGTGCCGTTGCCGAACCCGGCAAACGAATGGCGGCGGATGTTCATCGGTAGCCACAGGCCGACGCGGGGTTCGCCGTTTTGCGTGTGTTGGCGGTTCCACTCGCGCAGGGTTTCGAGCGCGCAAGTCGCAAGCAGGTCGCTGTACGTGAATCCGCCGGCGCGACGGCATGCTTGCTGGAGTTCAGTTGATGCAAAACTGAAACTTATCCAGCGACGAAATCCGGAGCGTGTTGGGTTCGAGGTCCACAGCGGATCGCACGCGCCGTCGTATGCAAACTTGCTGCGACGCACTGAAGCTTCCTGACGTCGCAGCGACAGCGGGATCGAGTTTCCCGGTGGATTTAGTCCCTGTGCGACGCTGAGTTGATGGCCCAACCAAAGCGCAGCACTCAAACCATCGGCGGCCGTATGGTGAAACCGTGTGGCAAGAATGTTGTTATCGCAGGTTTGCTTGATGGGAATTGATAAAGGTCGTTCATTCGCGAATCGCTCTATATCATTCTGTGATTCGAACCTGACCGCCGTGTGATAACACTCGCATGCGCTCTTCGCTCCCGCGGCCAATCTTTCAGCATCAGGCGGTTTGGTGAAATGAAGGATCAGCGTGAAGTCCTGCGGCGAGCGAACGTCGTCGAGGAGTTGGAACGCGCGGTCGAGCAGCGTCTGTTTCATAACGATTCGAGACGAATGTCTCGCTGCGGTCGCCACTTCGGCACACCTTCGGGCGTCTTCTCAACAAACGGCCGCAACTCGATCCACGACAGCTTCGGCTGCAAGTGATGCTGCCGGTGCATCGACAGACCGAGTGAGAACCAGTACATGAAGCGACCGTAATAGTTGTGCGAGCGTGCTTCCGCCGAGCCGGTCGAAAAGCCTTCGTGAGTCTGCACGGCGAACGGATACCACAACAAAACCGAGACGAGGACCAGCGCCGGCGCCATGCCCCAGAACAGTCTTGACGGTCCAATAAACCAAAGTACGACGGCGTAGACCATCGCGATACCAACGTAGTTCAGCAGCAACTCGATCAGATCGTTGCGCTTCAGCCGCCCGCGTTTGCGCAGCCAGAAGAACCACTGGTGCGGCATCGCGATCGCGCGCAGGCACAGCTCCGGAAAGTTTCGCGACTTCATGAAGTGGTCGGGATCCCTGCCGGGGATGTTCGTGTACGCGTGATGAAGCTGGTGCGTGCGGCGGAAATTGGTGAAAGGGACCATGCTGGGCAACAAGGCGAGGCGTCCCCACCAATGATTTGCGGCGCGGGTGCGTCCAAGATGACCGTGAACACCCTCGTGGGCCATGACCGAGCCGAGGAAGATGAGATACGTTCGCAGCAGGGTGTCCAGGATCATCAGGAACACGTTCGAGGTGGGAACAAAGAGAGTTCCAATCGAGCAGAGGACGATGAAACAGATGACCGCACGGCTCAGGTAATAGATGTGTGGCCGACGTAGAATCATGGATGTTCAGCGTAAGAGGTTTGGCGCGTGTTGGAACGGGCGGATGTGGCAGTAAAATAAGTGTCACCGGGCGCTGAAAATCCGCGAGGGCGCGAGCGTAAAGACCGGTTTCATGGCAATAAAAACACTGCTCCTGCTCCTTTCGTTCGCCGCCGTCGTGGCGGCGCAAAAGGTCGACACCCGCGCGCGGCTCGACAAGTTGCGCGGCGATGGTTACGAAGCGCTGTACAACCTCGACTACGAAGGCGCGCGCAAACGTTTTCGCGAGATGATCCAAATCGCGCCGGACGATCCGTCCGGACCGCAGTGCATGGCGGCGAGTTTGTGGGTGGAACAGTTGAACGAGTCGTGGGAACTGAAGGCCACACTCTACAGCACGAAGGCTTACGCGGAAGGGAAACGCAAGGTCAATCCGGCGCAGGTCGCGGATTTTCGAAAGTGGATCCGCCAGACGAAGACGCTCGCGCAGGCTAAACTCCGCCAGAACCCGCGCGACGTTAACGCGCTCTATTTTCTCGGCGCAGCGGAAGGGCTCGACGCAGCGTATGCAGCCGCAGTCGAACGTAAGTTCCGTTCGGCGTTGAGCAGTGGATCGGACGCAGTCGATCGACACAAAGAGGTGCTCAAGCTCGCGCCCGACTTCCACGATGCCGAGTTGACGATCGGGTTGCAAAACTACATTGTCGGTTCGCTGCCGTTGCCTTTGAAGGTGATCGCGGGAACAATGGGCGTGCGGGGTTCGAAGAAGCGCGGACTGGAGACGCTGGAGCGCGTTGCCGTTGAAGGCCATTGGGCGCGCGATCTGGCCCGCACGCTGCTCGTCGACCTGTACAAGCGAGAGAAACGCTGGAAAGACGCCGTCGCGACCGCGCGCGTGTTGTCAGAACGATACCCGCGCAACTATCTTTTCAAATTGCAAATGGCGGACGCGCTGACGTCGCAGATTGTTGAGCTGCGGAAAGCTAAGGACGCGAACGCTTCGACCGGTGATGCGGAAGAGAAAGAGCTGGTAAGTATCTTCGAGTCTTTAACTCGCGACCGGACGCTCGACTCGTCAACCGCGGAGCTGGTCCAGTTTCGCTATCGCGAAGCACGCGACACATTAGCGCTGCCGCAGGAGAAAACGCGCGCTCGTACGAAAAAATAAGCGATGACAGACCATCATAACGAGGAACTGGTCGGCCTGTTGGACCGAATCAAGGAGTTTCTGCGCACTCGCGTCTACCCGCTCGAATCGGATTTCCTTCGTCTTCCGTTCAGTGAACTGACGCCGGCGCTCAACGCCAAACGTGAGGAAGTGAAAGCGCTCGGACTATGGGCGCCGCACTTGCCGAAAGAGCTCGGCGGGCTCGGTTTGAGTCTGTCCGAGTTTGCCTTCGTCAGCGAGGAACTCGGACGCACGCCGATGGGCCACTACCTGTTCAACTGCCAGGCGCCCGACATCGGCAACATGGAGATCCTGCTCGCTCACGGAACTCCGGAACAGAAAGACACCTACTTCACACCGCTCGCTCGCGGTGACGTGCGCAGTTGTTTCTCGATGACCGAACCCGAGCATCCGGGTTCGAACCCGACTTGGATGAGCACCACCGCTGTGAAGGACGGCGATGATTACGTCATCAACGGTCACAAGTGGTTCACGTCGTCCGCCGAAGGCGCGAGTTTCGCCATCGTCATGGCCATCACCGACCCGGACGCGTCGAGCCCGCACAAACGCGCGAGCCAGATCATCGTGCCGGTACCGACGCCGGGTTTCGTGCTCGTGCGAAACATCAGCGTCATGGGCGACGAAGGCAGCGACTATGCGAGTCATGCGGAAGTGCGATACGAAAACTGCCGCGTGCCGCAAACGAACCTGCTGGGCCGTGAAGGCGACGGCTTTGCGATCGCGCAGGAACGACTCGGCCCGGGACGCATTCATCACTGCATGCGCTGGATCGGCATCTGCGAACGAGCGTTTGACTTGATGTGCAGCTACGCCGCGCGACGAGAGTTGTCGCCGGGTAAGTTATTGGCGAGCAGGCAGAATGTGCAGGAGTGGATTGCCGAGAGTCGCGCTGAGATCAAGGCGGCGCGGTTGCTGGTGCTGGAGACGGCCCGCGCGATCGATCGTCAGGGCGCCGCTTCGGTGCGCGAGGAGATCTCGCTCATCAAGTTTTTCGTCGCAGGCATACTTCAGAAAGTCCTGGATCGCGCGATCCAGGTGCACGGCGCGCTCGGATTAACGGACGCGACGTTGTTGTCTTACTGGTACCGCCACGAGCGCGGCGCGCGCATCTACGACGGGCCGGACGAGGTACACAAGATCGTCGTCGCGAGAAGCATTCTGCGGAACTATGGTGTCAACTGATCGATCCGTCGCAATCCGTCCGGGCGAGGAGCTTCCGAGGGAAACGCTGCTCGTTTATCTACGCAGCCACTTGCCCGATCTCGATGGTCCGTTGACGGTCGAACAATTTCCGGCGGGCTTTTCGAATCTCACTTACCTGCTGCGCATCGGCGATCGCGAGCTTGTCTTACGCCGGCCGCCAGTGGGGGCGAAGATTAAGACCGCGCACGACATGGGACGCGAGTATCGAATTCTCGCTCAACTACATCCCGTCTACGCGAAAGTCCCACGTCCGTTGTTGTATTGCGAGGATGAATCGATCATCGGCGCGCCGTTCTATCTCATGGAGCGTGTGAAGGGCGTCATTCTGCGAGCGCAGCCGCCGCGAGGAGTCGATCTTTCACCTGAAACGATGCGACGGCTGTCGGAAGCCTTCGTCGACAACCTCGCCGAGATCCACGGCCTCGACTACGAAGCTGCCGGACTGGCAAGCCTCGGCTCGCCGCAGGGCTACGTGACGCGCCAGGTTGAAGGTTGGACCAAGCGATACTTCAACGCGCGCACTGATGACGTTCCGGAGATCGAACAACTCGTCGTCTGGTTGCGCGAACATCTGCCGCCTGACTCTCCGCGCGCGTCGCTGATTCACAACGATTACAAGTACGACAATCTCGTCCTGTCGCCGGACGATCTAACGCGCGTCGTTGCAGTGCTTGATTGGGAAATGGCGACGATTGGCGATCCGCTGATGGATCTCGGGACGAGTATCGGTTACTGGGTTGAAGCAACCGATCCGGAAGAGTGGCAGCAGTACGGCTTCGTATTGACGAAACTTCCCGGCAACTTCACGCGCCGCGAACTACTCGAGTATTACTCACGTCAAACCGGACGCGACATTGGCGATGAGGTTTTCTACTACGCTTACGCTTTGCTGAAGATCGCCGTCATCGTTCAGCAGATCTACGCTCGCTATCAAAAAGGACTCACGAAAGATCCACGCTTCGCGCAACTCGGCGCGCTCGTCAAAGCCTGTGGACGTCTTGCCCAGCGCGCGATCGAAACCAAACGAATCGATCGCCTGGGCTAACCCCGCGTAAGCTTCGTCAGAAAATCGTGAATCCCACCAACGGCAGTTGGTGGAAGATTCACTTGAACAAGGCTGGACTTGAACAATCCACCAACTTCCGTTGGTGGCATTTCCGCGCGTCGGAGTCTGGTGTGTAGGTTGTAGTGGAAAATCCACCCACTGCCGTGGGTGGGATTCCAAAGCTTTCAAGAAGCTATCCAACAGCTTATTCAATATCCAACCACAGCCTATTGATTATCCAACAGCTTATTGGAACTGCGCTTTTGCGAGCAGCGTCATGTCCTTGCGTTTCAGGGCGGCCAGCAACTTGTTCCACTCCTGCTTTCCCTGCGCCAGCTTTTGGAAGTCGCCGGTTTTATCTGCTTCGAGACCGGTGAGCATCTCGTTCGCTTTGCCCGTGCTGATCGCCTTTTCAGCCGCGACGGACAACGCCTTGAACGCTTCGGTGCGGGAGTTTGCCTTCGAGCCTTTCGCCGCTAACTTCGCGCGCTCGTAAGGGAAGCGATAGTCGCGCGGGTACTGCCGTTCGACCTTCGCGATTGCCTGAAAAATTTTGGACCGGTCGGAATCGGACGCGCCCATTCGCTTCTCACGAAGTTTCTTCAGTTCGTCTTCAGGATTGACCGGGCTTGGCTGCGGTTTTTCTTCCGCCGGAACAGTTGCCGTTTCCTGTGGCGCTGGCGCAGGTTGTTGCGCGGCTATTGCCGGTTGCTCGACGGTTTGCGGCGGCTCGGAGTTAGCGGACGCCACTTGTGAATCCGATTGAGTCAGGCCGTAGAATCCCAGCGCAAGCAGCAGGAACGCGACGCCGCCGATGGCCATCAGCTTCAACACCGAGCCTTTGCTTCCGGTTGAGCGATCGGCAGGCGGTTTGGTCATGGTCCACGAGAACATCGAGTTACGGCCGGGTTTCGCCTCGTGTTCATGCTGAACGGTAGATTCGTCGTCGTCCATCGGCAACGGCCGTGGCCTGCTTCGCACGACGACTTGTTCGTTGTTCTGTTGCGGCGCCATCGCACTGCCGCACTTCCAGCAAAACGCATATCGCGACTCGATCGTCGCGCCGCAGCCGTTGCAAACCGTCACGGACGGCTCCTCTTTCTTTGGCTCGGGCTTTGGCGTCGCCTGTGGCGTAGGCTGCTGAATGGGCTCGCGGATCGGCTCCTGAATGGGCTGCGAAATCGCAGTCTGCGGAGCCGTGGCCCGCGGCGGTGGTGCGGGCTGTTCCATCCGCTTCTGCGCGACCGGTTCGGGAGCCGGAATTGCCGGCGTCTCGATGCGTCTCTTCTTTGGCTGGTCGGGAATGATTTCCAGTAGTCCGGTGGCCTGTAACTTCCATCCCGCGCCCGCTCGTGTCACCGCTGCCGGGCGCAAAACGTGGACTTCGCCGGCATCCGGTTTCTGGCAGTGATAGTAATCCTGGTAATACTCGTAGAAATCGCGGCGCGCGGCGAAACGTGGCGCGCGCGGCAGGACGATCGGCTGAACGTTCGGCTCGCCGCTGTTGATGACGACGAACTCGCCGTCTTCTACCGGCACGAACGATTCAGTCTCGTAGTCAAACGTGACGTTCGTCTTGTGCGCAGCTTTGGTGCGCTTGAGATAGTAGGCGACAGCCGCCGGAAACGCGGGAGCGATGTCGAGTCGTTCTTCGCAGATGGGGCAGGTGGTCAGGCCGGTGACGAACGAAGAGCCGAGTTCGTCGCAGTCATGCTCGTGCAGATCAGCCGGCGCGGACTGCAAACAGCCGGGACATGAAGGTTGCGGCAGTCCTTCGGGCGTTACGGTGAAATTTTTGATGTCGAGCGGGGTGTTTGATTCGAAACTGATGACGTAACACTTATCGCACAAGTAAAGCCGGGAGCTGCGGCGCGTGCAGACGGCACAGCGAGCGAGGCCAAACTGGTCGAAGTCGACCGGGCAGAAGTGCTCGCAATTGCAACAATATTGCCACTGAATCTCAACGGGACTTTTGCCCTGACCTTCAAAATCGAGTTCCCCGAGCAAATGACCCCGATTTTCGCACTTGATAGGGCTTTGCCGGGGCGCGAAGAATCCTCTCTTGTGTTCAGGACAGAATACTCTCATTTTCGTAGCTCCCTTTACAGAATGATGACCGTTCAGGTTGTACTTGGCTCGTAGCATGACGTGTTAAGACGAGCGTTAAGCCGCCGCTGGCGGCAAGCGGGGGAGATGGCAATCCTAGACCTGGTCGGGGACACAGATTAGTTAGAGAATCAACCGGAGAGAGCGCGCTGCGGATACGCCGCATAGATTAATCCGTGTAGATGCGGAAAACAAGTAAATTAGTTCACTTTAAATCGGGCAAAAAACTTTGACACAACGTGCTTGCAGGAGTATAGATGCAGCGCAATTCTTATTTGCCGGCCTCGGCCTCGCAGCGCTCTTCACGGAGAGTCGGGCCCCACGAATCTCGGGAAGTAATCAATGAGCGGAGCAAACGGGATCGAACTTCCCGATTTAATCGCCAACATTGCGGTAGATTCCATCAACACCCAGGTGCGTTTCAACGCGGCTCATGAGATCGCGCTGAAAGAGTTCGCCGCTCTGCTGGCCGGCGTGACGGACCCGTCGCTCAGGGCGTTGCTGATGGCGGCTGTTCCGGCTCGAATGCACGTCGATACTTTCGAGGTGTCGGTTGGAGTTGCGCTGACGAAGGAGACTGAGTTCGGCTTTTCTATTAGCGCCCTGCCGCTGGGCGTCGGCTTTTCGATTCTCCACGCAGTGCGAACCGATCGCAGCAGTCGAATTGCGGTAACAGTGCAACAAGTTCCTTTGGAACACGCGGTTTAACCTTTATTGAAATAGAGAGGGAAGACGATGGCTGATCCGAATCCTGCGCCGAAACATGCGAGCGACTTAATCAAGGATCTAAGTAACGTCCCCAATATCATTGGCGGTCTGGGCATCAGTATCGCGAACGCGCAGAAGCTGTTCGATGCTGAATATCTGGACAGCATTGCCCGAATCCTGGCGCTCATCTCGATGATGCTGGGAGGAAAGAAAGACGGCGGTGACGGTAAACCCGTCGATCTAAGCGACACCGAGAAGGCGAATCTGCAGGACATGGCCCAGTTCATCAAGGAGATGCTGACGAAACTGGCCCCCTCTCGTTACCAGTTCACAGAGACGAGCCTGGTTGTCAAATTAGACCTTGCACAATCCCTGCAAGTTGGTGGAACGGTAGGTGTCGGCTTTGGCGTTGGCGCGGTTTCACTGAGCGCGGCGTTCACGATCGCCTACAGTTACGATTATCGCGCTGCCGCGGAGTGCCGTACCGTGATTCACGCATATCCGCCGGACCAGGCAGTCTTCACTGCATTGCTGGGACGCGCGGAGAAGCTTTCGGAGAAGGCACTCGAGCTGCCGCCTCAAACTGACGTCGACAAATTGTTGTTCGAGAAGAACAGCGAGCTGTTGACTAAGCTGACCGGCATCACTGCTCCTTTGAAACCTAAGGAACCGGCCAAACCCTGAGCGCGCTTCAGGGAAGAAACTGTCCATGGATTACAAAAAAATTCGCAAGTCCGCTGAAGCATTGCAGAAGTCGGCGGAGCGGTTGGACCAATTCCACGCCAAGGCGAAGCCCCTTCGCAGCGGAAAGTTCTCGAAGCGTGATTCGGAGAGACTGCAGCGGCTAGAGAAGCAGTTTTCGACAGCAAACGCCAAGGTCAGGACTGTGCTACCCGCCAGAGCTGAGAAGCAGATGGCGGAGAAACAGAAGGACGAAGAACCGGCTGCGCGTTTCGATTTCGACAAGTTCTTCACCGAGGTTGCCGAGGGCTTTATCAACGCTCAATCAAAGCTGGATGTCGCTTCGGCCGAATACCTGAAGCAGGTCAGTGGACAGCCGCACGTGCTGCCGAGTGTTTTTCGCATGCCGAAGCTTAATGCGGACATGAAGTTCGCGTTGGAGAAACAGACGGGCAAAGGCATCCAGCTGCTGTTCTTCAAGAACGAGTCAACGACCACGAACCTGAACGAACAGTCGGTCCACTTTGAAATCGTCGCTGCGCCGCCGCCGGCCGGCCTGTCGATTTCGCCGGTAATGGTTTCTCCGCTCCTTTCAAAAACCAAACGCGCCGATCTGTTCAAAGCAATCGCGGACTACGTGCTGACTGGCCAGACTCCCGCCAACACCGACAAGCTCCTCGATCGGAAAAACCTTGTGGCAAGCCCCGACAATGTGATCGTCATCGCCGTCAACGGCGATCAGAATCTTCTTCTGACTGTTGCGGATGGCAAGGCGTCCGGCAACATCGGGGTTTGGTATTGGTTTTGGGACACGCCGCAAACCTCCTTTCTCACTCTTCTCAGGAAATTTGGATTGAATACAGATCCCAACATCGGCCAGGTTGCGGAGTTCGTGTTCAACCTCGGCACGGCACAAAAGGAATTCCTCTCGAAACTCTCGTGATCTAATGGCCACGCCTGAACCTCTTGCCGAACTTCCCAGGGACATTACCAGTCTCACGAGTATGATCCCGGGTATCGGTTCGAAGGTCACTGCCGTTTCTGTTGATCGATGGCCCAAACTGCCGGGGCTTGCTGAAATCAACTATCTCCGCCTCGTCAAGCTGGATTGGCGGATCAACTTCTCGAAGACGAAGACGTCAGTCTTTTTCTTTTTTCGCCGGCGGCAGGCGACGTGGGTGATGCTTGCCGCGCGTGTTTCGCTGAACGTCCGTGCGGCGAGTCCGCTGGAACCGCGGCCCGCGCCGGCGATTGACGACATACGCCGGCTCGTCAGGTTTCCGTCTTTCTTCTGGGTCGATCCGTCCGCCGAAGAGATCCAGATGTTTGGACCACCCGGCGCGACGAAAGAAAACACCGTCTTCTTCAAACTCGGTTCAGGACGAAACATTCTGGCGATTACGAATCCGGAGCTGGGAAAGAAAGCGACGCTCCGATACAGTCGTAGCGGAATTCCGGGGCCGGTTGAGCCGCAGGATAAGAAGTATTCGCTGGCGCCGTTCGTCGATCTCACCTGGACCATTCGCGACTGGCTTGCGCAGGGAAAACCTTCATCCGCCGCCATTCAACTGACGGGCGCTCCAAGCCAGGACACGCCGGTCCATCAGATCATGACTGCGTTGCTGCAAGCGTATGTCGACTCCGCCGCGAGCCTGGCTGCGCCGCCGGCGAATCCTCTTTTTGTTTCTTACGTGCTCGACGGCTATGAGATCTCGTTGAACCTGCGAGTGCGTACTGACGGCTCGCTGGCTGAAAAGAAGGAAGAGGAGGCGTTTCGCGTCGTGATTGCGGCGACGACGAAGCCGGGGCCGCCGCCGATGACTTCCGTCGATCTTGAGCCGCCGGATTTTCTGATCAACGGCGATTTGTTCGACGCGTTTTTCAGTGCGTTTACTGCGCCTGACCCGCTTAAGGATCTCGCGGATGCAGTCGGAGTTCAACCTGGATTTCTGCGGCTGTTTCTTGCCCGCGCCAAGGCGACGGCCGCGATTTTTCGCATTGCGCGGCGCGAAAAGTTTGATGACGACCTTTTGATCCTGTCGGGAGAACTTGCAGGTTCTCCGACAACGCTTGTCATCAAGGCGTCTTTTTCCGTGAACGCGGAAAAAGATCCTCCGAGCGTCGAGCTGAAAAACGAACCTATCAGGGTGCTCAAGATCGTTGGCGATATTAGTGACCCGAGCGCGAAAATACCTTTTGAGTTTGTTGAGTTCTACTTGCTGCTGGCAAGCAGTCTGCGGCACTGGCTCGCGGCGTTGGGGCGATGGTGAAGACAATGTGCATCGGAGGTTTTATTAAAGCGGCGCTTGAATGGTGTTGGGCTGCACTCCTGCGTTCCGTCAGCCCTGCAGTTCGAGCAGTAGCGACGGATCCTGCTGCGAGTCGCGAGGTGCCGTTAGGCCCATGCTGCCGGTTCAGACTCTCGTCGGTCGTTACCAGCGTGCCGGTTGATTCGACGAGCGCTCTCGCTGAGCCGGCAACTGAGATTCGGGAGTTCCTCGATCAGAGGCGTTCCGCATTCGCCCGCGGAGAATTCTTCAGCGCGCTCGAGCATGCCGGCCGATCCGGCGCCGTAATCCTCTCACACATCACCGAACGAGGCTTCACCAACGCCGAACACTTCCTCGTGGTTTATCCCACGGATCAAGGTAACTGACATCGATGAGGCCGGAATAAAATACAGCTAAACACATAGAGAGCATACGTGTTAATAATGGCTATGTCCGTAGTCGGAGGCCCGCAATCTCAGCGTCAACCATACAAAAAATCTTCATGAAACCATTTTCTAATCTGGATGCGATCATACGAGATGGCTATTCTTTTAAATGCGAGATGCCGGATGGTTACGGAATGCCGGGCGTGCAAGATGTCACGATTTCGACCCATCAAATCGGGAAACTGATTCTGACATCGGGCAAGGTACTCGCGTGGGATCTTCTTATGGGTCCCGATGAGCGGTATTGCTTCAAAAATAGTTTGAAGCCGGGAAGTTATCCGGTTGTGCTGAGTGTGGCTCACTTCCATCCCGCCGGAGAAAGCCGCATCGCCTGTGCGACGCTCCTAATAACTGAAGAGCAAGTGGTGAATTGGAAACTAGCAACTATAAACGATCCTGGTAGCGAGTCTACCGGCGAAATAGACAGTTACGGCGTTGACTCCGGCACTGGCAGCTTTATGGACGTGGATGCGGCTAGAGCCTTCTGCGATATGGTGTGGGGACAGTCTGGCAACGACAAGTTTGAGGAGTATTGTGACAATGTAATTGCAGAGTTGGAGAAGAATTCATTGGGTGGATCGACGAACTGGGCCAACATCCGGTTAGGCGACGCCGTCGCGCCGAATATCATCGTCTTCTCTTCCGGCTGGGGCGATGGTGGCTACGCCTCCTTCTGGGGGTACGATGCATCAGGAGAGGTTGCCGTACTTGCCACGGACTTTGCGCTCTTCTAAATGGACTTGACGCGGTGTAACAAACGGTGATCAAATCTATTGACAGATCGCGCAAAGGGGATTACAGTTCGCGCCTCGATATTTCAAACGCGCACGCTGGCGTCCCTCGGCCGGCGTCAA
>DASURS010000151.1:0-24915 GCA_036279935.1 Pyrinomonadaceae bacterium
GCTCTGCGTCTCGGCGGTGAACATGGCATAAAGCAAGTAAACCGCAGAGTCGCAGAGGACACAGAGATTACGCAGAGTCAGATTAGGACACTACAGTCGCGTGAGTCAGTATGGGCAGTTGCGGCAGCCGCTGTCGCAGCAGTAGCCGCGGCGCTGGAGATAGCCGGCGGTGAAGACTATCGCGCCGGTTGCAGCTTCGATCCTGTAGTCTTTTCCTTCCACCAGCGCGCCTTTGAGTAGATCGACGTCGACGCGTTGATGCGCGCCTGCGAAGGCGTCGGTGTCGAACAAATCGGGATGGATTAGTTGGGCCAGCAGTTCCGCGCCCTCGACGACGCGCGGGCCGGGACGCGCGAAATAGGAGTTCGCGTCGACTGCGTAAACCCTGCCGTTGCGAACGGCCGGAAGTTCGAAGAAATGCGAGCCGCCGGCGCGCGAGCCGTACGGTCCGAAGGTGGTCCAGATCTGTTTCATCGTCTGTTGCAGGTTGAAACCGCAAGGCATGATGACGAGCACTTCAGGCGCCCATGCCGCGACGTCGTCCCACGAGACGCGCACGGACTCGCCGCCTTTTCGTCCGACATCGTCGACGCCGCCGGCCATCGCGACCAGCTCCGGCACCCAGTGTCCGCTCGCGTAAACCGGATCGAGCCATTCCATGCAAAACACGCGCGGGCGAGATGCTATCTGTGCGGTCTTTCGCGACAGGGCTTCGATTCGCGCGTTGTAATCGTCGATGAGTTTGGCTGCTTCGTTGGTGCGGCCGGTCGCCGCCCCGAGGTCGCGTACGTTGTCGAAGATCTCGCCGACGTTGCGCGGCGTCATCCAGAGGATCTGCGGCGTCTTGGGCAGTGACTTCAACACTTGCGAGACTTCGTTTCCGGACGGCGCGCACACCTGACAGAGATCCTGCGTGAGGATCAGATCCGGCGCGAGCTCGTGCAGGAGTTGCTCGTCTATTTGATAAAGACTGAGACCCGCGCGCATTCGTTCCGCGACTGCGCGATCGATCTCGCCCTGGCTCATCGTCTCGATCGGCAACACGTTACGCACGACGACGGGCTTCGTTTTCACTTCGGGCGGATAGTCGCACTCGTGCGTGATGCCGAGCAGTGAGTCCTGCAACCCGAGAGCGCACGCGATCTCAGTGGCTGACGGCAGAAAGGAAACGATGCGCGGGCTGCTGGTCATGGTGCTGATGGTGCGCCGTTGGTGGTCGTTGTCGCCGGACCGAGAAGTCGATCGACTTCGGCGCGAATGGCTTCCAGCTCCTTCCTGAGCACTTCATAACGTTCAATGGCATCGCGGCCGATCTTTTGATCGACGTTAGCTGTCATGCCGGCGAGGTACGTGATGTGCGCCTGCAATCCGGGTTTGCCATAACGAACAGGTTCGGTGACGAGTTTCCTCTCGATGGCCGCGAGAGCTGCGCCTGGTGTTTTGGTCTTTGCTTCACGCACGCGAGTTACCAGTTGATTGACGCTGGTCACGAGCTCACGCATGCGCATGTTGTGTTCGAACTGTTCCTGCAAGTCAGCCTGCGTCACGCCGTCGGCCGCCACGCGCGGATCGATCAGCAGGTTGAACGGTTCGGTCATCACGCTCGCCCCGGCTTTGACACGCGCCTGGTAATGTCCGGGCGGCAGCGTCACGCCTAGCCGGTTCCGAACGTCCCAGACGAAGCGATTAAATCCGGCCACCTTCGTAACTCTCGGCGGCGGCTGGAAACGCCGCATCGGCGCAGCATCCGGATCGGCCGGCTGTGATTCAGGTCCCGCGCCTCCGACTCCCGGCATCGCCGGGCCACCACCACCGCCCGGACGGTTGCCGCCGCGCCCCGCAGGAGCGTCGCTGTTGTAGGAGTTGAGCACGTTGCCTTTTGCGTCCAGGACTTCGATCACGACCGGTTCGTTCGGAACAGACGGCAGGTAGTATTCGATCATTGGCGCAAGACTCGCCGTGCCAACACGCGTGCGATATCCGTCGCGTGGTTTGAACAGGTGCGGTTCCGACGGTTTTAGTTGCGATGTGAGCTGGTGCAGCGACGTGATGTTGTCGAGTATCCAGAACGCGCGGCCCTGCGTCGCAACGACGAGATCCTTGTGATGGACCTTGATGTCGGAAATCGGCACGTTCGGCAGGTTCAACTGAAACGACTGCCAGTGCGCGCCGTTGTCGAACGAGATGAACATCCCAAACTCCGTGCCGGCATACAGCAGCCCCTCGCGATCCGGATCCTCGCGCACGACGCGCGTGGGCCAGTCGGCTGGTATGCCGTTCTTGCCGTCGGTCAATCGCTTCCATGTTTGTCCGTAGTCGTCAGTGCGATAGATATACGGTTGATAGTCGCCGAGGAGCCAACGATAGACGGCGAAGTAAGCCGAGCCTTTCCGGTGCGGCGATGCTTCGATAAACTGCACGCGTCCGCCCGGCAGCAGATCTTTCGGCGTGATGTTCACCCACGTCTTTCCGTTGTTGCGCGTAACGTGAAACGGACCATCGTTCGCTCCCGCCCAGATGACGCCCTTCTCCAGCGGCGACTCCGTGATCGCGTAGAGCGTGCTGTAAAACTCTTCGCCCGTGACGTCGCGGGTGATCGGTTCGCCGCTCGCGCCCTGACAGCACTCCGGACGCGCTGTGAGATCCGGCGAGATCCTTTCCCAGGTCACGCCTTTGTCACGCGTGCGATGCACGTACTGAGATCCGTAATAGAGCACGTCGGGATCGTGCGGCGAGGTCGCCATCGGCGAAACGCGTTGCATGCGGTAGATGAGATCGCTGGCGGGATTGCCGTACAGCGATTGCCCGCCGATCCAGTAACTCTTCTCCTGTCCGGTCTTCAAATTCATCACGCCGTACTGGCCTTTGCACGAGCCGTAGACGATCTCCGGGTTCAATGGGTGCGGCATGATCGGACCGGTCTCGCATCCCGGGCCGGGACGCCAATCGATGGTCGCAAACGGTTCGGCGACGCTCGAAATGATCAGCGTCGTGTTGTCCTGCTGAGCGCCGTAGAGTTTGTAGGGAAACTGGTTGTCGAGCCAAACGCCGTAGATCTCAGCCGTGGGCTGGTTCATCTGCGTGGTCCAGGTGCGTCCGCCGTCGGTTGAGACGTTTGCACCGCCGTCGTTCGACTGGATCATGATCTGGCTATCTTTCGGGTTGATCCAGATGTCGTGATTGTCGCCGTGCGGCGTGCGGAAGACGCTGAACGTTTTGCCGCCGTCGGTCGATTTGAAGAAACCTTCCGCGCCGGCGTAAACGACGTCGGCGTTCGTCGGATCGGCGCCGAGCGTCGTGTAGTAGAACGGACGCTGAATCAGCGCGCCCTGCGAGTTGATCAACGCCCACGTTTGGCCGGCGTCTTCAGAGCGATAAAGCCCGCCGCCGGGCTTCGCTTCGATCAGCGCGTAGATACGGTTCGCATTTGCGGCAGTGACGGTGAGATTCGCTTTGC
The DNA here is from genome assembly GCA_036279935.1 of Pyrinomonadaceae bacterium. Lineage (GTDB taxonomy): Bacteria > Acidobacteriota > Blastocatellia > Pyrinomonadales > Pyrinomonadaceae > PSRF01. The sequence continues at coordinate 3,458 of DASURS010000151.1, forward strand.
CGATCAGTTCGTTCGGGAGGCCGGTAGTGATGCGGGTGAAGTTCTCACCGCTGTCGGTGCTCTTAAAAAAACCGCCTTCGCGCGAGCCGCTGATGATGGTCCAGGGTTTACGTTCGAGACGCGACATCCACGCGTAGACGACGTTCGGATTGCCGGGTTGGACTTCGACGTCCATCGCGCCGACTTCATTCGAAACGTAAAGCACCTTGCGCCAGGTCTTGCCGCCGTCCGTCGTCTTGAACACGCCGCGCTCTTCGTTTGGTTTGAAGATGTCGCCGCCGGCTGCGACCCATACGACGTCAGGGTTCGTCGGGTGAATGCGGACCGCGCCGATCTGTCCCGCGTTGTAGAGGCCGACAAACTTCCACGTCTGTCCGGCGTCGGTCGATTTGTAAACGCCGCGGCCGGTGGAGACGTTGCTGCGCACGCCGTCCGAACCGGTTCCGAGATAGATGACGTTGGGATCGGAGTCAGCGACTGCGACTGAGCCGGTCGAACCGAGCGGCACTTTGCCGTCGGTGATCGCCGTCCACGTCACACCGCTGTCCGTGGTGCGAAACAACCCGCCACTTGCGACGCCCATGTAGAACGTGCGCGGTTGCGAAGGCACGCCGGTCACGGTCGTAACGCGCCCGCCACGCGATGGACCAACGAGCCGATAGCGCAAACTCTCGTAGAACGTCTTGTCCGGCGTCTGCGAATAGACAGGAAGAGCCAGAAACAGAAGTGTGATGAGTAAGAGAAAACCCGCTGAATTTGCTTTTAGCATCGAGGCCTCCACGCGTCATAGTCGCTCGGAAGCCTCTAGTTTTCAATGGCAGGTAGATTCTACTCCTCTTTCTCACGCTTGCGTTCGGGTCGTTGAGCCTCCGTTTTCTGGTCCGGCGCGGACTGATTGCTGCCAGTCATTGCATGCACGCCGTACTCGTGGACCAGGCGTCCACCTTCATGTCCCACATTCGCCAGAACAAGCGCTCCAGCAGCGTAAAAGACCAGGAACGCCAGATTGACTACCGCAGCGCTCTTTCGCCCCAGGTTCCTTTTAATGAGCGAGGGCACAAACAGAATTCCGGCAAAGACAAGGGTGAGACCAGTGAAGATGGCTTCAGTGGTCTCGGCCAATTCCTCATGCCGTTCGAGCGTGGCTGCCACACCCGGCGTTCGCTCGGCCAACTCTGCCGCCGACTCTCCCGTGGCGACTGCGATGTATGTTGCGATCGTGCCCAGAGCCATTACTACCAAGGCCGCGATCAATAGACCACGGCCTTGTTTGGGCAATATTATTCCGAAGAGCACCAGGATAGGCGCAATCAACAATAGCGCGATAGGAAAATGGACAATTATCGGATGCAAAGCATCCCAACCTGGCATCGGCGGAAACGTGAACATAGCTGTTACCTCTTTCTGACTTGCCATTCTCCTAGCTGACAGCGATGAACTTTTCCCGAGGCGTAAAGTCGACCGGACATTTATTAAAATTCAGGTCCGACGTCGTGTAACCGCAACTCGGACAGACATAGAACGGTTGAGCCGTTGTCTTCCAGGTGGCGAGATTCGTGCTCGCTTCGGTGTACAACTTGGCGTGCTCGGCCTCTGCTTCCTTGGCAAAGTTGAAGGTACGGATGGCGTCTCTGTTGCCGTCTGCCCGAGCTTGCTTTAGAAACTCCGGATACATCGCATCGCGTTCGTATGACTCGCCTTTAATGGCCGCTTGCAGATTTTCGGCAGTCGATTTGACCTCCGGCGTTTTGACGTCAGCGGCCGGCGTAGCGCCCAGGTTGCGGATCACTGCCGCGTGATTGTTGGCATGGATTTCTTCGGCGCGAGCAGCGGCCCTGAACAGGCTAGCAACCTTCCCGTAGCCTTCGGCTTCCGCTTTTTGTGCAAACGCCAGATAGCGCGCGCTCGCGTTGCTCTCGCCGTTGAATGCAGTTTGCAAGTTGTCGAGTGTCTTGGCGCCTGTCGGCAGCGCTGTGGTTAATTGGGTAGTTGGCGCCTTCGAGCAGGCAACGAGACCCACAAACGTCAGAGCTATCGCCAGAACCAGGACGCAGAATTCAACCTTGCATAATCCTACGGTTCTCATACTTTCCTCCTAAATTGATTTATCTAATTGTTGAGGAAGCAAGAGACATGCCCAATAACAATTGGCGGATTGGGGCAATGACTCCCAGCGGTATTAAAATTTCGCAGTTCTTTGGGGAAATTTACAGACAGGGACCCGGCGCGCCAGCAAAGCTGTTTGAACTATGACGTGGCCGGTGCGAACCATCCGCGTACCGTCCGTGTGACGCTGCGGAAGAATCGCATAATGCGCTTGAAGACGAAAAACGAAATCACCAGGCCCGTGCCGACGATAACGAATATCAATATCGGCGCGAACAGAGACACGACGATCGACAATACCGCGAGAACGTCTTCAATGATGCTGGCGACCACGTTCGAAACAGGTTCGGGGCTGGCGTTCAATGCCACTCGCGTCGCGGCTTTCGTTCCATGAGAGCTCAGCGCGAGTCCACCGCCCAACAGCAACGCGATCACCTGGATGCCGCGGTCGAAGTCGCCGAACGCGCTTGCCGCCAGCACGGCGCCGGCAGGAACTCGAATGAACGTGTGAATGACGTCCCACGTGCTGTCGACGATCGGGATCTTGTCTGCGAAAAACTCGACGACGTACAGGACTACCGCCACGCCGATCACCCACCAACTCGTCAGCACTTCCAGTTCGCCCGGAAGTCGCAGGTGCGCAAACCGGCCCAGCAAACCGAGTGTCGCGACGCAGGCGTAGAGATTGATGCCTGACACCCAGGATGCGCCCATCGCCACGGCAATTGTCGAGATTAGTTGAGTCACGGGTTTGGGATTATAGTTTACGGCGTTGCCATGCAACTACTACAGAACACGCCTGCGTTCGACGTCGAGTCGGCGATAGCCACCGCTCAAGAACATTTTGGACTGTACGTGAGTGCGCGCGAGTTGCCGAGCGAGCGCGATCAGAATTTTCTGCTGACGGATGCGTCGGGTGGGAGGTTTGTATTGAAGATCGCGAATGCACTGGAGTCGCGGGAGTTATTGGAAGCGCAGAATGCGATGCTGTCGCATCTGGCAAACAAGATCTCGTTTTGTCCGCGTGTCGTATCGGACGTAAAGGTCAAGTCGAACCATTTCATGCGCTTGATGACCTATCTTCCCGGAGTGCCGCTCGCGGAGGTCAATCCGCATTCACCCGAGTTGCTGCGCGATCTGGGACGGAAGCTGGGCCAACTGGATCGAGCGCTGGCCGACTTCGATCATCCCGCCGTTCATCGCGACTTTCATTGGGACCTGGCAAATGGGAATCGAGTCATCAGCGAATACGGACAGCTCATCGAAGACACGGATTTACGTGAGACAGTTCTCGATTGCCGGTTTGAATTAAAGACGGATTTAAGACGAAGCGTCATTCACGGAGACGCAAACGATTACAACGTGCTGGTCGAATCCGATCGCGTTACCGGACTGATTGATTTTGGAGACATCGTTTATAGCTGGACCGTGGGCGAGTTGGCGATTGCACTTGCTTACGTGATGCTCGGCAAGCACGATCCGCGCGCCGCCGCGGCGGATGTTATCGACGGTTACACCGAGGAATGTGAAGTTGTCGATCAAGACGTTCTATGGAAACTGGTTCGACTGCGCCTGGCGATGAGCGTTTGCATCGCGGCCCATCAACAGCGGCAACGACCGGAAAACGAATATCTCAGAATTAGTCAACGAGCGATCGCGGATGCCTTGCTGAAACACGAATGACTGAATCAACACTGGAAGCAAGACGGCGGCTACTCGGCCATAACCTGAGCCTCGCGTATGACCATCCGCTCAAGATCGTGCGCGGCTCGATGCAGTATCTCTACGACGACGAGGACCGCAAGTACCTCGACGGCTACAACAACGTCGCGCACGTGGGCCACTGCCATCCGCGAGTCGTCCAGGCGGCTGTCGAACAGATGCAGACCCTCAACACCAACACCCGTTACCTGCACGACACCATCCTCACCTACGCCGACCGTTTGACCGCGACGCTGCCCGAACCGCTACGCGTGTGTTACTTCGTCAACTCCGGCAGCGAAGCAAACGAGCTCGCCCTTCGTCTCGCACGCGCGTACACAAACGCACGCGACCTGATCGTTCTCGACCACGCCTATCACGGCAACACCACGACGCTGATCGACATCAGCCCGTACAAGCACGATGGACCAGGCGGCAATGGTCCACCGCCGTGGGTACACAAACTTCCACTGCCGGAAACACGCGCATCCGCGCAAGACGCTGTCGACGTCATCACGAACACGGACAAGCTTTGCGGGTTCATCGCCGAGTCGATGCCGAGCGTGGCCGGGCAGATAGTGCTGCCGCAGGGTTATCTCAACGACGTCTACGACGCGGTGCGTGCGGCCGGCGGCGTCTGCATCGCCGACGAAGTTCAGACAGGCTTCGGCCGCATCGGAACGCACTTCTGGGGATTCGAAAGTTATGGCGTCGTGCCCGACGTCGTCGTGCTCGGCAAGCCGATCGGGAACGGTCACCCGATCGGCGCGGTGATCACGACCCGCGCGATCGCGGATTCATTCGACAACGGAATGGAGTTTTTCAGCACGTTCGGCGGGAGCACGGTGTCGTGCGCGATCGGCCTGGAGGTTTTGGAAGTCGTCCAGGAGGAAGGCCTGCAAGCTCACGCCCTTAAAGTCGGCGAACAGTTGCTTGCAGGCCTCAGAGAACTTCAGCAACGTCACGAGATCATCCGTGATGTCCGTGGTTCGGGGCTGTTCCTGGGAGTTGAATTAACCACAGAAGCAACACGGATCGTGAATCGAATGCGCGACCACCGCATCCTGATCGGCACCGAAGGCCCGCTTCACAACGTCCTGAAGATCAGACCTCCCATGCCATTTTCAGAGATCGACGCCGATCACTTCCTCACAACTCTCGAAAAACTACTTCTTCTCAGGGAATAGCGTCACCTTCACATACGATTTAATGTCGAGATACGTGTTAGCCGCTTCCTTGATCGTCGCGGCGTCGAGCTTCCTGTAAAAGTCAGTTATGGCCCAGATGCCCGCCGGATCCTCGCCGTGAAAGAAGCGGAGCTGGATCTGGCTCAGCAAATACACGTTCTGCTTGCTGTTGGTCTCAAACTCGCGAATCAAAGCTTCCTTCTCGTCCGCGAGTTGTTTCTCCGTCGGTCCCTCCGCCTTGAACTTCTCGATCTCGGCAAACACGCGTTTGATCAGGTCTTCCGTCCGATCGGGAGAGGAACCGAAATTGATCGAGATCGAATAGTCCTGCTTCGGATATTTCGAATAACCGAACCCGGCGCTGATGCTGTACGTGCCGCCGAGCTCTTCCCGGATCACTTCGAGCAGCCGCGTTTGCAGTATCTCCGACATCGCGCGAATCGCGACGCGGTGCTCCTGATCAAACACGAACGGTCCACTGAACACGATCGCCGCGCGGCTCTTCGGCTCGATGCCTTTCTCAACCCGCTTCTCGACGATTCCCGAAGGCGACTTCAGTCCGATGTCTTTCCACGTCTCTTTGCGTTTCAACGACGGCAGCGCGCCGAGATAGCGCTCGACGAGTGGTTTGATCGTAGCCTCGTCGAAACTGCCGACAAAGAAGAACGTGAAATCACTCGCGTCGGCGAAACGGTCTTTGTAGAACGCCATTGACTTGTCAAGGTTCCACTGGTCCACCGTCTCGGCGGACGGCGTGCGACGTCGCAGGTGGTTCTGGTAACGCGCTTCGTTCAGCGCCTCGAAGAACGAGAACTCCGGCACCACGCGCTGGTTTTGCAGCAGCACCTTCATTTGATTGGCCTGCACGGCGAAGGCGTTTGGATCCGGGCGTGGTTGAGTGAAGCGCAGGTAGATCAGTTGGAACATCGTCTCGAGATCTTTGCGAGAGCTGGTTCCGCTGAGTCCTTCTTCGAGCTCGCTGATGAACGGGTTCGCAGAGGCGACCTTCCCCGCCAGCATCTTGCCGAGATCGATCTGGCTGAATTTGGCCACGCCGCCGGAGTTAACCAACTGCGTCGCTGTGCTCGCGTATATGTAATCGGCGTCGCCGGCGAGTGACGTTCCACCGGGACTGGTGGCGCGAAACAGAATCTCGTCAGCGCGAAACGTCGTCGGTTTGAGCACGACCTTCACGCCGTTGTTGAGCTCCCAGATCGTCAGCCCGGCCTTGTCGTTGGTGCTGGTGTTGACGACTTTTCCGGGCGCGGGCGGCGTTTCGAGCAACACTGCCGACGCGACGGTGTCGACGTAAGGCTTCAAGTCCGTCGCGATGGGTTCTTTCAGGATCGCGGAGAGCTTCGCTTCGTCAGGGATCGTGAGACCGGCTTTCTGCGGCGCCGTCAGCACGACGACGCGGTTCTGAGCATTGCTCGGATACCACTCGCGCGCGAGCTTGTTGATCTCCGCGAGCGTGATCTCCGGAACGAAACGCTGATGTAAAGCAAATTCATCGTCAGCGCTCGGCAGCGTTTCACCGATGAGAAAGTTACGCACGTATTCGGCGGCTTTCGACGACGAAAGCGCGTTCTCTTTTTCGAGCGACAGCCGTTCGTAATTGCGCAGGACGCTGGCTCTTTGTCGCGCGAGCTCAGTCTCCGTGAAGCCGAAACGCGCGACGCGTTCGGCCTCGGTGAGCAACGTTCGCATCGCGCGTTCAATGCTGTCTTCCTTTGCGAGCGCGGTCAGAAACGCAACGTCCTTCGTCTTTCCAAGAAATCTGCCGCGACCCGTAAAGCCAAACACAAACGGCGAATCGGGTTTTTGGGCCAACTCGGCGAACCGCGCGTTCAGCATCGCAGAGAAAAGACGATCGACCGTGTTCTGCCGGTACACGCCGATGGTGCCCGGCTCTCGCGAAGGCAACAACGTGTCGATCTCGATGCTGGTGTTGCTCGTTTCCTTGTCGGTCGTGATCGCGTAACCAGTCTCGACGCGATCCGGAACGTCGTAATTGGTGCGCGGTCGCGGACTCGTCGCCGCCGGCAGCGACGCGAAATGTGAATTGATGAGTTTCTCGATCGCGGCCTTGTCGAAATCGCCGACGGCGACGACGGCCATCAAATCCGGCCGGTACCAGTCTTTGTAAAACTGCGTGATCCGTTCCGCTTTGCCGGTCTGGATGATCTCGGGTGTGCCGATGGGAATGCGCGTCGCGTATCGCGATCCCTTGAACATGATCGGAAACAGCTTTTCGGTGTTGCGGCGGCCTGCGCCGCGTCCCGAACGCCATTCTTCGAGCACTACGCCGCGCTCTTTTTCGATCTCGGCTGGCTCGAAAGTGACGTTGTGCGCCCAGTCTTCGAGGACCTGAAACGCGCGCGCCATCGCTTCGGGTTTGTCGGTCGGAACCTGGAGCATGTAGACGGTTTCGTCAAAGCTGGTGTAGGCGTTGATGTCCGCGCCGAAACGCATGCCTAACGATTCGATGAACTCGATCAGTTCGTGCTTGGGAAAGTTCTTCGTGCCGTTGAAGGCCATGTGCTCGACGAAGTGGGCCAGCCCAAGCTGATCGTCATCTTCGAGAATCGATCCCGCCTTGACGACGAGACGAAGCTCGGCGCGCTTCTCGGGTTTCTTGTTGGCGCGAATGTAATAACGCAGGCCGTTGGGAAACTTGCCCATCGTGATCTGGGAATCGACGGGCATCGGCTGCGTCAGGGTTGAGGTTTGACTCGTGGCCGGCAGACACACGGCGCAGACGAGAATCACAAATACAGCGATCCGGGCACAGAAGTGAGTTTTCATTATTTTATTCAGGCAAAGTCGCGGTTGAGGATGAACGACAGCGAGTGTCCTCGTGCAGTCCAGCCGTCGTTGGAATAAGCAATGGGGAGATCGATCGAGCCGCTGCCCTCGTTCGTCCATGCGTTGCCGGAGACCTGTTCGCACCTGAGGAGATAGTGCTCGATCCCGGTGAAGACGCTGCGCCAGTATCCGCCGTAGACGGTCCTGTAAACAACGCCGTCGACTTCGACGTAGACCCGTTTTCCGCTGAGAATTTTGTAGTTTATGCGGCCCAGCAGGTCGAGCAGCCGGCACTGCTCGCGTACCGTGGGGTTTGAGGCAGACGGAGGCGCGGAAAGATCGCCGTCCGTTGCTGAGATGTCGTCACGCCATGCCTCGGGTTTGTACGGAGGCATTTGCGGAGGACGTTTGTCGTCTTTCATGGAGCACCCCTGGAACGCGGATGCATTATATGCCTCGTCTCATTTTTTATGAATCTTTTTAGCGGCGTAAAGCTCGGTGAAGAGGTATTCCACTTTGCCCCTTTTGCCGGGGACAAACACCAGCTCGTTTTCGTTGTCGGCGCCGAACGTAAACTTGCGCTCGCCGCTCTTCGTCAGCGGCTGCTCGTTTCCGTCGACTTTGACAAACAGCTTGCCGTCCTTGATTGAGATTTCCCACGTTTGCGGCGCGTGTGAGTAAGAGCCGGCGACTTCTTCCATTTCGGCGGCCGTCGCAGTGGTTGGTTTTGCCGGATTAATCGGCGCATCGTCTTTCAATCCCAATCCCAGTTCCATCGCCTTGTTCAGGCTCTTGCGCAACGTCTCGCCGCTCTTGTTCGTCAACACGATCACCGCGAACTTGCGCGACGGAACCATCTGGATCATCGAGCCGTAACCGCGACTGAATCCACCGTGACCGACAAACTCCACGTCCTTGAACTTGAACGCCGTCAGTCCATACGCGTAGTAAGAATCCTTCTCGCCGGGAACTGGAATGTGGTGTCCGACCATTTTGGCGATCAGCGTTGGCGAAAGGACCTGCTTGCCTTCGAGCCGGCCGTCGTTCAGAAACGCGATCAGCCAACGCGACAAGTCGTTCGCGTTTGAAAAGATCGATCCCGCGGGCCACATCGCGACGTTGTTGAAAAACGGGCGCACGATCGTTGCCTGTCCTTTGTCGATCGCATGCGGAGTAGCGAGCGGATACGTCATCGCCATCAACGGCCGCAGCGTCGTGCGGTCCATGCCGAGCGGTTTGAACAAAAGCTCGGTCATCGCATCCGCGTACGGCTTGCCCTGAAGCTCCTCGACGACAAATCCCGACAACCAGAAGCCGGCGCTCGAATACGAATAGATCTCACCTTGCCCGGTGAAGAAAACCTCGTCTTTCCACGAACGGACCATCTTGCCGAGCGCGTCGTCGTCGTTCGAGATCAACGGTGCGGCGAAGTCGCGAACGCCGGCGGAGTTGCTCAACAGATAATGCGCCGTTAGCTCGGCGATCTTCGGATTCAAACCTTTCACACGATTGCCGATCGGCTCGTTGAGTTTGATCTTGTCCTGCTCGGACAGCGTCACGAGGGCGGCGGCCGTGAACATCTTCGTCGTCGAGCCGAGTCGAAACAGCATCTCCGGTTGCATCTCGGCTTTCGTCTCGACGTTCGCGACGCCGAACGCCTTCTGATAGACGACGCGATCGCCGCTCACGATTGCGATAACAGCGCCGGGCGTGTTTCTCTCCTTGAGCTCCTCGGGCACGAGCTTTTCGAGCTCACTGAAGTCGAGCGGCTTTGCATTTGAAGCGACTGACGTGACAAGTAAAAGAAAAAGGAGCCAGGCAAACTTTGTTTTTTTCATGTTCGGGTTTCTCCCGCGCGGGTGTTAGGCCATTGAGTAGGATAAAGTCAAGAGAAAATACGTGAGACGGATGGTTTGCAGGTGCGAAGAAACAAAAACTTACGATGGTTCTTCATCTCGGCTGTATGCGGCGTGGCAGCTTTCGCGCTTGCATGTGGGCATGAGAATGGTCTTTCAGAGGGTGGGAACAAGATGAAGTCTGGTGCGATTGTTTACGTGGCGCTGGGAGATTCGACGGGTTCCGGCGTGGGTGCGACGAGCGGCGGCGGATACGTTGCGCGTCTCTTCAAACGAGTTTCGGACCAACGGCCCGGATCTGAATTAGCGAATCTATGTGTCAGCGGAGCAACGACCGACGATCTGTTGCGTCGACAGTTGCAGCCCGGCGTCGACAAGTCGCCTCAGCTTGTGACAGTTGGAATCGGGATCAACGACATCGGACACGGCTTCAAGATCGATCAGTTCGCAAACAACTACGAACAGATACTCACCACGCTTAAAGAAAAAACTCAGGCGGAGATCGTGGTGTCGAACATTCCTGACGTATCGAGTGCGCCGCGCATTCCTGCATCGTTGCGCAGTGAGTACCAGCGCCAGATCATCATGTTCAATGAACGGCTGGAAGAGATCGCGCGGCGACACGGCGTGACGATCTTCGACGTCTTCACGATCACTCAGCGCGAGCTGCCGTCGCATCCGGAGTATTTCTCGAACGATGGTTTTCATCCGTCGGATCAAGGTTACGAACTTTGGGCCGATCACATGTGGCCGACGCTGTCGCGCATCATCGGCGACTGATTCTGCGACGACACGCCGCAACAGGTTCTCTAATTAAAAAACTAGTTGTGATCTCTTAAACGCTCTCGTATTATCCAGCGCACCCAGAAGCAGTACCTCCCTTTCACAAACCGATCCTGCTTACAGAGCGGGTAACCGGCACAAACTTCAACGTCGAAGTCTGTCTAGTTTCCGACACTTCTATCTAGAGAGGTAAAGATGAGGCCCATTCAGAACACCCACACTCCTGGACTGTCGCGTCTGTGCAAATTCGTCGCACTGGCGCTGTTTGTCGTGTTTAGTTGTTTTTCAGCCGTTCATGCTCAGTGGACCACGACCGGCAACGACATCAGCAACTCCAACAGCGGGAACGTTGGAGTCAAAACCACGACACCGGAGTTCCCGCTTCAGGTTAACAGCAGCGGCACGAACGTTTTAGGTGCGGTCTATACGGGAGCACTCAGCTCGACTTCCGGCGCAGGCTTTCAAATGCTGACTACAACCACTCCCTCGGCCGCTAACCAGCGGCTGGGATTTTTTTCGTTTGGCACACGCAACGCAGGGACGTCATACAACTCCAGCGTCGTACAAAGTTTCTCGACTCAGGCATGGACGCTGGGTAGTGCCCAGGGTAGTTACCTGACGTTCTCTACCACGCCGACGGGAACTAACGCCGTCAGTGAACGAATGCGCATCGACCAAAACGGCTACGTTGGCATCGGGACCAGTTCGCCGGCTGACCTGCTGCATATCTCGAACAATGCCACGAATTCCGTCGGTACAATCCGTTTGCAGGGCGGCAACAATACCGCCGGGTTCATCGGCGTTTGGGACTTTGTTCCCATGCTTTTGTTAAGTAATAACAGGCATCCCGGCACCGCAAACAACTACAAGACGACCTCCGCCGGTTCGCTGATACTGATTGGCGTAGATTCAGCGCCAGGCGATCTGGGCTTCTACACAACGTCTACAGGAACCACGCCGACGTACACGGAACTCGTCCGGATGAAGGCCAGCGGCCGCGTGGGAATTGGGACGGGCACTCCGGGTTACCAGCTCGACGTGCAGGGCGGGTCGATCAACTCGTCCGGGGGCTTGTGCATTGCCGGCGACTGCAAAACCGCCTGGTCTCAAGTTGGCGCAACGCAATGGACCACCAGCGGAACGACGATCAACTACTCAACGGGCAACGTCGGCATTGGTGTCGCTTCGCCGACGACCAAGCTGGACGTCAACGGAACCGTCAACGCCACCGGTCTCACCGTCAACGGCACTGCCGTAACGAGCAGCCAATGGGCCACCAGCGGAACCGCCATTAACTACTCAACGGGAAACGTCGGTATCGCGACCGCATCGCCGACTGAGAAGCTCGACGTCACGGGCAACGTTAAAGTCACGGGAAACCTGACGGTATCGGGAAACATCGCCGCGAAATATCAGGACGTGGCTGAGTGGGTGGAGAGTTCACAGGACCTCGCCCCCGGCACGGTCGTAGTTCTCGACACCGCGAGATCGAATCAGGTTGTTGCCGCTAAGCAGGCGTACGACAGCCGCGTCGCCGGCGTCATCTCGGCGCAACCGGGATTGGTGTTGGGCGAAGCCGCGCAAGGACGCGTCCTCGTTGCGACGACGGGCCGAGTGCGAGTCAAGGTCGACGCGTCCAATGGACCAATTCAGATCGGCGACTTGCTGGTCACCAGCGATCGCGAAGGCGTGGCGATGAAGTCGGTGCCGGTGGAGATCGGCGGCGTGCGCATCCATCGTCCCGGAACCTTGATCGGCAAAGCGCTCGAACCACTGGCGAAAGGAACCGGCGAGATCCTGGCGCTGCTGAGTCTGCAATAACGACCTTCAACTTTGACGTTGCTGTTTCCCGGAGGCGATCGTAATGAGAGGCATTCTTGACCTTTCTTCAAGAGTTAGCTGCGCCTTTTATCGTGCAGCAGTTGTGACATTGCGGAAACGCGTGCGGGTGGTCGCGGTGCTGTTGGTGCTGTCACTGCTGATCGCTGCGCTGCCCGGCACAACGGGTAACACGCAATCTGTAAAGACTACGAACGCTGTTTCGAAATCGCTTTCGGCGCAGGTCTTTCGCGATGTTCGGGCCGCCGTCGCTTCGCTCGGCGGTTGGATCGCGGAGAAGCTGAATCCGAGCTCCACGCAGCCGCCCGTCATCGCGAATCATCCGGTCACGGCTTTCATTCCGCCTCCGCCGTTTCTGGATGCTCCAACCGCTCTTACGGTCACGGCAGCGGCCGACACGTCGGTCAGTCTGAGCTGGACGGCGCCGGCAGGTAGTGTGGACCACTATCAGATCGAACGAAGCGCGAACGTCTCGGGCCCGTTTCTTTTTTTGGCGAATAGTGTGACCACCACTTATCAGGACACCACCGTCAGCTCGGATCACTCTTATCTCTATCGAGTGCGCGCGATCACGGCCGGAGGTCTGCCTTCCGCGCCGAGTAACATGGCAGTGGGCACGGCCAGTTCGTTCGAGTTCACGGGCACGGCTCAGTTGCAGAGTCAGTTAGTCAAAAAACAGCACGTCTATGACATCAGGACCGCCATCAATGCACTCAGGACGATCGCGAACCTCAGTCAGGCAACGTGGACTCGCACAGATCTGACTAACCTTCAGATCGCGGCGAACGATATTCAGGAGATGCGCGATCGGTTGAACGAGGCGCTGACCGTTCTCAGCGTTCCCGTCACTGCTTTTCAGGATGCGACGCTGAGCACTGGCGCCGGCGGAACGCAGGTCAAAGCCGTCCATATCGATCAACTGCAAACGAGGTCCACTCGCGGCAGCAGCACCAGCTCAGGACCAATCGATTCCGACGCATCGACTGCCCGGCTCGATCCGTTGAATGAAACAGGCGGCGGCAGCGAGAACCCGCTGTCTCGCAACTTCAACTGGAACTTGCCTCTGGTCAGTCTGCCCGGGCGCGCGGGGATGGATCTCGGTCTCAGTCTCTCCTACAACTCGCTCGTCTGGACCGCCAGCGGCAGCAGTGTTTCGTTCGACGATGACCACGGGTTTCCCGGTCCCGGCTTTCGACTGGGGTTTCCGGTTATTCAGCCGTCTTACTACAACACTGAGGTTGGTAAGTACGCTTTTCTATTGATTGGAGTCGATGGCAGTCGCACGGAGTTGCGTCAGGTCGGCTCTTCAGCGCTTTACGAGGCGGCGGATTCGTCGCACTTGTTGCTCGACACGGCGACGATGAAGCTGCGCTCGGCCGATGGCACGCAGTTGAGTTATGCCCTGAAGGGCGGCGAGTACAAGTGTACGGAGATCAAGGATACCAATGGCAATTACATCACCATCAACTACACGACGGGCGGAAGTTTGCAGGAAGTTATCGATACCCTCGGCCGGACTATCACTTTTGAATACGACGTGAACGGCTGGTTAACTGGCATTAAACAGACGTGGGCCGGTCCCGTCACGCATTACTGGGCCAGGTTCGACTACACGAATACAACCATCGACACCAATTTCCCGGGGCTGACCATCTATGGTCCTGCCGATACGACGCAGATCAAAACGCTCTCGAAAGTGACGCTGGCTGACGACTCGCACTATGACTTCACCTACAGCACGTGGGGACAGGTCTGGAAGATTACGAGGTTCGACGCCGATAACAATGCCGTTAACTACCACTATTACAACCTGCCGCAAACCGGCAGCGCTGCTCATCAGGATTGTCCGCGTTTCACGGCGCGATACGACTGGGCGAAGTATTGGAATGGGGACACCGATGGCACGCCCGCGACCGGCGAAGAGGCGTCGACGGCGTTCATGATTCCCACGAGCGACACCTGGACCATGCCCGACACCACGTCGAAATCGGGCGTACGCGCGCAGGTGACCACGGCTGACGGCACGATAACGAAGTTCTATTTTGTCGGCACGGCGGGTTCAAATGACGGTTGGAGTCGCGGCCTGCCTTTGCTGGTGGATACCATCGTCGGCACTGATATCAAACGTCGTGTCGTGACCACGTGGACGCAGGACAACACTTTGGTTTCCTATCCGCTCAACCCTCGCGTGACGGAGACCAACATTCACGACGACGCCAATAATCGCGTGAAAACGACGATCGCTTACCAGCAGTTTGCGTTTACAAACGGAACGAACTGTTGGTTGCCGCGTGACTTTTTCGAGTATTTAAATCCGACGACAGTGCTGCGCACGACGCGTACCAATTTTATTAGCAGCACGAGCTATACGGACCGTCGCATCCTCGGTTTGACGAGTGAGAGACTCGTCTACGAAGGCGACGTCAACAATGGCGGCGTGTTGAAGCAGAAGTTTGAGTATCTCTATGACGAGAGCGGCTCGATCCAGGGTAATGATGCGCCGATCCAACACGACAACACCAATTTCACATCCTCTTTTGTGACTGGCCGCGCAAACCTCTCGACTGTAAGACGATACAACGTCGACAACCTTTCCCAGTTCACGCCCAGGAGCAGCAAATACAACACGGCCGGCGCTGTAGTCTCAGCAACGGACGCGTCGACTCATACACTGCAGATCAGTTACGCTGACTCCTTCTCTGACAACAACAATTCGCGTAACACATTCGCCTATCCGACGACAGTGACTGATCCGGATGGCTACACTGCGACCTCGAAGTACAACTTTGATTTCGGCGCGCTCACGTACAATCGAACGCCGCAGCCGAACGTCATCACCAACACACCCGGTCCTGAACAGACGTTCACGTTCGACGGCGTTGGGCGGCTGCAACAGGTGACGAACGTCGTGAACAACGCCCACGTGCGTTTCGTTTACACGAATCTGCTCCGGGTTGATACCTACGTGACAATTCAGGAGGGTTTAGATGAAGCACACTCCTTCCGGATCACTGACGGCGCGGGCCGCGTCATTGGCACGGCCTCGGATCACCCGGGCAGCATCGGCGGCTTCAGCGGCACGCGAATGCTCTATGACGTGATGGGCCGCGTTATTAAGACCTCGAATCCAACGGAGACAAGCGCAAGCGGCACCCCCTTCCAATGGACCACCGCCGGCGACGACGCCGCAGCCGGTTGGATCTATACCGAGCAGACCTATGACTGGAAAGGGCGGCCGCTGGTGACGACATATCCCAGCGTCACAGGCAATCCTGCCGATACGACGACGAAAACAGCCTCGTACTCAGGGTGCGGGTGCGCCGGTGGCCAAGTCGTAACAGTCACCGACGAAGGCACGATCGACGCCGGCACACCCAAGCGGCGGCAGAAGAAGATCTATTCCGACGTGCTCGGTCGAACGGTGAAGGCGGAAACACTTAACTGGGAAGGCGGAAGTGTCTACTCCGCGACCGTTAACACCTACAACGTCCGCGATCAAATCACTGCAATAACGGAATATGCCGGACCCGTCGGCGGCGGCACCACCTCGCAAGTGACAAGCATGACCTACGATGGCTATGGTCGCTTGCAGACGCGGCACTTACCGGAACAGCAGGTGGATCCGAATAACGCGAACTCTACGGACCACTCGACCTGGACCTACAACGCCGACGACACGATCAACACGATTACGGACGCTCGCGGCGCGGTGACGACGTTTAGTTATACCGGCAACAATCGGCATCTCCCCACGTCGACGACCCACACGCTCTCCGGCAGTCCGACGATCAGTAACACCTATGCATATGACGCCGTCGGCAATCGCACCTCGGTGACGGATGGTTTGGGCTCGATGGCGTACACGTACGACAGTCTCTCCCAACTGACCGCTGAGACGCGCACGTTCACTGGCGTGAACAGCTTCACGATCAACTATGACTACAACCTTGCCGGCCAGTTGAAGAGTGTTACCGATCCATTTGGGGCACAGGTGGGATACACACACGACCTGGCGGGGCGCGTGACGAATATAACGGGCTCAAATTTCGCTTCAGTATCGAGCTATGCGTCGAACATGACGTATCGCGCCTGGGGCGGGCTCAAATCGCTGACTTACGGCAACTCCAAAACGCTGGCGGTTGGATATGATGCGAAGCTAAAAGTGTCGACGTACGAAGTCCCCGGCATAATGAAGAAGGCGTACACGTATTACAACGATGGACGGCTGAAATTCACGCAGGATCAGCTGGTTACGAATAGCAAGTTTGACCGGCTCTCCAAATACGATCACGTAGGCCGCATTACCAAAGCGCTTAGTGGTCTCGAGGCGAGAGAAGCGGGCACTACGAATGATCGGCCTTACAACGAAACCATGACGTACGACGCGTTTGGGCATCTCACGTCGCGCAATGTTCTTCAGTGGGATCGTTCTCAATCCAGCGGAACGATGAGTTACGTGAATAATCGGAATAATTTCTGGCACTATGACGCCGATGGACGTGTTCTTCAGGGGGATAGCAACTACACCTATGACGCATCAGGCGCAATCGCTTCGTTCGGCGACGCAGATCCCTATGTAACCGAGCAGCAATTCGACGGACTCGGACGAAGGGCGAAAACGGTGCTAAAGAGCCAGGATCCCAACACTCTTGCGTGGACCACGGAGAAGGTGACTTATTACGTCAGCAGCACCGTGTTCGGAAAGGTGATGAGCGAGGTCAGTGAGACTGGCGCGAAGGAGCAAAGTTCCGTGTTTGCCGGCGCCAGTGTCTTCGCGATTCAACACGTCGACGCGGGTGGCGCGATGGTAACCTGGGAACACTACGACGCCAGCGGGGCCAGTTATCGCGGAACTGACGCTCAAGGACTGGGTGCGGGATCGGCTGAGATGGATCCCTTTGGCGCAAACGCCGGCCTGTTCAAGCCCTTCACGTGGCCGCCACCCAAGAGCACAGGTGAAATCGAACCCTTTTACGGCATCCCCGAACTGAACAGCGCCACGCAAGGCTGCGTGTTGGATCGAGTGCCTATTTCTTGCGACCAACTGCAACGGTTGATGGAGGCGGGAGGAGTTCGGCAAGAATATGTGGCGCCAGTAATACCGGATAGGAAGATTCCCGGCCTCCCGCCGCCCCCGCCGGTCCTGAGGGTTGTCGACGTGGACATCATTCCACGAGGCATGGGCTTGTTTGAGGTCGGTATACCGAAGCCCCTTGACGCTGACGAAAACAGAAGGCCGGACTTCGATTATTTCGTTTTCGCGTTTGGTCCGCAGGACCCCGTACCGCAACCACCACCAGAGCCACCAGAGCCCGGCCAACCGCTTTCACAATGCGTGAAAAACCGGCTGCGTCCTTATTTTCCAGGAGTTGATCTGGATAAGATTCGAATCCATAGCGGCATTCCTTCCTACGTCGTTGGGGACAATCTCGCCTATACGGACGGAAACGACATCTATTTCAAGGAGGGTTTGTACGATCCCAATTCGGTGCAAGGCTTGGCTGATATTGGTCATGAAGTAACCCACAGTGAGCAATACGCGAAGCTCGGCACGTTAAAGTTCCGGGCCCAATACCTTGGTGAATACGCGAACAACGTCCATTCCGGAATGGACCACCAAACCGCGTATGAAAGCATCTCGTTTGAAGTTGAAGCGCGCAAGAAAGCGGCCATTATCAGCAAGGATCTATCAAATCTAATGAAACAAGTCGGAGGTAGGGAACCGTGTCCAAAATGAAGTTCGTGGTCTTCTTGATGTTCATAATCCTTCATGGATGCGAGCAGCGGCCTCAAGAATGCAGAGACGTTATAGACGTTCCGCGAGAACAGGGCTACGCCACGTTTCGCAGTTATCCATTAGAGAAGCAGCTCGATGTATATCTCTGTGGAATGCATGTTGAGCCGCCCCAGATAGGCTTGGCGGACGAAATCGCAAAACAGGGAGACAGTACGATTCCGGTGGTGCTGCAGAAGTTGAAGACGTCCGAGAGAGAGATAGATCAAGAGGCTCTTATTTACCTGTTCCAAGTCATGTCGGATCGAGGCTTGCTTCGCGGCCGAAAAGACGTGATCATGGAAATCGGTCAAGTGATCGACAACATGAAAATCAGTCAGGTGAAACAACGCAGTGAAGAAAGCTTGAAGAAGATCCAGATAGCCAACGGAGTGAAACCCTTCACGTATACGCAGTGAAGTCGTCCCCGTCTTCAAGTAACATCCTCAAAGTGTAAAAATGCCGGAGTAATTCGGCTTTCGGCGCGCAGTCAATCCAAAAAACCTCGCCATCCGCACCCCTCCTCGGCTAGAATCCGCGGAAAAATTTCCGTCCCCCTCTAAAAACGAAGGTTGGAGAAACCGATGAAGAAGAATGCGTTGCTTGTATGTCTCGTACTTTCACTCAGCGTGAGCTGGTGTCTATTGGCCCAGGCGCAGACGGCGGCCCATTGGCCGCAGTGGCGTGGACCGTTTTTCAACGGCATGGCCCGTGGTGATGCGCCGACGACGTGGAGCGACACGACGAACATCAAGTGGAAGACCGAGATACCCGGACGCGGGCATTCGACGCCCGCTGTCTGGGGCGATCGCATTTTCTTAACAACGGCGATTCCCACCGGCAAACCAGCGGCGACTGAAGCCGCGCCGAGCGGCACTCAACAACGCGGACAACAGCGCAACGCCGGTCCATTGCTCGAACATCGCTTCGACGTCCTCTGTCTCGATCGCAAAACCGGCAAGCTTCTCTGGCAGCGCACGGCGAAAGTCGCAACGCCGCACGAGGGCTACCACCGCGCTTACGGCAGTTTCGCTTCCAGCTCACCCGTCACTGACGGCCGCTACGTCTACGCCTCATTCGGCTCTCGCGGCGTCTACGCCTACGACTTCAACGGCAAACTGATCTGGGAAAAAGATCTGGGCGTGCAGATGAAGATGCGGCTCGCATTCGGCGAAGGCGTCGCACCGCTGCTCTTCGGCGACCGGCTCTTCCTCGTCTTCGATCACGAAGCGGACTCATTCATCGTTGCGCTCGACAAACGCAACGGCAAAGAACTCTGGCGCGCTTCACGCGACGAGCGCAGCTCCTGGAGCACGCCCCTGGCTATCGAACACGAGGGCCGCACTGAGATCATCGTCAGCGCGACGAACAAAGTGCGCAGCTACGATCCCGAAACCGGCAAAGTGCTGTGGGAATCAGCCGGACTAGGCGCGAACGCTATTCCCGTCCCCGTCTATCAGAACGGGTTGGTCTACGTGATGAGCGGTTATCGCGATCCAAAACTCATGGCCATCAAACTCGGCCGGCAAGGCGATCTGACCGGCTCCGACGCGATCGCCTGGAGCCATACCCGCGGTCTGGCCTACACGGCGTCGCCAGTTCTTTACGAGAACAAGCTCTACGTCGTCACCGATAACGGCATGGTCACCGCTTTCAACGCGACGACGGGCGAACCTTACTGCGCCCATTCACGTCTGCCGAAAACGTACAACCTGAAAGCCTCGCCCATCGGCGCGAACGGAAAGTTGTATCTCGCAACGGAAGACGGCGACGTCGTCGTAATGAAGATGGGTGAAAAGTTCGAGGTGATCGCCACCAATCATCTGACTGACCAGATCTTCATCGCCACACCTGTCATCGCCGCCGGTGAGCTTTTCCTGCGCGGGCAGAGTACACTCTTTTGCATCAGCGAGAGGAAGTAAGGGACACGGCTTCTCCGAATGCCCCTGGCCCCCAAAACACAAGTTGGACGCTACGAGATCCGTTCGTTGCTGGGCGCGGGCGGCATGGGCGAGGTCTATCTTGCGCACGACGCAAGCCTCAATCGCCGAATCGCGTTGAAAGTGTTGCCGTTTGAAGTTGCTTCCGACCAGGATCGGATGCGGCGTTTCAAACAGGAAGCCATTTCCGCTGCCTCGTTGAATCATCCCAGCATCGCGCACATATACGAGATCGGCGAAGCTGACGGACTCAACTTCATCGCGATGGAGTACGTCGAAGGCTCGACCCTGCGCGCGAAGATTCACCAGGAAAACGAAGAGCTTCCGAAACTGCTGCGCGCCCTGCAACACGTCGCCGAAGGGCTCGCGAAGGCGCACGACGCAGGCATCATCCATCGCGATCTCAAGCCCGATAACGTGATGATCACGCCCGAAGGGCACGGGAAGATCCTCGATTTCGGACTGGCGAAACTCATCGAACCCGTGCCCGCGAGCGGAAGCGTCAGCAGCGAAGAGCCGACGATTCTTCAGCACTCGACTCCCGGCGTGATCCTCGGCACGGCCGGTTACATGTCGCCCGAACAAGCACAGGGAAAGACGAAGGAGATCGACCACCGCGCGGACATCTTCTCGTTCGGCTGCATACTGTTCGAAGCGATCACTGGGCACAGGGCTTTCGCGGGCACCGATACAATCGACACGCTCAACAAGATCATTCGCGAGCCCGCGCCGCCAATCTCGAACTTCAATCCCGACGCGCCCGCCGATCTGCAACGCATCGTGCGCCGTTGTCTCGCGAAGGATCCGGAGCAGCGTTACCAGAACATCAAAGACGTCGCGATCGAGTTGAAGGAGATCCGGCGCGAGTTGCAGGAGAACGCCGGCTCGCAAACGGTATTGAACCGTTCGACGTTCTCAAACGAGGATCGGTCCGCTGCACCGACGGCAGCGCCGCTGAGTTCGCCGTCGACGGGCGTCTCGAGCGCGGAGTTTATCGTCAACGAGATCAAACGTCATAAAGGAGCGACGGTGATCGTCGCGGCGCTCGTCGTGCTCGTCGTTGCGGCCGTGGCTTTTGGCCTTCGTTCGTATTGGCACGCCGACAACACGGAAGTCGCGATCGAATCGATCGCGGTCATTCCGTTTATGAATCAAAACCAGGACGCAAACGCCGACTGGATCTCGGATGGTCTAACGGAAACCATCATCAACAAGCTGACCCAGCTTCCGCATCTCAAGGTGATCGCGCGCAGCTCCGTCTTTCGTTACAAGGGAAAGCAGGACGACCCGGTCGCCATCGGTAAAGAGCTCGGTGTACGCGCTGTCCTGACGGGACGCATCATGCAACGCGGCAACATGATGCTGATCAGCGCGGAGCTAATCGACGTCCGCGACAACAAACAGCTCTGGGGCGATCAGTACGAGCGGCAACAGTCGGACATGCTGTTGGTTCAGCGTGAAATCGCGC
>DASURS010000152.1:0-20386 GCA_036279935.1 Pyrinomonadaceae bacterium
CACGCAGTTTTCCGCCCACGTCGACGAGGAATTGCTGTGGGCGATCACGGAGTCCGCGGACAATGCAGACTATCGCCTCTCGCCTTTGCTCGACAGTCTGCTCGATCACGGAACGGCGGTACCGCTCTACTTCCTTCTCACGAACGGCTGGCAG
Source organism: Pyrinomonadaceae bacterium (assembly GCA_036279935.1). Taxonomy (GTDB): domain Bacteria; phylum Acidobacteriota; class Blastocatellia; order Pyrinomonadales; family Pyrinomonadaceae; genus PSRF01. Next base: position 155 of record DASURS010000152.1, read on the forward strand.
GGCCAGGTCGTTGCGCTCGGTTACAGTTTTCTATCGAACGACGATCACCTGCGGTTCGGGTCGTGCATCGCGAAGGCCGTCGAGAAGGTTGGGCGGCGAGTTGCTTTCATCGCCAGCGGCGACTTGAGTCATCGACTGAAACCGCAGGCGCCCGCGGGATTCAATCCGTCGGCGCACGCGTTTGACGAGGAAGTCGTCGATGCGTTGCGTGCGAACGAGCCGCAACGGATTGTGGAGATCGATCACGGACTGCGAAAGCTTGCCGGCGAGTGTGGCTATCGATCGATGCTGGTCGCCATTGGCGCCACGTCCGATCTGCCGCTGTCATGCGAGGTGATGAGCTACGAGTCGCCGTTTGGCGTCGGATATCTCGTGGCCCAATTGACCAATGCGTCCGGTGAAAGTGAAGGGGAAGAGTTACCGGCGCTTGCTCGTCGCGCCGTTGAGACTTTCATTCGCAATGGCGAAATCATCGACGCGCCGGCGTCTCGCGCGGGACTGCTTGCCGCACGCGCACCTTGTTTTGTCTGTCTCAAGACTCGCAACGGCGAACTGCGCGGATGTATCGGGACGATTGAACCTTCGAAAGACTCGCTGGCGCAGGAGATCGCTGCCAACGCCGTCAACGCAGCCACGAACGACCCGCGATTCGAGCCCGTCCGCGTGAGCGAGCTCGGTGATTTGACCTATTCGGTTGACGTGTTGCTGCCGGCTGAACCGGCGGTGATTGAAGACCTGGATCCGAAGGTTTACGGCGTGATTGTGGAGGACGAGGGCGAGTCGCGCCGCGGTCTGTTACTTCCCGACATTCCCGGCATCGACACGGCCCACCAGCAGGTCGAGATCGCAACACGCAAGGCGGGCATTCCACACGGAACACCCGTCAAGCTCCTGCGATTTAAAGTTGAGAGGTATCGTGAGCAGCCACAAAAAGGCACAAAAACCACAAACATGTGAGACGACGACTGATGTTTGTACCTTTTTGCGTCTTACTTTTGTGCCTTTTTGTGGCTCTGTTTTGTGCCTTTTGCGGCTAGACGTCGAGGTTTCTCACGTCGAGCGCGTTGTCCTCAATGAACTTGCGCCGCGGTTCGACGGCGTCGCCCATCAGGACGGTGAAGATCTGGTCGGTTTCGATCGCGTCGTCGATCCTGACTTCCAGTAGTGTGCGCTTCTCGGGATTCATCGTCGTTTCCCAGAGTTGCTCCGGATTCATCTCGCCGAGACCCTTGTAACGCTGAATCGACAGATCCTTCTTCGCAGCCGCGAGGACTTTCTCGAGCAGCGCCTCGCGCGTCGGCACTTCCTCGCTTGCGCCGTTGGAGCCGGAGATAAACGGACCCACCATACTGTCTTCGAGCGTCATAAACAGCTCAACGGCTTTTTGAAACTCGACATAGCTGGCGAGGTTCCAGTCGATCACGACGTCGGAGCCGGTCGCGGTGACAGTCTCGATTTCCAGGAGCCCGTGCTCCTCGTCGCGGTTCAACTCGGTCGTGTAGTTCGCTTTTTCGAGCGCGCTTCGGACCTTCGACATTAACTCCTCGCTCTCGAACACTTTCCGCAGCGTCTGGCCATCTTTCCGCAAGACGCCTTTCGGTCCGCCGAAGGCTTTCAGGAGGACGTTCAGGAGCGTGGCGTCACCGGCCAGCCGCCGGGTCGCCCTCTCACAGTAATGTTTAAAATCGACTGTTCTCTCGAGCGATGTCGCAAGTTCCCGCCCTTCGATCGGCTGCCCGGTCGCGCCGGATTTGACGCTGATATCGCTGGCCGCCTGCCGCATCAGGTACTGGAACATCGAACCTTCGTCCTTGATGTACTCCTCTTTCTTGCCCCGCTTTACTTTGAACAACGGCGGCTGGGCAATGAAGACGTGTCCGCGTTCGACGAGCTGCGGCATCTGCCGATAGAAGAAGGTCAGCAGCAGGGTCCGGATGTGTGAACCGTCAACGTCGGCGTCGGTCATCAGGATGATCTTGTGATATCGGAGCTTGCTGATGTCGAAGTCGTCGCTGCCGATGCCCGTGCCCAGGGCGGTAATGAGCGACTTGATCTCGCTATGCCCAAGCATTTTGTCGAACCGGGCCTTTTCGACGTTCAGAATCTTGCCCTTGAGCGGCAGGATGGCCTGGTTCTTCCGATCGCGGCCTTGTTTGGCTGAACCGCCGGCCGAATCACCCTCGACGATGTAGATTTCGGAGAGGGCCGGGTCGCGTTCCTGGCAATCGGCGAGCTTGCCCGGCAGCATGCCCGAGCCCAGCGCGCCCTTGCGGACGATTTCTCGCGCTTTACGAGCAGCTTCGCGGGCCCGCGCGGCGTCGAGTGCCTTGCCGACGATCTTGCGCGCCACAGGCGGATTCTGCTCAAAGAACTCGGTCAGACGATCGTTCAGGAACGACTCGACCGCGCCTTTTACGTCCGAGTTCAGTTTGCCCTTGGTTTGGCCTTCGAACTGCGGCTGCGGCAGTTTTACCGAGATAACGGCGACGAGCCCTTCGCGGACGTCGTCGCCTGTCAGCGAGCCTTTGAAGTTCTTCGCCAGACCTGACGATTGCGCATAGGCGTTGATGGTTCTGGTAAACGACGACCGGAAGCCCGACAAGTGCGTCCCGCCGTCGACGGTATTGATGTTGTTGGCGAAGGAGTAGACCTTCTCGTCGTAACCGTCGTTGTACTGGATCGCGACCTCGATCGCGAGGCTATCGGACTCGCGTTCGAAATAGATCGGCTTGTCGTGCAGGGTCGACTTGTTCTTGTTCAGGTGCTTGACGAACTCGGCGATGCCGCCTTTGTAGTAAAACTCGTGCGACCGCTCCGGCTCTTCGCGCTCGTCTTTGATCGTGATGCGAATGCCTTTGTTCAGAAAGGCCTTCTCGCGCAAGCGTTCGGAGAGCTTGTCAAAACTGAATGCTGTTTCGGTAAAGATCTGCGAGTCGGGCCGAAACGTGATCTTCGTGCCTCGTTTGCGAGTCTTGCCCGTCTGCTCCAACCGAGCGACGGGAATACCGCGCTTGTATTCCTGTTCGTAAGTCTTTCCTTCGCGCCAGATTTCGAGGTGCAGGTGTTCTGAAAGGAAGTTGACGCACGACACACCGACGCCGTGCAGTCCTCCGGAAACCTTATAAGCGTTTGAATCGAACTTGCCGCCGGCGTGCAGCTTGGTCATGACGACTTCCGCCGCCGAACGTTTTTCTTTCTTGATTTCGTCGACGGGAATGCCGCGGCCGTTGTCGATAACCGTGATCGAGTTGTCGAGATGGATCGTCACGTCGACGGTGTCGCAGAAACCTGCCAGCGCTTCGTCAATCGAATTATCCACGACTTCGTAAACGAGATGATGAAGGCCCAACTCACCCGTCGACCCGATGTACATCGCCGGCCGTTTGCGGACCGCGTCACGGCCTTCGAGAACGGTGATCGAAGATGAGTCGTAAGCCGATCCCTTTTTGTTGATATCTGAATCTGTTGGTCCTACTGTTGACAATATCTTTCTCCTAACTGCTTTGCGGACAGCACACGATTAAGCGAGGATCGAATCGGCCGAAGCTAGGTCATCTCTGCTCTGACTGCTTCGGACTCTACCCTCCGCAATTTCATAGACATTCGCCCTTGAAAAGAACCCTTCGACGTGATTCCGCTTTGAGGTCGTAATGAAGGTCTGCGTACGATTTTCAAGGTATTCCAGAAGGTGCGTAATCCTTTTCTCATCCAACTCCGCGTCGACATCGTCGATGAGGAAAACCGGATGGTCATTCGCGGTCAAATTATACAACGAAATTGCCGCTAAGTCTAATATTAACAATGCGCTACGTTGCTGTCCGGAGCTTCCAAACGCCCGGATTTCGCGGCCGTCCAAAAGTATCTCCAAATCGTCCCGGTGAGGGCCGATCAAAGCGTGTCCCGCAGCCACCTCCGCCTGTACCCGAAGTTCGAGCCGGGAGCGCAGGAGCGCCTCGTAGTCGCTCAAATCTCCCTTGCCTTCGAGCGAGGAAACGTAACGCGTCGTTACGTCGCGCCGTTCGAAGAGTTGCCGCTCGAGCACACCGTTCACACCGGCGACGTACTCTTCACGCTCGCGATGGATCACGCCGGCGAGTTTGATCAACTGCTCGTTCCATGGTCCGAGCAGATCTTCAGTCCTGGACAGCGGCAGATCGCTTTCGTTTGCGACCTGGAGCAATTTGTTCTTCTGCTTTATGACTCGGTTGTAATCGGCGATCGTTCTGAGATAAGCGGGCCTGATCGACGAAATGCCGCGGTCCAGGAAACGACGGCGTGCTTCCGGCGTTCCACGAACGACTTCGAGATCGCTGGCCGTGAACGAAAATATTTGCAGCTGAGTTAAGTATCGTGTGAGGGGCTCGCGTTTTGTGTTGACGAAGATCGTCTTCGAGTTGTCGTGAAGAGTTACTTGTAAATCTCTTTCGAGTTCACCGCCGCTCGTTACTTTTCCGCGAACGACTGCGACCTGCTCGCCAAACTTGATTGCTTCCTGGAGGCGTTGAGTGCGAAACGATTTCGTGCGAGCGAGGAGATAGATCGCTTCGAGCCAATTCGTCTTACCCTGCCCGTTGTTGCCGTAGATGATATTGAGCCTGGGCCCCCAAACAATCTTCCCACTGAGGTTCCTGAAATTAGTCGCTTCAATTTCAGCGAGCAGCATTCAGCGATATTAGCATCGGTAAGCTTTTATCCACGACATGATGTCGTCGTAATCCTTCAAAGCCTACTTTGGGGATTCTTCTCTGCGTATCGCTGCGTTCCTCCGCGTCTCGGCGGTAAATGTGGAGTAAAGCAATATAAGCGCAGAGAGTCACAGAGGAACGCAGAGAACGCGGAGTTGAAATTAAGACACCACGAAGAGAACAGCCGGTGAAGATTACGCCAGGCGCGCTGATGAAGATCGGAAGTGAGAGGCTCGTTCAAATGAGGTGTCCCGCCAGTTTCAAGTCTAACTGAGCGGGACACATTATACGTCAGCACTGCGAGATAATCGCAGGATCAAATACGCATCGGCATAACGATGTACTTGTATTCGTAATCACCGTTCTCTGACGGCTGGAGCTGCGCTTGTGAGTTGCCGTCTTTGAATTCGAACGCGATCTTCGCGTCGCCGATTACGTTGAGAAACTCTTGCAGGTACTGCGCATTGAAGCCGATGTCTGTGACGTCGCCGGCGTAGTCGGTTTGGATGGTTTCGTTCGCTTCACCCTCTTCCGCGTTGTGTGAACTGATCACCAGTTGATTCGGCTCGAGGTGGAAACGAATCGCATGCGATCGTTCATCAGCCATCAACGCGACGCGACGAATCGCGAGGTTCAGCAAGCTGCTGTCGAACTCAACCGACTTGTCGTTGTTCTTCGGCATCACCATTTCGTAATTCGGAAACTGCCCGTACAACATGCGAGAGATCAACAGTCGCGGTCCGATCTGGAAATAGATGTGGTTCTCGTCCATGCCCAGACTGATCTCGTCGTCGAAGCCGGCGGTAAGTTTCGTCAGTTCAGCAAGAGTCTTGCGCGGAATAAGCGTGTCGATGGGATTCGTCGAACCGTTCTTCGTGACGTTCTTCTTCTCGACGTAAGCAAGCCGGTGCCCGTCAGTCGTGACCATGCGAGCGCCTGCGTTATCGAGCATGAACTTGGCGCCCGAAAGCGTGTAGCGGGATTCTTCCTGCGTGATCGCGAAGATGGTTCGATCGATAAACGTCTTGATGACGGAAGCCGGCAGTTTTGTTGGCGCCGACTTGAACGACGGCACTTCCGGAAAAGCATCGCGAGGTACGCCAACCATCTTGAACCGGGCGCGATCGCATTTCACAGTCACCCAGTCGTTCTCTTCTTTCTTGAAAACCACCGGCGCATCGGGAAGCAGCCGCGCGATCTCGAAAAGCTTTCTCGCCTGCACACAAATGGATCCCGGCGTCGTGATCTCTTCCGCGTCCATGTCGCAACGGATCGTGACGTCGAGATCAGTTCCGGTGATTCTGATTGTCGACTCGCCGACTGATTCGATCAGTATGTTTGAGAGAACCGGTATCGTGTTCTTCTTCTCGACAACTCCCTGGACGAATCCAAGTTCCTTTTGGAGGTTCTGCTTGCTAACAACAAATTGCATCTGTCTACTCCTTCAAACTTTCCACAGCGTTCGGATCCCGATTCTTCTCCTACCAGTTTAAGAAAACTATACTTATATCTAGTAGTAGCAGTAGTGCCTGTGAAAATGTGGATAACCGGCTCAAATCCATGACACCAGCTTACTTAGCTTCCTCAGCCCCCTGTGGAAACAGGTGGAAAAGCCGGGTCGAGTTTCGGAAAAAATCGGTTGCGATGAACATATCATATTTTCCACAAAACGTTCTCTGTGGATTGTGAAGGAAATCTTTTCGGAGCGCACGTCCCGATCTAATTCTGCAACGATTCCGAGAGTTCGGTGATGAGACGTTGCAGCGTTTCATCGGTCGCGACCAGCGATTCGATCTTCTCCACTGAATGAATAACTGTCGTGTGATGCTTGCCGCCAAACGCGCGACCGATCTCCGGATAACTGTGCTTCGTTAAGTGCTTACACAGGTACATCGCAATCTGCCGCGGGTGTGAAATATGGCGCGCGTTGTTTTTGGAGATCAGCTCGTCGCGCGTCAGTTTGTAAGTCGAGGCCACGAGCTTCTGGATTTGCTGCACCGTGATGCCGGCGGAGTCTTCTTCCTTCGCGATAGTGCGAATCGCATCCTGAGCGAGGCTCTTCGAAATCGGTTCGCCGCGCAGCGACGATATTGCGATTAACCGTATCAGCGAGCCTTCGAGCTCGCGAACGTTGCTTTTCACTCTGCCGGCGATGAACATCGCGACGTCGTCAGGAATCGTTACGCCGATCAGATCGCCTTTTCGTTTCAGGATGGCGATCTTCGTCTCCAGGTCCGGCGGTTCGAGGTCTGCAATCAATCCCCACTCGAAACGAGAGTGCAGTCGCTCCTCGAGTGTCGGTATCTCGCGCGGTGGACAATCGGAACTGATGACGATCTGTTTTTGCTGATCGTAAAGAGCGTTGAACGTGTGGAAGAACTCTTCCTGCGTGCGCTCCTTTCCCGCCATGAACTGAACGTCGTCGATTAGCAGCACGTCGACCGAGCGATACTTCTCACGAAAACTCTGCGTCTTGTCATAGCGGATCGCGTTGATCAGATCGTTCATGAATCGCTCGGACGAGATGTAGCAGAGCTTGAGGTGCTGGTTTCGGGCTTTGATTGCGTGACCGCACGCGTGCATCAGGTGTGTTTTGCCGAGCCCCACGCCGCCGTAAAGATACAGCGGGTTGTAAGTCCGTCCAGGCGCTTCGGCGACGGCGAGTGACGCCGCGTGCGCAAACTGGTTACAAGAACCGACGACGAAACTGTCGTACGTGTATTTTGAACTCAGCGATGGTTCCGGATGCGGCAATTCCGTAGCAACAGCGACAGCCGTCGCAGCAGCGCTTCCGTTACTGGTAGGCACGGAGGAGGACTCGACGATGCCGGCGGGCTCAGAAGTGGCCGGCATCTTTTCCCAGTCCGATCGTTTGCCGATCACCCACCCGACTGAATAACCCGACAACTGAATGTCGTTCAGCGAGTCTTCGAGGACATTCGCGTAGTTTGTGACGACGGTGTCTTTGACAACCTGGTTCGGCGCGCGAAGATGAATGACGTGCTCGGAGTTGTCAAGGCTCTCAAATTGGATCGGTGAAAACCAGGTTTCGAGAGTTTGTTGATTGAGCCGGCTTTTGAGGGAGTGAAGTATTCGTCCCCAGACATTCGTCTCTACAGAAGTGTTCATCGATAAAACCGTGGAGGGAAGGCTTCAAAGTGAAATGCCCGCGTAGTAGAACCGTACGGCACGTAGTGCGGCTCTACTCGAGGAACCCTGACCCGTCCTGTCCCCCTGTTCCTTCCTTGGCAACCCCAAAGGGCAAGCCGGATAGTTTTCCACAACGATTTCCACAGCTAGTGGAAAACACGACCCCGGTTAAAGTATTGCTTTAAAGTCTTTTGCTTTCAACTGTTTACAGGGATGGTCGCGTTCAAGCGAGCGGAGACTAACATAGAACTTTCGCTTCGATCAAGGGAACCTGGGCGAATAAAACATCCTTGGCACAACTGTCGAGGAAACTTGCAAAAAATTTTTAAACGAGCATGGTTCTCGTACGGATCGAGCGGAGATCGGCGGTTAAAAAGCCGTCCTTTCCTTGACATAAAGTAAGGCCGCGATTAGTCTTACCGTTTTCGTTTAGAGGAGATATTCGTCACTATGTCGAAACGCACTTTTCAACCTAACAATCGCCGGCGCGCCAAAACGCATGGATTCCGCGCGCGGATGGCGAGCAAGAATGGACGCCTGGTGTTGAAGCGACGTCGCGCCAAAGGAAGAAAGCGGCTCACTCCTTCGCACTACTAAGGGCCTCTGCGCTTTTCGGCATGCGTAATTATTTGCGGGATAGCCGAGAATTCCAACACGTCTACAGGAACGGCAAACGCTACGACGGCGTATTCATCACGGTCTTCGTTATTGAGAATCAGGGAGAGCAACATCGCCTCGGCGTAACGGCGTCGAAGAAGGCCCTGGGCAAAGCGGTGCAACGGAATCGGGCGAAGCGTTTGCTTCGCGAGACGTTCCGGTCGAACGAACCGTCGTTGCGCGCGCTGTCTAGAAACTACGATTGGGTTTTGAATGCGAAGGCGGCGGTTTTAAGTCAGAAGGTTGATGCACCGGGCCAGGAGTTGGCAGGAGTTATTGAAAAGGTAAGCAGGTTGGAAATGCGGGACGTTGCCCGGTAAGCGATGGTGGTGTGAAAAGCATTCTGATCTCATTTCTCAAGTTTTATAAGTTGGCGATTTCACCACTCTTACCTCCTTCGTGCAGATTCATCCCCACATGTTCGGAATACGCGGCTGACGCCATCTCTCGCTATGGCGCGCTTCGCGGCAGCGCGTTAGCCGCACGTCGATTGCTTCGTTGTCACCCGTTCAATCCGGGCGGCTACGACCCGGTAAAGTGAGCAGCGCAAACGCGCCGTCATCGTTATTTCAAGATGCAACAGAAACGACTCTTAATAGCTTTAGTACTCTCCTCGGCGATCCTGTTTTTGTGGAGTTATTTCTATCCGGTTCCGGCTCCGAAGAACGCGCAGCCCGGTCCGACTCCCAGTCCGTCCGCGAGCACAACGCCGGCGCAGCAAGCGAGTGGGCCAAACCCAGCTCCGACTACGCAGCCGCTTCAAGTCGCGAACATAAGCTCCGCGCCGAAGCGAACGATCACGATCACGACTCCGCTGTACGTCACTAAATTTGACACGCAGGGCGCGGAGCCCGTGAGCTGGGTCATCACGACGAACAAGAACAACAATTCTGCGATCTACTCAGTCGCCGGCAAGAAACAAGACAAGAAGCCGCTCGAGCTCATCTCGCCTGAAGGACTAAATCGCCAGCCGCGTTTGGTGCCGCTTCAATTGCAGACCGGCGATGCTGCGCTCGATTCGCTACTCGCTTCCGCGACGTATCGCGTTGAAGGAATCGACCAGCGCGACGGGGACGTAGAAGTCAAACTGGTGGCGGGTGAGAAGAAGGAACTGACTTTCGTCTTCGAAGACGCGAACCAGATTCAGGTAAAGAAGACGATAGTTTTCGATGCCGATCGCTACGAGACGGATCTGAACGTTGATATGAAGCGTGCCGGTCAGACCGTGCCGCAGGTGAAGGTGGCGATTGGTCCAAGCATCGGCGATCAGGGAGTCGCTCACCATACGTTCTACTCGGTCGCGCCCGAGGGCGTCGCGACCGTTGGCGGCAAACTCGAGCGACATCCGGCTGCCGGAATCAATACCAACAGCAGCAGTCCGGACAAGCTGACGCTGAATGGCGCGATGGATTGGGCCGGCGTTGGCGACACGTATTTTGCGATGGTGGCGGTCCCGCCGGCACAGACCGACGGCCTCGAATATCGCACCGTCGCTTACGAGCACAAGCCCGCAAATGGCGGCGCCGCAGAGAAACGGTTTCTGATTACGGCTTACGTGCCGATTCCGTCCGATGGAAGGCGCACGCTGATCTACTCCGGTCCAAAAGATCACTACCTGCTCACAAAATCGAGCCAGGAGATCAGCCAGCTTCTTCAGCGTCCGATCGATCTCGAAGGTTTGATCGATTACGGCTTCCTCGGTTGGCTCTCACGTCCGTTGGCGGTGCCGATTCTTCAGGCGATCACGTTCCTGTACCAAGTGACGAACAGCTACGGCGTTGCGATCATCCTGTTCACCATCGTCATCTATTCGCTCTTCTTCCCGCTGAAGTGGCGGTCGTCGAAAGCGATGAAGAAAGCGGCGAAGCTCGCGCCGAAGATGAAAGAGCTTCAGGAGAAGATCAAAGGCCTCAAGCAGAACGATCCGCGTTTGAAGGAACTGCAAATGGAGCAGTTCCGGTTAATGAAAGAAGGCAATCCGTTGGGCGGCTGTTTGCCTCTCCTGATTCAAATGCCGTTTCTGTTTGCGTTGTATCGAGCGATCACGATCTCGTTGGATTTTCGCCAGGCCAGTTTTCTGTGGATTCCCGATCTGTCGGCTGCCGAGCCGTATCTGATCCATATCCTGCCGATTCTGATGACGGGAACGATGGTCGTTTTGCAACTCGTCACGCCGGCGCCGTCGCAGGATCCGCTACAGCGGAAGATGATGGCGATCGGTATGCCGCTCTTCATGCTCTACATTTTGTGGAGCGCGCCTTCGGGTTTAGTTCTCTACTGGCTCGTTGGTAATATTGTCGGCTTCAGTCAACAGTTCTTGATAAATCGTTTTACGAAGTCGGACGACGATCAGGTCCCGGCGCCGCCGGAGAAAGGGCCGCCGGCGGCACGGAAGAAGAGACCGGATCCGGTCCCGTCGCGTTCTTAAAATTATGAGTGAGGCTACTCAACAGGCAGCAGAGTTTCTCGAAAACGTTTTCGAAGCCACGGGTCTGCAACTGCGCGTCAAGGTGAAGCAGGCGGTCAGCGGCGAAGTGCTGGACATCGAAGGCCAGGATGCGGAACTGCTGCAAGCGCAGACCGGCGAGTTGCTCGAAGCGCTCCAGCACCTGATCAATCAGATCTTTGGTCGCAGTCTTGCCGGAGGCGAGCGGCTCGTCTGCGACGTTCACGGATTCCGCGCGACGCGGGAAGCGGAGCTGCAAGCGATGGCCAATCTCGCCGCAAACCGCGTGCGGCAGACGGGCATCGCGTTCACGTTTGAGCCGATGAGCGCGAACGAAAGACGCATCATCCATCTGACGCTCGCCGACAGCCCGGATCTTTCAACTGAGTCGATCGGCGAAGGATCCGATCGCAAGTTGAGAATCAGTCCGAAGCAAGCTGCCCGCTAAGGTTAGTTTAGAAGTCCCTCCCCGGAAGTTTGCAGTTCCACAACTTACGATGAGCACGATCGTCGCACTATCGACACCGAGAGGCCGCGGCGCTCTCGCCGTCATCCGTCTCAGTGGTCCACTCGCGATCAATATCGCAACTCAACTGGCGGGTCTGGGAGATATCGAGCCGAGAAAGGCGAAGCTCGTCCATGTCACGAGCGGCGATCAGATCGTCGATGAAGCGCTACTCACCTGTTTTCTTGCGCCGCACTCTCTCACTGGTGAAGACGTCGTCGAGATCAGTTGTCATGGTTCGCCTGCTGTCGTTCGGCAGATCATCGATCGCACGCTCGAGCTAGGCGCGACGCTGGCTGGACCAGGCGAGTTCACGTTGCGAGCGTTGTCGAACGGAAAGATCAACCTGGCCCAGGCGGAGGCCATTCGCGATCTGATCGCGGCGCAGACTGATGCCGCCGTGAAGCAAGCGACGCGACAACTCAACGGAGAGTTGTCGAACATGCTCGATCCGTTCAAGGAAAAGCTGGTGGAAGTGATCGTGTTACTGGAGTCGGCGCTCGAGTTTGTCGAGGACGATCTGCCACCCACAAGTGTGAGTGCTGTTGATGAAACGCTGGCGTCGGTGATAAAGGGTGTCGAGAAACTGAGTGCGAGTTTCAGCGCGGGTCGATTGCTTCAGGATGGCGTGCGCGTTACGATCGCGGGTCGTCCGAATGTTGGTAAGTCCAGTCTCTTCAATAGTTTAGTCGAGCACGAGCGAGCCATCGTCACTGAGATTCCGGGCACGACGCGCGACACGCTGTCGGAGGCGATCGACCTCGGCGGCATTCCCGTGATCCTCACCGATACCGCGGGTGTGCGCGACACGACCGACGGCATCGAGACGCTGGGTATCGAGCGAACACAGCGAGCCGTCGGCGATGCAGATTTAGTGTTGGTAGTGCTCGACGGCGCGGATGAGATTGGACCATCGGATCTCGATCTGTTGAATCAAACAGCGAGCGCCCGCCGGCTCGTGGTCATGAACAAATGCGACCTCGCTTCCTTCCGGGGCGCGAACGGTTGTGCGGAAGCGCCCGAAGCTATTAATGTGTCAGCTCGTACCGGTGAGGGCCTGGATGTTCTGCGAGCGGCGATGCTCGAGACTTTGAACAGCGCCGGGATTGAGGATCAGGGATTATTGATCACCAACGTCCGTCATTATGATCTGCTCTGCCGGACGAAGCAGGAGCTCGAGTTGGCCCAGGACGCGTTTCGCGATCGGCACAGTGAAGAGTTGGTGCTGGTGCCGTTGCACAATGCTTTGAAGTACCTCGGGCAGATTACGGGAGAGACTACGACGGAGGATATTCTGTCGGAGATATTCGCGACGTTTTGTATCGGGAAGTAAGTGGTGGGTCAAGTTTCAAAAGATGTTTCCCGCAAAGGCGCAAAGCCGCAAAGGAAACAGCGATTTCGTCGTCTTCTCTTGGCGACTTTGCGCCTTTGCGGGAGGTCTAATTCAAACTGACCCACTACCGGGAAGTAGTTATGTCCTTTGACGAGTCGTTCGATGTGATCGTGATTGGCGCTGGACACGCCGGGTGCGAGGCCGCTTCGGCGGCTGCGCGTCTCGGGGCGGAGACTGGCCTGATCACGCTCAACCTCGATCTCGTCGGACAGATGTCGTGCAATCCCGCAATCGGCGGAATTGCCAAGGGTCACCTGGTGCGGGAAATCGATGCGCTCGGCGGAATCATGGGACGCGTCATCGATCGCACGGGCATCCAGTTTCGGCTGCTGAATCGGTCGCGCGGGCCGGCGGTGCAGTCGCCGCGCGCGCAGGCGGACCGCATGCGTTACCGCGCCGAGATGCGCCGGACGCTCGAAGCCACGCCGAATCTGCACCTCCGTCAAGGGAAAGTCGTCGATTTCGTGATCCATAAAGGGCGGCTGGCGGGTGTCGTTCTGGAGGACGGCCGAACGTTTGGGGCGAAAGCGGTCGTCGTCGCGACCGGCACGTTTTTGAATGGGTTGATTCATACCGGCCGGCGGACCTATCGCGGCGGACGGGCGGGCGAACCAGCATCGGTCGAGCTTGCCGAAGCGCTCAAGAACCTCGGATTTCCTGTCGGGCGGCTAAAGACCGGCACGCCGCCGAGACTCGATGGCCGGACGATTGACTGGACAGCGTTCGAGCCGCAGCCCGGCGACCGGATTCCGGTGCCGTTCTCTTTCGCCACCGATCAGATCGAGCAGGAACAGATCAAGTGTTATGTCGGCTACACCACTCAGCGAGTACACGACACGATTCGGCAGAACCTGTCGGAGTCGCCGCTCTATTCGGGAAAGATCAGTGGAGTCGGGCCGCGGTACTGCCCGTCGATCGAAGATAAGGTCGTAAAGTTTTCAGATAAGTCTCGGCACCAGCTCTTCCTGGAGCCTGAGGGGCACGATACGAACGAAGTTTATTTGAACGGGTTTTCGACGTCGCTGCCGGCAGAAATGCAGCAGGATCTCGTTCGGATGATCCCCGGGATGGAAGAGGCGAGAGTGATTCGTCCGGGTTACGCGATCGAGTACGACTTCGTTGACCCGCGTGAGCTCGGGCCGGATTTGCAGACGTCGCGTGTTCCAGGCCTTTTTCATGCGGGGCAGATCAACGGGACGACGGGTTACGAGGAAGCGGCGTGTCAGGGGTTGGTCGCGGGTATCAACGCCGCGCTGTTTACGCAGAAGCGTGAGTCGTTGCGGCTGCGACGGGAAGAGTCGTACATCGGCGTCTTGATCGAGGATCTGATCAAGCAGGGCGTCGACGAGCCGTATCGAATCTTCACGTCGCGCGCGGAGTACCGTTTGGCGTTGAGGTACGACAATGCTGACGAGCGGCTCGAGCAGTACGGAAGGGAAATCGGGTTGGTCGGCGATGCGGATTGGGAGCGGTTCAACGCGCGGCAAGCACGTCTCGCCGCGTTGCGGACCGCGCTGGACAATACGCGGCTGCGGCGTTCGGACGCACAGCACGCCGCCCTTTCGGCGCTCCTCGAAACCGACCTCGGCGACGTCATCTCGCTGGCACAACTCGCGAAACGACCAAAAGTCACGTCAGATTTGGTCATGTCGCTGCTGCCGCGTGATCAGAAGCCGGTTGCGGAATCCGACTTGAACTCCGTTTTGGCAGATTCGCTCTATTCCGGCTACCTGGATTCCCAAAAGGCGACGATCGCGCGGCTGTATCAGCACGACGCCCTCAGGATCCCGCGCGAAACTGCCTTCTCGGCGATCAGCGGTCTCTCGAACGAGATCGTCGAGCGTCTTGACCGCGCCCGTCCGGAGACCTTCGGCGAGGCTCGCCGCCTCCCCGGCCTAACCGCCGGCGCACTCTCAACGTTGCTGGTCTTTCTGTCCGCCCAGCAAAGAACGGCTTAGCACCCAAAACACCTCGATGTTTCACGTGTCCCGCTGCTTTGTGTTAGTGTGTGCGGGACACGTGAAACATCATGGCTAAGTCCATAGCCGTAGCTAATCAAAAAGGCGGAGTCGGGAAGACGACGACTGCGGTCAACCTCGCGGCCATTATCGCAAGCTGGGGTAATCGCGTCCTGCTCGTCGACGCCGATCCGCAGGGAAACGCGACCTCCGGCACCGGCGTCCAGCGCGGCAGCTTCCGCCGCGGTCTCTACCACAGTCTGGTTCTCGACCAGCCGATATCTGCGATTGCCCTTCCGACTGCCGTCCCGTCGCTCAGCGTCGTCCCGTCCAATAAAGACCTGGCGGGCGCGGAGATCGAGCTCGTCGACGTCGAACACCGAGAGTTCCGCCTCAAGCGCGCCCTCGCCGCCATCGAACCCGATTACGACTACATCATCGTCGATTGTCCGCCGTCCCTCGGCCTGCTGACGCTCAACGCGCTGACCGCCGTCAAGTCTCTTCTGGTGCCGATTCAGTGTGAATACTACGCGCTCGAAGGCGTCACTGAGCTCTTCGACACGCTCGCCCGCATACGGCGTCTGCACAATCCCGGCCTGATGATCGAAGGTCTGCTTCTGACGATGTACGACGAACGCACGAATCTCTCGGCCGCCGTCGCCGCGGATCTACGCGACTTCTACGGTCTTCAAGTCTTTCAAACGGTAATCCCGCGCAATGTCCGGCTGGCGGAGGCACCCAGTCACGGCAAGCCCATCATCAGTTACGACGCTCATTCCAAAGGGGCCGAGGCTTATTCACAACTCGCCCGGGAGATTGTCTATGAATCGAAAAGCGCTGGGTCGGGGTCTGGGGGCGCTGCTGTCGTCTGACCGGACCGTCGACCTTGGAGCTGAACCATCCGAAATTGACCTGGAGTCGATCATTCCCGGCCCGATGCAGCCGCGCGTCAATTTCGACGAAGCCGCCTTGGCGAATCTGGCGGAATCCATAAAAACGCACGGCATCGTCCAGCCGCTCCTCGTGAGGCGTAGCGCGGAAGGCTTTGAACTGATAGCTGGCGAAAGACGCTGGCGGGCGGCCAAAATGGCGGGACTGACGCGCGTACCCGTCCTTGTTAAAGACGTCGCCGACCATGACCTGCTTGAGATCGCGCTCATCGAAAATATCCAGCGCGAAGACTTGAACCCAATCGAAGAGGCGCAAGCCTACAAACGTCTGATCGAGAACGTCGGCCTAACCCAGGAGGCGCTCGCCACTCGCGTCGGCCGCGACCGCTCCTATATCACTAACTATCTCCGGCTTCTCCGCCTGCCCGACGATCTCCAGCAACTGGTCAAGGATGGACGTCTCTCGACCGGCCACGCCCGTACGATACTCGGTGCATCGGAAGTGGATCTTCAGCGACGGCTGGCGCGGCAGGTTATCGAAGGCGGGTTATCCGTACGCGCCACAGAGTTCCTCGTTCAGAAGGCGTCAGCCGAGCGACCCGCCCGGACGGCGCGACCGTCGCAAGCCGTCGACCCGAACGTCCGGGCTGCCGAAACGAAACTGCGAAGGGCGCTGGGAACGCAGGTGCGGATCCTTCAGGCTGGAAACGAAGGCCGCGGTAAGGTCGAAATCAGCTTCTTCAACACGCAGGACCTGGATCGGATCTATGACCTGCTAATGAGGTCGGCCACAATGTAAAATTGACGCATTACAATGTACAGCCGTCGAGTACTCGACTGCGACTCAACCCCAGCGCGGAGCGTCGGTTGACCCTCCTACGGCACCATGTTAGACTCGCGCGCTTTTCGGCGGGCATAATTCAACTCACAGAGTAGAGGACTCGGATGTTCCTGGCAGAGAACACAATCCAGTTGGTACCAGACGGCACACTGCTGGTGCACTTGTTCTTCATTGTCGTCATGGTCGTCGTTCTGAATCGCACTCTGCTTCGGCCCATCAACAACATACTCAGTGAGCGCGAAAAGCAGATCACTGGCCGGCTCAACGCAGCACAGGAACTATCAGCCGAGGCCGATGACAAACTGAAAAAGTACAACGCAGCTTTGCGACAGGCTCGCGCCGAGGGCTACCAACTATTGGAGAAGGAGCGCGCAGCCGGCCTGAAAGAGAAGGACGAGAAGGTGCGCCAGCATCGCGACGAACTTTCGCATACTGTTGCGCAGCAGATCGAAACCACGAAAAAACAGCAGGAACAGGTGCGGGCGGAGTTGGAGTCGCAAGCGGCAACTATGGGCGGATTGATAAGTTCTCAAATACTGCGCCGGCCCAATCAAAATTAAGAGCGATGTACATACTGGCCGTAGAATTACCCTGGTGGTTTAACTACCCAGGTCTGGAAGTCTGGAAGTTTCTGAACCTCGCGATCTTCGTGGGCGTGATGATCTACATCCTGCGCCGGCCGATTAGTGACGCGCTGGCGTCGCGGCGCGATGCGATCAAGCAGGAGCTGGTCGACGCGGAGGCGAAACGCACTCGCGCGATGGAAGAGATGGTGAAAGCTCAAGCGCAGTTGGACCATCTTGAAGCCGACATCGCATCGGTGCGCGAACACGCGCGCGACGAAGCGGCGTCCGAACGCGAGCGTTTGGCGGACGCCACCAGACGCGAGTTGGAAAAGTTAAAACAGCAGGCGCAGCGCGAGATGGACACCGCGGACAAAATCGCCCGCAAACAGTTGCGCCAGTTTTTCGCGATGAAGAGCATCGACGTTGCGCGCCAGTCGATTCAAGTTCAGATGAAACCCGAGGACGAAGCGCTTCTTATTAAAGAGAGCATCGGCGAATTGAGGAGGACGCGAGTTTGAGTGTGCAAACAGTCGCGCGGCGCTACGCAGCCGCCCTCGCCGACGTGGTAGTCGATCGAAAAGAGGAGCGGGAGGTCCAGCAGGAAGTCGATCAGTGGGCCTCGATGATCGAGACGAACGCCGAGTTGAAGGAAGTCTTCGCCAATCCCACCGTCCCTTACGACGAAAAGCAGAAGGTGCTCGAAGAGTTAATCGCCCGCACACGCGTGCGGCCGACAACGGCGAGTTTTCTACGCGTGCTGTTGCGGAATCAACGACTGGCTCAATTGAAAGATGTGGCGGAGCGGTTCGGCCATGTGCTCGACGAGCGCGGCGGTGTAGTTTCAGCGCACGTCACAACGGCGCGGCCTCTTCAGGAAGACATGAAGAACACAGTGCGCGAGACGCTGGCGGCCGCCACCGGCCGGTCCGTGCGCGTGAGCTTCAACATTGATGAGACGATTATCGGCGGCCTCGTGGCCCGCATCGGTTCAACGATCTACGATGGCTCAGTTCAGAGCCGCCTCGACCGATTGTCCGAGGAGCTTGCAGGTTAGAGTGCTAATGCGATTTAGAGGGAAATATGGAACCCATTAGAGCTAGTGAAATCAACGAGATCATTCGTAAACAGATCGAAAACTTCGACCGCGAGGGCACGGTCACCGAAGTCGGAACCGTCATCAAGATCGGCGACGGCATCGCGGAGATCCACGGTCTTGAAAAGGTGATGGCCGGCGAGCTGCTCGAGTTTCCGCACGACGTTCGTGGGCTGGCGTTGAACCTGGAAGAGGACAAAGTCGGTGCCGTGCTGTTCGGCGAGTTCCAGACGATCCGCGAAGGCGATCTCGTGAAGCGCACCGGACGGATCATGCAGGTTCCGGTCGGCGAAGCACTGGTCGGCCGCGTCGTGGACGTGCTCGGCAATCCGATTGACGACGCTGGTCCAATCGTCACCGATCACTTCTATCCCGTCGAGCGCATCGCTCCGGGCGTGGTCGACAGGCAGCCGGTTAAAGAGCCGCTGCAAACCGGTCTCAAGGCGATCGACGCGATGGTGCCGATCGGACGCGGTCAGCGCGAACTGATCATCGGCGATCGTCAAACAGGAAAGACCGCAGTCGCCGTCGACACGATCATCAACCAAAAAGGCAAAGACGTTGTCTGTATCTACGTCGCGATCGGGCAGAAGGCGTCGACGGTGGCCCAGGTGGTGAAGACGCTCCAGGACTTCGGCGCGATGGATTACACGATCGTGATCAAGGCGACCGCGTCTGACCCGGCGGCGATGCAGTTTCTCGCGCCGTACTCCGGCGCCGCGATGGGCGAGTACTTCCGCGACAACGGAAAACACGCGCTGACGATCTACGACGATCTTTCGAAACAGGCGGCCGCGTACCGCGAGATTTCGCTATTGCTCCGCAGACCGCCGGGCCGCGAAGCGTATCCCGGAGACGTTTTCTATCTGCACTCACGCCTGCTCGAGCGCGCGGCGAAACTTTCCGACGTGAAAGGCGGCGGCTCGTTGACGAGCTTGCCCATCATCGAAACGCAGGCCGGCGACATCTCGGCGTATATTCCGACGAACGTAATCTCGATCACCGACGGACAGATCTTCCTTGAAGCGGACCTCTTCAACAGCGGTTTCCGCCCGGCAATCAACGTGGGCAACAGCGTTTCGCGCGTAGGCGGATCGGCGCAGATCAAGGCCATGAAACAGGTCGCCGGAACGTTGCGTCTCGACCTGGCCCAGTTCCGCGAGTTGCAGGCTTTCGCGCAGTTCGGTTCGGATCTCGACAAGGCGACGCAGGCGCAGTTGGCCCGTGGACAGCGGCTCACTGAAATCCTGAAGCAGCCGCAGTATCAACCGATGGACGTCGAGAAACAGGTCCTCGTGATCTGGACCGCAACGAACGGTTTCGTCGACGACATCGCGGTTGAAGACGTTCGTCGCTTCGAAACAAGCCTGCTGAAGTTCGTCGAGAATTCGCATCCCGGCGTGCTCGCCGCGATTGCCGAAAAGAAATCGTTGACGGACGAGATCAAAGCCGATCTCAAACAGGTACTGGAAGACTTCAAAGACGTCTGGCAGAAACAGTCGGAAACTGGCGCGGACTTCGCGCCGGCGCCCGCGCGTCAGACTTCAGCGGCCGCAGCGCCGACAGCTTAATCGACGATGCCGAACCTTCTCGACATTCGCCGGCGTATCAAGTCGGTCAAGAACACGCAGCAGATCACCAAAGCCATGAAGATGGTGTCTGCCGCGAAACTCAAGCGCGCGCAGGATCGCGTCGTCACAGCTCGCCCGTTTGCAAACAAGATGGCGGAAGTGCTCGGCGAGCTCGCGAAGCGCACGGACGAAGAGTTCCATCATCCGCTGCTCGATCAGCGCGGCGACGAGCGTTACCTGCTGGTTCTAATCACGGCTGATAAAGGACTCTGCGGCGCGTTCAATACGAACCTGACGAAAGCGGCGCAGGCGTTCATCAAAGAGCATCCGGACAAGAAGATCGAGCTCCTCCCAGTTGGGCGTAAGGGGCGCGATTTCTTCCGCAATCGCCATGCGACGCTCGCCGGCGAGTTTCTCGGTCTGACAGGAAAAGGACGCGTTGAGTTTGGGGAAGCGCTCGAGGTCGCTCGTCATGTC
>DASURS010000153.1:0-6716 GCA_036279935.1 Pyrinomonadaceae bacterium
TCCATGAACGCCGGATCGGCCGCGATCTTTCTCTTTTGTTCCTCGGTTCTGCCCGCTTCGCGCATCTTCATTTCGACTTTCTCTTTGCGCTCCTGATCCTGTGGGGCAGGATCCTGCGCATTTGCCTCGACATCAAATCGCGATGCGAACGACGCAGCCGCGACGCACGGCACCAGCAGCAACAACGAAACAACCACCAGCAACAACTTCTTCCAGCGTGTATTCGATTCCGGTTTCTTTAACAACGACATGATACGGGCCTCCAGGATGTCAGCATCGGCGATGCCTACGGTTGTAGTAACGGAGAGTCGACGCAGAGACGGTGCGGCGCCGGCGAGTCGCAGCAACGAGCGGGCATAGACCTCGGCGTTAAGAATCCGAGCGGCCACTAACTCGTCGCAGCAAAGCTCGCGCGTCTGTTTGATCCGGCGCCTGAGCAACGCGGCAGCAGGATGAAACGAGATCGGCAAGTAGAGCAGTTCGTAAATGAAGTTGAGCAGATAGTCACGCCGGGCAACGTGAATGAATTCGTGTCCGATCGCGGAAGTCAGTAGATCGGTGTTGCCTTCGTGGAGCAGTGCGTCCGGCAGGACGATCGCCGGTTGCGAGAGTCCCATCGTCACCGGGACGGGCAAGGTTTCCGATCGCAGCACGCGAACGCGGCGCGCGCCCGTGTCGAATTCGCTTTCGCACTTGTTGATGATCGACGCGATCTCATCGTCGGCGTCGAGCTCGAAAGCGTTGCGTTTGATGGTTCGGGTGGTTTGCCAGGCCTGAATGAGTCTGAAAGTTCGATAGAGCAGAAAGATTCCGTACACTCCCAACACCAGGAACACCAAATCCGTGTTCAACTGAATGACTGACGCAAGCACACCGCTACTGTTACTCGTGACTTGATCGAGTTGACGCACTGGCTCTTCGCTGGGGAACGGTATATTGGTTGTCACCGGTGCTGCGATTGTCGCTTCAATACCGAAGCGAATCGATGTGGCGGCGGGAACGAGAAACGCCAGGCACAGCGCGCTTACCCACAGCCAGTGGCGATAACGCGCGGAAGAAGATCGGAGCAGCCACGCGCCAAAGCTCGCGAGCGCTGCGATGAGGGCGATCTGCCAGACGGCGTTGAGCAAGAAGTTGAGCAGCAGTTGACTACTTATTCTCATCGGCTTCCTCGTTCGACTTCTCTAACAATTCCTGTAGACGCGCGAGTTTCTCGGGCGTCAGGTGTTTCGTTTCCAACAAGCTCATCACCAGGCTTTCCGCCGATCCTCCGAACAACCGCTCGATCACGTCGTTGACGTGTTTTCCGATGACCTGTTTGCGGCTGACGGCGGGTTTGTAGAAATACGCTCGATTCTTGAGCGTGCGTTTAGCTTTGCCCTTGCGCTCTAGAATATTGAGCATGGTTTGGACGGTCGTGTACGCGAGATCGCGTTTGAGAGCTTGCTGGACAGTCTGCACATTGGCGGGTCCGGTTTCCCACAGCACATGCATGATTTCGAGTTCGAGCGGTGTCAGGCTGTCTGTCTTTTTGTCCGTCTTCGGCCGCGCCATGATGTCTCCTAACTTTTTAGGACTATAGCGGCGGGCGGCGATCCGTGTCAACTAATTTTTTAGGAGACGTGGGTAGTTGGTTATTATGGCGCGCGGTGCCCAGGAAACAGACGCTCATTCACGTGATGATCTACGGTCTCAGCGGTGGTGTGCTGATCGCCCTGCTGCGGTATATCGAGTTTCGCTTCCTGATCGTGGAGCACTCGATTGAGATCTATGGCGGCCTGATCGCGGCCCTATTCGCCATTGTTGGCATCTGGCTCGGCATAAAACTGACGCGCAACAAAGAGGTCGTCGTCATTAAAGAAGTACCGGCGTCTCAGCCGTTCGCCTTGAACGAGGAGCGACTGAAAGATCTCGGCATCACCAAACGAGAGCTCGAGATTCTCGAACTGATCGCCCAGGGCATGAGCAATCGCGAGATTGCAGAGAAACTGTTTGTCAGTGAAAACACTGTTAAGACCCATTCGAGCCGGCTCTTCGACAAGCTCAGCGCGAAGCGTCGCACGCAGGCAGTGCAGATCGGAAAAGACATGGGACTGATCCCTTAGTCCCCTGATCCGTGCTGATGTGCCATACAAAAGTATGATTTCTTAATTCAAAACCCGAAAATCACCCGAAAGTATGACGACAACTGACGGCTTCACGCGTAGGTTCTCGCCCACAGTTCGACCAAACGTATCGCTCAGGAGTCCTTATTAATATGAAGAGAATAGTTTTGACGTACGGCCTGATCTCGGGCGCGATTATGTCCGGGCTGATGTTATTGACTGTTGCGTTCGTCGATCGCATCGGGTTCGACCGCGGCGTGATCGTCGGCTACACGACGATGGTGCTCGCGTTTCTGATGGTGTTCTTCGGCATCCGCTCGTATCGCGAAAACGTCGGCGGCGGCGAGATCAGTTTTGGCAAGGCTTTCACCGTTGGCATCCTCATCATGCTGATCACGTGCGTCATATATGTATTGACGTGGCAGTTTGAATACCGAGCGTTCTTCCCCGACTTCATGGACAGATATGCGGCACATGTGATCGAGAAAGCGCGCGCGTCGGGCGCGTCGCCGGAGGAGCTGACACGGCAAAGGGAAGAACTGAAAGGTTTCAAACAGATGTACGCCAATCCGATCTATAACGTCGCCTTCACAATCCTCGAGCCTCTTCCGGTTGGGATAGTGATGACGCTCATTTCAGCGGCGATATTGAGGAAGCGACGCAAGCCGCAACCCGCGTGAGGTTCATGTCCGCGTTTTCTCGCAGGCTGTGTTAAAGTTGCACACCGATGTCCTTAATGCTTGCGGAGATCGCTGAGCAGCCCGCCGCACTCGAACGCACCATCGCGCAGGAACGCGGCAAGATCGCAAAACTGGGAAAAGCGATAAAGGCTCGCGGGATCGATCTCATCGTACTCGTCGCACGCGGCAGTTCCGACAACGCCGCTCTGTTCGGTCGTTATCTGCTCGAGATCACTACCGGCATTCCAGTTTCTCTTTCGGCTCCATCTGTACACACGATCTACGGCGCGCGTTTGAAGTTGGACCGCGCGCTCGTAGTCGGCGTGTCGCAATCGGGCGAGGGTGAAGACATCAATCGCGTGCTCGAGAATGCGCGGCAGTGCGGCGCGTTGACGGTCGGCATTACTAACGAACCGAACTCCGCGATGACGCGAATCGTCGACGAAGCGCTGTTCACGCATGGCGGTCGCGAGCGCTCGGTGGCTGCGACGAAGACTTTCACTGGACAGATGGTCCTCTTTTATATGCTGGCCGCTGAACTCGCGGCTCAACACGCGCCGTCGTTCTCGTTCGACGCCATTCCCGACTTTGTAAATCGCGCATTGGAACAGAAGCCGGCGATACTCGAGCTGGTCCAGCGCTACGTCTTCATGGAAAATTGCGTCGTCGTCGGACGCGGGCTCGCGTATGCGAACGCTTACGAGTTGGCGTTGAAGTTGATGGAGACGTGCTACGTCGTGGCGGAGCGTTTCTCGTCGGCGGATTTTCTGCACGGGCCGCTCGCGATGGTCGAACGTCATTTCCCGGTAATTCTGTTTGCGCCGCCGGGAGTGATGTTGCCGGGAGTGAAGAGCTTGATCGAACGGCTGCGCGAGTTGAAGGCGGACACGCTGGCTATCACGAGCGACCTCGACGCCGCCGCGCTGTGTACGCGTTCGATCATCATGCCGCGCGAGATCGACGAGTTTCTGGCGCCGATTCCATACATCGTCCCCGGCCAGCTCTTCGCGGCGCTGTTGGCCGAGGCGAAGGGACTAGACCCGGACGCGCCGCGATCACTGTCGAAGGTAACGCGCACGCTTTAACGTTCGGCCCGATGAACATCGAACTAAAAGGTCGCACCCACAGTCCTGTTTACGCGCAGGTGCGGGAACAGATCCAGGACCAGATCAAAAGCCAAACCGTGCGCTCCGGCGAGTCGCTCCCGTCACCGGCCGCACTCGCGCAAAAGCTGTCAGTGGATAAAGGCGAGATCCAGCGCGCCTACTACGAACTCGAACAGCTCGGCCTCATCGTCAAGCACACCGGCAAAGACTTCCTCGGCAAGCCGAGGGTGGACTACCGTGTGGCGTAATGGACCATATCCGCGATTTGAGCCCCGAAAAATTACTAGTTGACGCCTGAATCTCTTTGCTCTACTCTGCCTCCTGTTCTGTTCGGCCTCGCAGAAACTCAATCATTTCCACCGTGCGGGGTCTTAAAATCAAGTTGAGTACTGAACGCCCAAACACCTTTACTCTATCCTCTCAACAAACAGGAGGGAAAAATGCGCTCATCGCACCTCATGATTTTTCCAAGCGTCGCCCTGTTAGTGCTCGTTGGTTTTTTCACGGTAACCACTCACCCCTCGACTCAAACGCAAAAGCCCATTCCGGACAACGTCAAGGTCCGCAACAAGACCAGCGGCTACGAAGTCCTGGACGCGAAAATGGAAGGGACCAGGATGTCCATTTCGCTCAGGAACAACTATCAGCAGAAGATAACCGCGACCGTTTTATCGTTTGGTCCAACGTCGAGCGTGAGGGGAGACTGGGCCTTTGCAGAAGATTCGGATGGCCTCGCCTCCGGGGAAAAGCGCGAAGAGAATTTTTACTTTTCTCTTCCTCTTAAACCCCGGTATGACGTGACCGTCGAAGCCGTAGTTCTGGAAGACGGCACGGGCGACGGCGACCCCTTGTTCTATCAGGACATCATGGAGACGCGAGTCGGCTACGCGATCCAATGCAAACGCACCCTCAAGCTACTTCGAAGTCCGTCAAAGGCTGTCGCTGCGCAGGAAGATCAGGTAAGCCGTTTGAGACTCGAGCTCGCGACAGTGCTTGCGGCCCCTGAAACGGAAACCGTAGCCGAGATGGTTCGAATGCGGCCTGCTGGGTTCGTCAATCGCTACTCAGATGCTGACAGCTTACTGCCCGGCGGCGTACAGCTCGGCCTGGGTAATGGCGCCCAGGATATCCTTCGCCGCATTGACGAATTGGATCGAAGGAAGCCTCTCAACGAAAGCCTGCTAAGGCTCACCCGCTTTTGCGAGAACTCGCTGAATAAAGTCAAACTTCCTAACGTTTCTCCTTAGCCTCAAAAAACCCGGAGGAGATTTTAATGAGAAAACTGCCCCTGGCCGTTGGCCTATTGTTGGCCACGCTTGCTTACACCATCCCGACTACAGCAGCTCCTTGCATACCTGACGGAACAAATGCCGGCGATCAGACTCTCCCGTGCGATGCGTTGTGGAAACAAGGTAATTGGACCGTTACGTGGCCAGACGGTGCCCGGTGGTTTATGAATCCTCAGCCCAATGGTACCGGACAGTGCGACTCAGGTTCGGAATGCTGCGATGTCACGCCGCGAAAAACTGAATGCTGGCCGCTATTCAATTCACCGGTGCGATCGAGCGATGGCACATTCGCAATAAGAGTCATTAACCGTATTGCTGTAACCGCGGCGGTCAGTTGCGAATGGGGATGCGGCGCAAAAATTGACATTAGCTGCTGGCCCAGCGGTCAGCCGAGCGATTTTGTTGAACGACATTTCCCCTGCTCCTGGGGCGACGGTGGCGGAGCAAGTTGCCAGTATCAGCAATATGGTTTGACGTGCTACGGGCCCGCCGATCAATTCGGCGACTGCCCGTTAGGACAACAGGAACATAACGGCTGCTGTTGCACTGGCGAGACTCCTGTCCTTATAGACGTCGCCGGCAACGGATTCGATCTCACCGATCTAGCCGGCGGCGTCCGGTTCGATCTGAACGGCGACGGCAATCGCGAACAGCTCTCATGGACCATCAGCGGCTCCGACGACGCCTGGCTGGTGCTCGATCGAAACGGCAACGGCAGGATCGATAACGGCGCCGAACTGTTTGGCAATCGAGCGCCGCAACCGCCGCTCAGCAGCGGAGAGGAGTGGAACGGGTTTCGGGCGTTAGCCGAGTATGACAAACTTTCCTACGGCGGCAACGGCGATGATTACATCGCCAGTGACGATTCCATCTTCTCATCACTGCGCTTGTGGCGTGACGACAATCACAACGGCATATCAGAGACGGCCGAGCTACATACGCTCGGGGATCTCGGAGTCGAGAGCATAGCCTTGAGCTACAGGAGCTCAAAGAAAGTCGATCCCTACGGCAACCTGTTCCGCTGGCGCTCGAAGGTTCGCGATTCGCAGGACACGCGAATGGGGCGTTGGGCGTGGGACGTCATTCTGGTCAGAGCAGAATAAAGAGTAGTCCTCATTTTATTAAGAACGAAGAGGGACGGCCGGTGGGTGGCCGTCCTTTTCATTTACCCGACAAGCCGTGGCGCGAAAGTGGCCATTACAGAGTTGGCAAAGTGCTATGGTACAGTCTCACGGTCGTCGACAATCGGGTCACACGCGACCCGCGGACACTGGATTCATAACGAGTCCAGGAAAATTAATAAAAGCGAAAGTGGCGGAATTGGCAGACGCGCCAGACTTAGGATCTGGTACCGAAAGGTGTGGGGGTTCGAGTCCCCCCTTTCGCACCAATTGAAGCAAACAAAATGAAAACCGAACTCACAAACGTCTCCCAAACTCGTAAGGAGATCACGATCGAGATTGATCAAGCGGAAGTGCAGAGCACGTACGACAAGATCAGCGACGAGTTTAGCAAACAGGCAAAAGTTCCGGGGTT
>DASURS010000154.1:0-16782 GCA_036279935.1 Pyrinomonadaceae bacterium
ACCACTCGTGGTCCACGTTCGACTGAGCTAAACGGCCGCGAGTATTTCTTTGTAGACCGCCCCACGTTCGACGAGATGGTCGCGGGCGGCGAGTTTCTCGAATGGGCGTGCGTACACGGGAATTACTACGGCACGTCGCGACGGCAGATCACGGAGAAAACGGCCGCCGGGGTCGACATGATATTGGAAGTCGACGTGCAGGGCGCTGCCAGCGTGCGGCAATTGCTGATGGACTCGGTGAGTGTTTTTATTCTGCCGCCGTCGCTCGAGGTGTTGCGGCAGCGTTTGTGCGCGCGTGGGACCGACTCGCCGGAAGAGCTCGAGTTGCGGATGCGCAATGCGCCCGCCGAGCTGAGGCAGTATTCGTTGTTCGACTACGTGATCATCAACGACGAGATTGAGCGGGCGGTGGCGCAGCTCGCGTCGATAATCTATGCAGAACGAGCAAGGTGCGTCAGACAGGAACCGTTGGTAGAACAGGTTATTAAAGAATTTACATCTTAAACATCCGCAATAATTGCGAAGGAGACATCGAGTGGCTACTACAGAGTTGGTGGATAGTGAAGTTGAAGGCGGCAGCGGGCAGGAAGTTGATTCGAAGTATCGTTTGATTATTCTGGCGGCCAAGCGCAGCAAGCAGTTGCAGCGCGGCGCGCAGCCCCGGATCGAGATCGATCCGCAGAAACACAAGCCCACCAGAATTGCGCTGGAAGAAGTGATCCGCGGGCGGGTCCACTTCAGCATCAAGAGCTCGGAGTCTTAGTTTCGAGATCGCAGAGCTGAGATCTCAGATCTCAGATCGCAAACCCCGGATTCTCTGAGATCTGACATCTGAGATCTGAAATTACAAAGGTCTAAAGACCTTTGTAATCGGGACCGCCGCCGCCTTCCGGCGTTACCCAGTTGATGATCTGGTAAGGATCCATGATGTCGCACGTCTTGCAGTGGACGCAGTTTGAGAAGTTGATCTGCAAGCGTCGACGCCCGTTTCCGCCGTCTTCAACCATTTCATAAACAGCCGCCGGACAGAACCGCTGACACGGGTTTCCGTATTCTTCCGCACAGCGAGTCGAGCAGATATTGGTATCGAGCACGTGCAGGTGCGCGGGCTGATCCTCGTCGTGTCCGACGGCTGCGTGATACACGTTGGTAACTTTATTGAACGTCAGCTTGCCGTCGAAACGCAGGTCCTTGTAGCGCTGCTCGAGCTTGTCGCCGTGATAACCGTAAGCCGAGAGCTTGCGCATCTCTTCGTGGCCCGGCTGCGACTTTTCCCGATCGAAGATTCCCCACGCGCGCCCGCCGGTCACAAACTGCAACCCGGAATTCACGAGCCCCAGCCAACGCCCGTGCTTGAACGCGGCGTGGAAGTTTCGCACCTTGCGCAACTCCGGAACGATCCAGCTCTCATTCACTAACTGCTCGTAACGTTGCAACTGTTTCGCAGAGAAGTCCCGCGCCAGTAGCGCCTGGAAGATCGTCTCGGCCGCGAGCATGCCGCTCTTGATCGCGGAATGAATTCCCTTCAATCGTTGCGAGTTGAGCAGGCCGGCGGAGTCGCCGGTGAGCAGCACGCCGTCGGCGTACTTGCGAGGCATCGCGAAATAACCGCCGGCGGCAATCGTTTTCGCGCCGTAGCGGATCATCTTGCCGCCTTCGAGCAGCTTCGCGATGTACGGATGTGTTTTGTACAGTTGAAACTCAGCGTGCGGATCGATCAGCGGATCTTTGTAGTCGAGCCCGGTGACGTAGCCGAGGTTCAGCACGCGGTTCTGCATGCCGTAAATCCAGCCGCCCCCGTAGGTCTGCGAATCCGACGGAAAACCGAGCGTGTGCGTGACGCGTCCGGCTGGATAACGATCGTCCGGCAACTCCCACAGTTCTTTCACGCCGACGCTGTACACCTGCGGCTCGCGCCCTTCGTCGAGCGCCAGACGTTCGATCAGTTTCTTCGTCAGCGATCCGCGCGGGCCTTCGCCGAGCACTGTGACCTTCGCGAGCAGGTCGACGCCCGGTTCGTAATTGGCCTTCCGCTTCCCTTCCTTGTCGATGCCCTTGTCGCCGGTGCGGACGCCGAGCACGCGATCCTGCTCGTCGTAAATAAGGTCCGAACCGGGAAACTCGGGAAAGATATTGACGCCGGCTTCTTCACACTTCTCGCCGAGCCAGGCCGTGAGTCGATTGAGCGAGACGATGTAGTAACCGTGGTTGTTGAGTGGCGGCGGAGTGATCGGCGAACGAATCGCGTGTTTTGGTGTCAGGTACAGGAAGAAGTCTTCCTTTACCGGCGACTCGAGTGGCGCGCCCTGTTCGACGAAGTCGGGAATCAGCTCCTGGAGACCGCGTGGGTCCATCACGGCGCCGGAAAGTATGTGCGCGCCGACGGTGGCGCCTTTTTCGATGATCGCGATCTCGACGTCGCCGAGTTTGTCGCCGGCGGCGGCGCTTTCGTTGTGCTGTTTGACGAGGCGAGCGAGGTGCAGCGCGCCGCTCAGGTTCGCTGGACCAGCGCCGACGAATACCACGTCAAATTCTAAAGTCTCACGTTCTGTCATTTGATCGCGAGTATATCAAAGCACCGTTTGGTGGTGGTACACTCCTACCAAACCGAAATGCGTTTGCTCGTGAACAAGAAGCTCTGGCTTTTGCCTCTGATCGTGCTGCTGCCGATCACGATGTTTGCTTTGCGACCGAGGCCGAAGCCCCAGCAGCCGAAGTATTGGTCTGACTTGCCGCCGGTGATCATTTGGGCGTGGGAGCGGCCGGAGAAACTCGACTTCATTGATACGAATCGCGTCGGCGTCGCTTTTCTCGCGAAAACGCTGCGACTGCAAGGCGATCGCGTCTTCGCCAGGCCGCGCTATCAACCGCTCGAATTAGCTCCCGGAACGAAGCTGATGGCAGTTATTAGGATCGAAACAGATCGCCCGACCCTGTCTTCAACGCAGTTAGAAAAAACCGCCGCTGAAATCACTAAATTATCCGCGATATCCGCGGTTCAAATAGACTTCGACGCAACAGTCTCCGAAAGAGAGTTTTATAAAGGCCTGCTCAATGAACTCAGGCGACGACTACCTCCTTCAACTTCTCTTTCAATTACCGCACTGGCTTCGTGGTGCGCGGGAGATAACTGGCTCGACGATCTGCCGATCGACGAAGCCGTGCCGATGCTGTTTCGCATGGGCGTCGATCGCGGGCTCCGTCGGTTCGATTCTGCTATCTGCCGCAACTCGGCGGGCGTGGCCATTGACGAACCGCTCACGCCTCCTGCCGTAGATCGGCTTTACATTTTCAATCCGAATTCGTGGTCTCAAGATTCGCTCAACACCGCACTGGAGTCATATCACAAATGAGTCGAAGGCTTGTTGCTATCGTCCTCGCTCTCGTCCTCCTGAACGGCACGGCCGCGCTTGCTTGTGGGCCGTTCACACTCGAAGCGATTTTTGTTCACACCGTCCATCCGACGTATCCGCTCGAAAACTTTGCCCGCGGCCGGATCGGCGTGGTCCAACCCAGCTACGCGCGTTCGTATCTCTACGTGGCTTATCGCTATCTCTCGGGACGCACGTTCAGCACGTCGGAACAGCATGCGCTCGTTCAGTTGTGGAAGGAACGGCTCGACTTCAGCTCAAACGATAACCCGGAAGACTGGAGCAAGGGTTGGCTCGAGATGCGGAAGAAAGTCGCCGGCGTGCAGGACCGCGAAGCGATCGACGTCAACCGCAACCGCGAGAAACCGAACGAGTACGAGTACTACGTCAACTGCAATAAAGATTCGTTCGACACTGCGGCCGCAACGCTCAACGAACGCATCGCGAAATATGGCGCCGACAATCCGGCGTTGCAGAGTTGGGTCGCGGCGCAGGACGCAGTGTTTTCCAACTGTGCGTCCGGCGCCACTATTCCGGATGCGGCTGCGCCAACTGACGACGCCGTCATGCGCGCGGATCGTGCCTACCAGATCGCCGCTGCCAACTTCTACGCGACAAACTTTGACGAAGCGCGAAAAGGGTTCGAAGCGATTGCCGCCGACAACGCGTCACCGTGGCGGCGCACCGCTGCGTATCTCGTGGCGCGCACGCTCGTCCGCAAGGCGAGTCTCGGCACGCCGGAACAGAAACAGGAGTCACTCGCCGCGGCTGAAAGCCAGTTGGGAAACATACTCGCCGATAAAAATCAGTCGTCCATGCACGCCGCCGCAACTCGTCTCGCAAATCTCGTCCGTCTGCGTCTGCATCCCGTGGAA
The DNA here is from genome assembly GCA_036279935.1 of Pyrinomonadaceae bacterium. Lineage (GTDB taxonomy): Bacteria > Acidobacteriota > Blastocatellia > Pyrinomonadales > Pyrinomonadaceae > PSRF01. The sequence goes on from DASURS010000154.1 coordinate 4,247, forward strand.
CGAGTTCACGAGCTCGCGCGAATATTGCTCGTCGAAAAACAGAACGACAACCTGAAGCAGGACCTTTGGGATTACACCACGCTGCTCGACAGCGTTCTCGACACTGACACACCCAAGCCACTGCCTGCCGGCGGCAACGACGATCTTACCGACTGGATCACAACGCTTCAGTCAACCGATCCTTCCTCGCCGAATCATGCGTTGGAACGTCTGCAGGCGACTCGCTCGGAGCCCTGGCTGGTCGCGGCGCTGAGTAAAGTCGACGCCAAGCATCCGAGAGCCGCGGACCTGATTGCGCAGGCGTTGAACGTTAAACCTGCATCCGCCGCGTTTGCTTCAGCGCGGTTTCACTCTGTTCGTCTACTGATGGAGTCAGGCAGGAATGACGACGCGCGCACGCAGCTTGATCAGCTCTTAAAAATGAACTCCCCGCAGTTTGACACGTCGGCAGTGAACCTGCTCAAGAGCAGGAGAATGCTCGTCGCGACGACGTTGACTGACTTTTTGAATTACGCGCCGCGCCTTCCGGCCGCGTTGAGTTGGAACGACGACGGCCGTGAGGTCGCGGCCGGCGATGAAGAACTCTCAGCCGAGATGAAGGGTTTGAAGAACCAGTATCGCTTTGATTACGACGCCGGCAAGGCATTCAACGAGCAGATCCCGCTCTCAGTCCTGAAAGAGGCCGTGAAGAACACAACTTTGCCGTTGCCCCTCAGACGTGACCTGGCCCAGGCCACCTGGCTGCGCGCCGTAATACTCGGCGATATGAAAACGGCGGATGAACTCGTCCCGATCGTGAGCTCCCTCATTCCCGAGTTGACTCCGCTGCTGAATTCATTCCTCTCCGCCACTACGCCGGAAGCGAAGAGGTTCGCCGCAATCTATGCGTGGCTGAAGTTTCCGGGACTCGAGCCCGTTGTCGACATCGGCATCGGCAGACAGGAACCACTCAGTAAACAGGACTCATATCGTGACAACTGGTGGTGCGGCGCTGCTTTCTCTCCCGCCGAGGGTGAGAACGCGGCGGCCGCGGAAGACGAGGAAGGAACACCCGTTTCATTCACCGGAGAAACCACTCAGCCGCTGCTCTTCCTCACTGCCGCTGACAAGGCGAAAGCGGAGCAAGAATTGAAGGCCCGCGCGGTGGTGACCGCCGCGCCCAACTATCTCGCGCAGCAAACGATTCAATGGGGCACGAAGAACCCCGCCGACACGCGCGTTCCCGAAGCTTTACATCTCGCCGTCACGAGCACGCGCTTCGGCTGCACCGACCAGGATACCGGGCGCTGGTCGAAGGCGGCGTTCGATCTGCTGCACCGCAAATATCCAAACACCTCCTGGGCAAAGAAAACGAAGTACTGGTTCAAAGACTAGGAAAGAACAAGCAGGGACGTTATGGAACAGCACGAATTCACAAACCACCTGATTCACGAGAGCAGTCCGTACTTACTGCAACACGCGCATAACCCGGTCGATTGGTACCCGTGGGGCGAAGACGCGTTTGCGAAAGCTCGCGCCGAGAACAAACCCGTGCTGCTGAGTATCGGTTACTCGGCGTGTCACTGGTGTCACGTCATGGCCCACGAGTCGTTCGAAGACGAAGAGATCGCGCGCCTGATGAACGAAAACTTCGTGAACATCAAGGTGGACCGCGAAGAGCGTCCCGACCTCGATCAGATCTACATGAACGCCGTGCAGATGATGACGCACCACGGCGGTTGGCCCATGACCGTGTTTCTGACTCCGGAAGGCGTCCCGTTTTACGGCGGCACCTATTTCCCGCCGCAGGACCGCTACAACATGCCCGGTTTCCCGCGCGTCCTGATCAGCGTCGCCGAGGCTTACCGTGATCGACCGGAAGACATCGCCGAGACCGGCACGTCACTGGTCAGCTCGCTGCGCCGGATGAGCGAAGGCGGCGGCTCCGATCACCCGATCGAGAAGGAACTGCTCGACGCCGCGTACCTCGGCATCGTCAGGAGCTACGATTCCATCAACGGCGGCTTCGGCGGCGCGCCGAAGTTTCCTCCGGCAATGACGCTGGAGTTCCTGCTTCGCACCTGCCACCGTACGGGAAACAAAGACGCGCTCAAAATGGTCACGCACACCTGCCGGAAGATGGCCCAGGGCGGCATCTACGATCAGCTTGGCGGCGGCTTTCATCGCTACTCGACCGACGCCCGCTGGCTCGTGCCTCACTTCGAAAAGATGCTCTACGACAACGCGCTGCTCTCGCGTCTCTATCTTCATCACTTTCAGATGACGGGCGATGCGTCATCCCGAGCAACGGCTGAAGGAGTCCTCGACTACGTCCTCCGTGAAATGACTGACGCCGGCGGCGGTTTTTACTCGACCCAGGACGCCGACTCGGAAGGCCATGAAGGAAAGTTTTTCGTTTGGGACATCGGCGAGATCCGTTCAGCACTCGGCGAACCCGCGGCGACGCTCTTTTGCGACTACTACAACGTCACCGAAGGCGGAAACTTCGAAGGCAAAAACATTCCGAACGTCACACGTACGCTCGAAGACGTTGCCACGGCCAACGGTGTCGCAATCGAAGATCTCAACGGCTCGCTGTCGCAAAGCAAGCGCACGCTGTTCGAACTGCGCGAACAGCGTGTCAAACCAGACCGCGACGAAAAGATCCTGACCGCCTGGAACGGTCTGATGCTCGCCAGCTTCGCCGAGGCCGGCGTCATCCTGGGCCGCAGCGATTACACCACGGCCGCGCGTCGAAACGCGGAGTTCGTGCTGTCGAGCCTCCGGCGCGATGGGCTGCTCCTGCGTACGTGGAAAGACGGCGTCGCCAAGTTCAACGCTTACCTCGAAGATTACGCCTTCTTCGTCGAAGGGCTCGTCACGTTGTTTGAAACGACCGGAGAGTTTCGCTGGCTCGACGAAGCGCTGGCGCTTACCGACAAGATGATCGACGAGTTCTGGGACGAACAGAACGGCGGTTTCTTCTTCACAGGCAAGAGTCATGAAAACCTGATCGTCCGCTCAAAAGACTACTTCGATAACGCGACGCCATCCGGAAACTCGGTCGCGGCCGGCGTCCTGCTGCGCCTCGCCGTGCTCGCCGGCGTCGACCGTTATCGCAACCTCGCAGTCGCGATCTTTCAGGAAGTTGGCGACTCGACGCGGCAGTATCCGTCCGCGTTCGGTTACCTGCTCTCTGCCATCGACTTCCTGCTTTCCACGCCGAAAGAGGTCGCAATCGTCGGCCAGGACGCCGCCGGGATCGAACCGTTACTGAAGGAAGTCTGGCGCAAATATCTGCCGAACAAGGTCGTCGCGCCCGGTTTTGCCGGGGAAACTGACGCTCAGCAACGGCTTCCGTTGCTTCAGAACCGACCGCTCACCGACGGCCAGGCGACCGTCTACGTGTGTGAACACTACACGTGCAAACAGCCGGTCACGGATCCAACCGCTCTCAGCGCCCAACTAGCGTAGCCAGCAAGAAAAGAACAAGTCAGGAAGGGGGCAAACGAAGTGCGCCCCGGCTCTTTTTGATACAGAGTTTCCTCAAAAGTCGGCAACCATCGCCGCCACTTGTCGTGCCGTCGTGCCGCCATGAATGGCAGATCGCGCATCGAGTACGAGCCTATCGATTCACCACCCGGTCTTGTTGCCTAAAAAACGGGTAAATGACAGGACGCACCTCAAGCAAGAATCCATAATCCATTTGTCAACGAATTTGTTTTATCTGACTTGGGAGAAGGTGAATAACACGGTGCGCGAATTAGCCGTTCGATATCCACAAGGCAGTGTCGTAGAAGCCGAGATCACATACATCAAACCGTTTGAGGCCGTCGTGGCGCTCGACGATGGCACAGCGGGCGTTATCAAGAACCGGGAACTCTTGTGGGGCGCTGAGCCGGACAATGCCGCTGAGGTCGTTCACAAAGGACAGCGAATCAAAGCAATGGTGCTGGGCATCGACGACAATAAGGCGCGCCTCAAGTTAAGTTTGCGACAGGCCGAACGGGATCCGTGGAAAGGCATTGAACACAGGTACACGATCGGGCAGGTAGTGCGCTGTCGTGTATCGGGTCTCCTCCGACGAATTGCCTTCGTCGAGATTGAACCCGCCGTAGTCGGTTACATTCGCCTAGCGGAGGTCTGTCCCGACCCGCCGGAGCGCATCGATAGCGTTTTATGGATCAACGATTCGGTCGACGCCGTGATCACGGGTTTTCACCACGGCAAGCGACGCGTGAGTCTCAGCATTCGGAAATACTTGTTCAGGTTGGACAAGCAAGCCAGAAACGAACAGTACAGACGCAATTACCTGCGCCAGGACACGGCTTCCAGCGGCGCGCCTCTCATCGATTTCATAAGCATCGCGGATCGCCTCGCGCTCCTTAACGTCGTCAAATCGCGGCAGGATTACGGCGAGCCTGCAACTCACGAAGAACCCGGTTGCGAGTTAATCACAGGGTTACGCGAAATCCTGATCGCGGATGATGATCCAGCTTTTAGAAGTTCGCTGGAAAGCCTGCTACAGATCCGTGGGCATAACGTTCAAACAGTAACGAAGGGCGAGGACGCGGTCGAACTCTGCCGCCGCAATCACTTTGATCTCGTGCTCATGGACCAGAAGTTCAAATACGGAAAGATCGACGGGGTACACGCGACTCACCTGATCGCTTCCTCAACTAATCCCTCTCCCGTTCTATTGCTGACGGGGTTATTCACCGCCAGCACCGAAAGAGATTTGACGACTCGCGTACGTAAGGCAGGCGGGGCGGGCATTCTGTGTAAACCGATTCCCCTGCATCTGCTCATCGACCGCATGAAAGTAATTGCCAACGGAAAGGATTGCTGGGACGAACAAAACGACGTTTGCGATCCGAAGCTCGGCGACGATTTTACGTCAATAACTTCAACTCCCCGACACGTAAACTTTCATGCTTCCATCAACCAGGAACTGGGAAAGCTGCAACGGTTAACGCAGGCAAGTGCTTGCACAGTGTTCCACATGGACCTCGCGACGGGCGAGGCACGGGTGGCCTTTCACAAAGGAACACCGCTTACCGCTTATGAAAACGGAAAATACCAACTCAGCGCGTCACCGATTCAGGATGTGATCAAGGAAGGCCTCGAGGTCTTCGAAGAAAACATCTGTCACAAACCCGAGCGTTTCAAGTATCTCAATTTATTTACATACCTCTCCTGCATCGGCGTGGCCGTGGACATGCTATCGCCATCCAGTTATTGCCTCTTTCTTTTTCACCCGGAAGCGAGTCACTTCACTCGTGACCACGTGCAGCTGGCCAGAGTTTCTGCAAGTCACATCGGTTCGATAATCGATCGCGATGAGATTGAGCGCATGGTTCGCAGGGTGCAGCCACTCGTTTTCGCCGGGCAGGTCGGTTTCACTCTCGTTCACGAGCTCAACAACAGGTTGGGCAGCGTAATGAACTGCACGTCGTTGCTATCGATAGATCACGAAACTATCGAGAACGACGTGTCAGCCGCGATGGATGCGAAACTCCGCGAGCGAATCAAAACGAACACCGAAATCCTTAAAAACAATGCTCAGGAGATGACCCACATCGCCGGCCTTTATTTGGGCCTGACGAGAGTCGGTAATCGTGAACTGGTCCGGCTGAACGAGACCGTTAAGCGCGCCTTGAGTGTGCTGACGCTGGTCGCCCAAACAAACAACGTCGAGATCCGAATGGACCTCGACCCAAAAATTCCGCCGACAATTGCCGTCGGGAGCTGGTTGGAGCAAGCGTTTGTTAACGTCGCGCTGAACGCGATTCAGCACATCAATATTTCAAAGGGCAAAGGAAAACTGATCGTCAAAACCAAGTTCGCCCCGGCGTCAGAAAGCTTGTCATTGCGCGTGAGTTTTAGTGACAATGGGCCCGGTATACATGCTCAACATTTGGATCACATCTTCGACCTTGGCTTCTCAACTCGAGCCGAGGGAACTGGTCTAGGGCTTTTCGCTACGCGGGCGCTGATCGAAGCGCTGGGCGGCAAAGTCACAGTTTTATCCAGCGTAATTTTTGTCGGGACGACTCTCCTGATCGACTTGCCCCTAATCGTCCCATCCGTGGAGGAACCTCATGACCGCTGAACCTACGCGAATTCTCCTCGTAGACAACGAGACCTCTGCGCGCGAATGGTTGGCTGAATGGCTGCGTCACTGCGAAGGAGCGGAAAACCAGCAAAGTTTTGAAGTGCAAACGGCCGCCGACGGCACGCAATGCTTGAAGAAGGTCTCTGAGGCCGACGGTAATTACGACGTGATCGTAATGGACTTGTTTCTCGGCAGTGGTCCAAACGGCGTCGAAACAATGAAAGAAGTGAAGAAGCGGTACCCGGTGATCGAAACTATCATCATTACGGGTTTCGGCGATGCTAGTTACGGCATGAAGGCAGTCAAGGCGGGCGCTTACCGCTACGTCACTAAACCCTTCGATAACGAAGATCTGGTCGTTTACATCGAACGGGCAGCCGAGAAACGAAAACTACTCTCAGAAATATCGCGCGCTAAAATTTATGAGACGTTCACTGCGTTGCGCAGAGGTCTCGAGCTGGACCGTATCCTCGATGGCATCGTCGAGAACCTACAGGGACTCTTCAAACTCACGACCTGCACCATAGCGCTGCTCGATGCGAAGAAAACTCAAATCCAGGTTGTGGCTGAACGAGGTTTAGGCAGGAAGTTCTCGAAGTCGCTCTCTGATTTTCCGAAAGACTTTAGGAAAGTATTCGAGCAGGACCGGCCGCTCGAGATCGTCGACCTTGAGGCGCGCCCGGATTGGCAGGCGTGTCTGTTGCGGCCGGATCTGAAGTCGCTGACGTTATTGCCACTCAAGTCGATGGTTGGGTCGCTCGGCGTTCTCACGATGGGACGGCTGTATCGCACCAATCCGTCTTCAGATGAAGAGATCCGACTGTTGATGGGACTGGCTGATCAAGCGGCCATCGCCATTGAAAACGCGAGACTACACGAACAAACCAGAAAGAGAGCCGCTCTTCTCGCCGCACTGGACGACGCCGCCTTAGACGTCGTGGATCCGGTCGAGGTGAAAGACGTCATGCTGGAGACGATCAAGGCGGCATGCAAGCTCCTGCAAGCATCTGGCGGCGCTGTCTACTTGTTCATCCCTCCCGATGAACGAAAACTGATTGTTAAGGCCTCTTTCGGCGAGCCTTATATTGAGCCGGGCATCATTATCGATCGAAACAAAGGCGTCGTGGGCGAGGTAATCAAGAGAAAGCAACCTTTTTCAAAAGCGAATTATTCAAGCTGGGCCGGTCGTCAGGAGATATTCGATCACTTGGGACTGCAAGCAGCAATGGGAGCGCCGATTAGCTACGACGGACAGGTTTTGGGTGTGCTTGCGCTCCATCACAAAGAACCGGCGAAGGTGTTTACAGAAGATCAGGAAGAATCATTTGCCCGATTTGGCAGGCACGCGGGCGCCGCACTCAGCAAAGCACAGGTTCTTTATGAGAAAAAGACGTCTGGGGAGTTGATGGAGGCACTGGTCCTGGAGCTGTCTGAACTGGGCGATGAACGACTGATCGAAAAGATCCTCGTGTTGCTCCGCAGACACTGGCCGCAGAGTTTCTGCGAAATACTCTTGAGGAAACAGGATACTAACGAACTCTACGTGAGCGCGACAGATTTCCCGGTCAAAGAGATTCGGAAAACTCCGATCAAGATCGGCAAGAAAAATGGAATTGTAGGCTGGGCGGCCCAGACGGGACAGCCCAAAGTCGTTTTCGACGTTCATGAAGAGGACAACTACAAGGAAGTCTTGACGCAGACGAAATCGGAGATCGCGATTCCACTAGTCTGCGATACAAAGGTTCTCGGCGTCATCAACATCGAGAGTCCTGACGCAGGGGCATTCAACGAGCGCGACGAGCGAGTCTTAATGCGGCTGGCCAGTGCCATCGCCGTGCGGCTAAATCAATCGCAACAGATTGAACAAGCGAGGCTCCAGATGGAGCAATCGCGGACGATGTCGAGTTTCACCAGCGAAATCCTGGCCGCAAAGACGCTGCAACAGAAACTGAACGTTCTGGCGAAGAAGGTGTTGGCGGTTTCGCGCGGAGATTTTTGCCTCGTCATGTTGCCGACGCGCGATGGCCACAATCTGCGCGTCAGGGCGGCGGAGATTGTCGAAGGGCGAATTAGTTGGGGTGACGTGCTCCAAAAGTTGTGCCGCCTGTTGGAGCTTCCCCAAATGCCGGAAGTCCTGTTGGGTAGCCACAAGCTTTTCACCACCGACGATCCACTGGGCGAGAAGATAATCGCAGAGATTACCAGACACGCGGAATTGCAGCAGACACTCAAGACGGTTTTGCTGATTCCGCTAAAAGGAGGCGCGACGTCTGCGGGCCTCTGTATCGCGGGGGAAGTTGCGGGACGGCATGGCGAAGCGTTCACCAAGAAAGAAATTGGTGCAACCGTAACGATCACAGACAGTGCGGGGCCTCTGATTTACGACGCTCGGTTGATGGAACTGGAACAGCAACGTAACCAGGTGTTCAACGACCTCGTTGCTGTCGGCAACATGGTCACTTCAACCTTGGAGAAACATAAAGTATTCGATTTGATCGTGAAATACTGCCGTTCGTTGTTGAAGGCAGAAGTGGCTACGATATTTCTGGTTGAACGAGCGGGATTTCTGATCCTGGAATCAAACAGTGGTTCGCCACCAGGCGCGGCTAACGTCGGCCTGAGACTCCCAATCTACTCCGGCAAAGTTCCCGTGAGATGCGGGTTGACCGGATATCTTGCTGCCCGAGCCGACATCTTTAATGAATACGGCAAGAACCTTTGGAGCCATCCGGCAATCAAGAGCCTTGGTCCACACCCGCACTTACCATCGGGTCATTGCGAATCGTTGTTGACCGTGCCTCTGAAAAAGACTGTCGCCGGCAAAGACGAGGTTATCGGATTGATTAAACTCGAGAACAAGTTGGATCAAGCTAACCGCGTGGACACCACTCACGGTTTCACCACCGAGGACGAACTCGTTGCCAGCACTCTCGCCAGCTTTGCCGTGACCGCAATTCAGAACGCCGACAATTTTGCTTTTGCGACCGGGCTGGAACGCGTGGCCCGCGAGGTCAATTCGTCAATCGTTAACTACGGTGGTGTCCTGGATCGAGTTCTGGCTGAACTGCAGCAACTCGTACCGTTTACGAGCGCGTCGATTCAATTGCTCGAGGGAAATTCGTTGCGAGTGAAAGCCTGCCACGGCTTCAGCGAACCCGAAAAAGAGGAAGTGCTCAAGCTTAATTTCCCGCTGATCCCGAGATTTCCCAACGAGCAGGTGATGAGAACAAAGAAGTCGTATCGCATTGACGATATACGGTCCACTCGGTTCGAACACTTCTGGAAAGAAAAGATTTACTGCTGCGGCCACGTTCGTTCGTGGGTTGGAGTTCCGCTGATTCGCGGAGACAAAGTGATCGGGATGCTGGCACTGGAAAGCGATCAGCCCTCGTTCTATACCAGCGCCGACGAAGAGCATGCGGAAGCATTTGCCAACCAGGTGGTGCCGGCGATCGTCAACGCTGAATCATATAAAGGCGTTGAGTCTCTGATCGAAATCACGCGCGAACTCAACAAGCAGGTGGACCGCTCCTCGCTCTTGCAGAAGATCGTTAATGATGCCATCAACAAGAACGCGATCATCGGCGCTGACAAAGCAATCATCTACGACTACGACGCCGAACTCGACAGCTTCAAATCTCCGGCAGTTCACGCCGGCGGCCTGATGGCTCCTGAACTGTCAGATCCGCCGTTTGCGCAGACCTCTGTAGTCTACCGTTGTACGAAGCTGAAAGACCCCCATTTGGAGCCGACGATTAACTCGTCGAGCCTTTTGCGAGGACACTTTACCCGTCGTGAAAAAATAATGTCGGCGGCAGTGTTCCCATTACTGGTTGATGACGAGCTAGTCGGCTTGATGTTTATTAACTATCTCGATCAGCACGATTTCACAGATCAGGAAAAGGAGGTGATGAAGCTATTTGCGCTGCAGGCAGCGATAGCCATCAAGAACGCCCGTCAATACGAAAGACTGAAGCAACGCATGGAGACCGCGGCTGCGGTGGCCCGTATCGGCCGGCTCGCTTCCACCTGGGCGCATGAAGTGCACCCGTTGCCGGTAACCATTCGGGTCGATGTGGATGCTCTGCGCCAGCGGATTACCGACCCGGAGAGCCGGCAGATACTCGACGACATAGATGCGACTGCAGATCGTATTGTGCATGTAATTCCTCACAACCTACCGACAAACCACGATGCCGAGGAAGTGGACGTCATGTATGTCATCGATCGAATTCTCCAGAAACGGCAGCGCGACTTTAGTGCGGCAAACGTTTCCATTCACACCGTTCTCGACGACGTGCCAATGGTTCGGTTCAACAATCAATGGCTGGGATGGATTCTAGAACGCATGATCAACAACGCTCTCCGATTTATCGAAGGTGCTGGTTCAATCACTTTTGCAGCCAAGGTGGTAAGAAAAAGAGTATTAATCCACGTCATCGACTCTGGACCGGGCGTGCCTGAACACCTTCGCGATCAGCTATACACCGGCAAAACAGTCGATCCGCATAGTAAGGGGCGTGGCTGGTCATTGATGATTGCTAAGTCAGTACTCAACGATTTTGGCGGCGATATCTCAGATCCGTATGTAGACCAACGTGGCAACGTTTTTACCATCGACCTCCCGCTCGCATCTGTTCCGGAGGTGAAAAACAGTGACGCGGACGCCAACCATCCTCATCGTCGACGATAACGAGCAGTACTGTAGATCGTTAAAACGAAGGTTGGAACAAGAGAATAAGTATCGGGTGCTCACTGCGAACACGGCGCAGGAAGCTCTCGATCTATCTGAACAAGAATCCATCAATTGCATTGGGCTCGATGTGAAACTGTCCGACGCCCCGAATGACAGGAGCGGATTTGAACTGGCCAGGAAGCTCGGAAAGATACCCAAGTTTTTTCTCACGTTGCTCGACGATGGAGATTCGACCATTGAAGGCAACAGTGTTGAAATGCGCGACGCGAACGTCGTCAAATATGTATTCAAGCGTCATGGCCCGGCCGCAGTGCTGAAAGCAATCGAAGAAATCGTTACAAGTCTCCATCTCGATCTCACTATTCACTGGGGCACCGACACGCCGCTGGGGATCGTAGAAAATCTCAAGCATTTCAGAGGCCGGTCAGACGCTGAGAAACGAGTTCTTGCCGACGAATTGGTCAGCCTTCTTTGTACGGCATTTAAATCAGCGAAAGAGATAACCATTCTCGAGATCAAGCGCGGCAAGGGTGGTTGCGTCGTGGCCCAGATCCGGCCGCATTTGCAGTTCGGCGGCGCACCCGTGATGGTGAAGCTCGGGCCACGTGCGACGATCATGGAGGAGCACCAAAACTACGCGGATTGGGCCGGGCCCTATCTGCAAGGAGAAACCACGCGCGTCGTAAAAGAACCCGCGCAAACCTTACACCTGGCGGCGATTGAATACTCATTTGTCGGCGGTTCAAATCCAAAGCCCTTCAACACCTTTTTTGGGCAGTCGAGCGCGCCCGAAGTCGAGAGACTGCTATCGCACCTTTTCGGAAGGACCTGTGAGAAATGGTATGAGGCGCGCACGATGCCGGATCCGCAACGGAGTCTGCCCCTCGACCAGATATATCGCAGCCGGCAGTCGCTCAATCTCTCAGAAAAGAAACACGTTCCCAAGTTGGATGAACTCGTTGAAAAGTTACTGAGCTCTCAGTCGTACGCTCCGTACGTGAAGGTCAATGGGGCCTCGACAATCGAAGTCCGATTAGGTTCTGTTGTGGAAAAGTTGCCGAACCCGTTGACCTATGCGTTTCGTGAGCGCTGGAAGAATGGCTTCAACGTTGAGCTGTTTCCCTCACCTTTGGTGCTCGTTATCACGCATGGCGATCTGAATGGTGAGAATATCGTCGTGAATGAACACGGCAGAGGGTTCCTGATAGATTTCTACAAGACGGGACTTGGTCCAACGTGCCGTGACTTCGTCGAACTCGAAAGTATCATCAAGTTCGAACTGCTTCAAATGCCCAATCTGGCGCAACGATACCAACTCGAGCTCGATCTGCTGGCGCCGCTCAACCTTTCTGATCCGATTCGTGTTGGTGATAGTTTCGCCAACGATCCCGAGGTGCTGAAAGTAATCAATACCGTTCAGCAACTGCGTCGCCGCGCGGCTTTGGTCAGTAATTCTGACGATCCTACTGAGTACTATATTGGCTTGATGTTCAATGCGCTGCGAGAGATTCTCGGTTTCTCATCCGGTCACGACGATGGTAGTTGTTGTCAGCCGCGCCAATTCTATGCCTTTCTTTCGGCGGCAAAGATTTGTCAATGGCTGCTGAGGAAACAAACAAAACCAGTCGGACCAGACTCTCCGCCGCTCATCTTCTTGAGTTACGCGAGTGAGGATTTGGCTGACGTTAATGCGATGTACACGAGGTTATCTCAGGAAGGTTACAAGCCCTGGATGGCCTCCGTTGA
>DASURS010000155.1:0-4536 GCA_036279935.1 Pyrinomonadaceae bacterium
AAGTTGTCGCTGTTCCATTTTTGCGGGAAGCAGAATGGGAAGAACTTCGTGTCGCTGCTAATGGTCGACGAGGACTGACTCTGGTTCGCTCTGTGCCGGATCTCTATTCGGAACTGTGCCATGCCAGGGCGTCCGTCAGCCAGTGCGGCTACAACACCGCGATGGAGATTATCCAGGCGCAGGCGCCCGCGCTGGTCGTGCCGTTTGCCGGGGGCGGCGAAGATGAGCAGCTTAAACGTGCACGGCGACTCGAGACTCTCGGCGCACTGCGGGTGCTGGAGCAGAAGGAGATGACGCCGAAGCGCATGGCTGAGGAGATCCGACATCTCATCGACTTCCAACCGCGAACCATCCACTTGAATTTTGACGGCGCTCGACGGTCGACCCACATCCTGCGCGACCTGCTCGAACAGCGCCACGCAACGCAAGACTCTTATTGCGGGGAGGAATTAGTGCGATGTCTGGCATGACTGCATGGCTCGATCCATTGCGAGAGGCTTTGGATGAGTCAGATACACGGATTGATTTCTTTTTCCGCGACGATGATGTTGGTTGGTCCAACGACGAATTTCGTGCGCTGCTTGCCTGTTTTCGACAACATTCAGTGCCGCTCGATATTGCCGCGATCCCGAGTGCGTTGACCACTCAGTTCGCCCGCGAAATCCGCGCTGCTCATGATGAAGCCCCGGAACTGGTCGGCATTCATCAGCACGGATTTTCACATACTAACTACGAAGTGCTCGGTCGAAAGTGTGAGTTCGGAGTCTCACGGAGGCAAGAGGATCAGTATGAGGACATTCAGCTCGGCAAAATGACACTCGACGGAATGTTTGGCTTTGCTTTCGATTCGATATTTACGCCTCCGTGGAATCGCTGCACGAAAACAACAGCCGAGTGCCTGAATGAGCTTGGATTCGAAGTGCTGTCACGCGACGCGACCGCGCCTTCGCTTAGAGTTTCAGGTCTGAAGGAGTTGCCGATTTCAATCGACTGGTTCGCGAAAAAGAACGGGAAACGTTTGAGCTTTGAATTTCTCGGAACACTCATAGCCAGGTCGGCGAAACAAAAGCAGCCCGTCGGGATCATGCTGCACCATGAGCTGATGAATGCAGCCGAGCGAGAACTTCTTGGTGATTTGCTTGCCTTGCTTTCTACGCATCGACAAGCCCACTGCAAGTTAATGGCCGACATTGCCGCCGTCTAAGTGAGGAGCCGTTACTATGAAGATGTTTTTTCTGGCGTCCGCCATTGTTACTCTCCTGTTGTGCTCAACTGCCACGCGAGCGCAGCTCAATGCCGCCAATCGCGAAATTCAAACAGGCCCGTCAAACAAAAGCCTGGCCGAAACTGAAGCCTGGCGTCGCCGCTTGTGGTTCAGCGCCACATTAGCCACGAGTTTTGACACGAATATCGATCACGATCCTCAGGGTGTGAGCTCTTTTGGTCTGGTACCCAGCCTGGGGGTGCATTTCCAGAACAGTGTGGAAAGGCCGTCATTTGAAATAGATTACGAGGTAGCAGGACATAGTTATACGAACTCCGATGAATGGGACCGCGTTAGCCATAATCTACTCATGTCATACCGGAAACATCTCTTCGGGCGTTGGTCGACGCGCACTGAAAGCGAGATTACGCTTAAGGGTTCGTCCGAAGATCGCGAACTGAACAACCAATACACGCTGCGTCAGCAATTCGAATATCGCGTCAACGAGAACACCAGGCTGCAACTCGCCGGTGCGTATCGTGTCAAAAGAGACCCGCTTGACAGTGGAAGCAATGCCATCGACCCGTACGTGGGCGCCAGGTTTATTCGGAAGCTGGCCGGCGACAGACGGTTGGCACTCAGTTATCGGTACGACAAGAACAGATCGTGGGACCCGAGGAATCGCTACATTCGGTGGGCGTATGGAGCAGAGTTTGCGACGCCGATCATCGATCGTCGGACCCGTCTTAATTTTGATTTTACTTATAAGCCTCGGCTTTATGGACGGACGGTGAAAGTCGAGGGTGAGCGCGTGCCCAGGCGCGACGGACGATGGATATTTGAGACTCAGTTCGAGCGAGTGTTGCGGTCTGACTTACGAATAGTTGTCGTGTATCGCTTCGAAAAGCGGGACTCGAACGACCCGGATAAAGACTTCCAATCACATCAGGCGGGAGTTGCTTTGACGTATCGTTGGTAAGTTTCGTTCGAGTCCCGTCGCATTACCGTAATCAGTCATTAACGTTGGAATCGAGCTCGGACGACACGATGGCCGTCGTGTTTCCAGCGAAGCGACCAAGCCAGACGATCGAATGTTGGTCCATATCGAGTGGTCCCAGGCGCAGCGGTCTTGTCAGCATCTTCCCGGCAATGTTCTGGCTCGTTCGCGCTACAAGGTGCAAATCAGTTTCAGACGTGCCGATCCAGATGCCGGCGTTGTTCGAGGCGTCGACGCCGCCGACACCGAGCGTCAAGGTAGCGATGAAGACGACGCTTCCGTCTTTGCGGATCCGCAAGTCGCCAAAGGTGTCGAAGGTTCCGGTCGTTCCAGGCGCCGCCGCTCCCCTCAAAGCGATCGGCGTAACGTTCGTGCGATCTCCGCGAAAGACACCGCTCATGCCGCCCGTCAATCTCGCCTCGAAAGCTGTCTGTCCTCGGTCGTTCAAAGTTAGAGGTCCGAAGAAGCTGGAAAAGCTTCCACCGTTCGGCGCCGGCTGGCTGGAGACTGCGATCGCCACGGAGTCCTGCTCGTCGTTTAGAAACAGTCCCGTTCCATTGTCGAGCTGGGCCAGAACCAAAACCTGGCCGTGTTTATTCACAATTGGATCACTGAAATCGACGAACGTGCGTCCACCGGGCGCAATCTGGTTGGCAGCAAAGATGGTCTCAATGTTTTCTCCGTCGCCGCGGTAGATACCAAAGTCGGCGGATCCTCCAATCGTGCCGGCAAAGAATGCCGTTCGGCCCACTTCGTCGATCACTGGTGAACTGAAGAAAAGAAACGTTCCACCCGTCGGCGAGGGAGTGCCATCGAGAGCGATCGCCGTTGTGTGGAAACCGTCGTTGCGGAAAATACCTTCGGTAGCAACACCGCCGTTCACGAATGTCGCAAACGCGATGAGACCTCGAGAATTCGCACTGAAAGCGCTTCCACCCACGATCAGACTGCCGCCGCCCGGCGCAGGGTCTCCGTCCTGCGCCAGCGGGACGTTCGTCATACCGTTGCCACGGAAAATTCCGGTACCTGTATTGAAGATGACGTCACCACTCGTCGTGATCGACGGAGCGGAGACAAAGATGAAATTTGCCGATGCCGGGTCCGGATTACCGCCGAGCGCGATAGCCGACGCCGTTGTGCCGTGGCTGACAAACACGCCCGACGTGCTGGGCCCACCAAGAGCCACATCAAACGCGATTTGACCGCGCGCGTTCAAAGCTATGGTGTTGAGAAAGTTGCCGTAGGTTCCGCCTGCGGGCGCGGCTTCGCCGGACGCGGCGACGACGGTGTGCCTCACCTGCGCCAGTGCGCCGGTGGCCGCCAGTAATTGGACCAGCGCTAGGACCATGAGCGTGCAAGCAGTGCGGCTGCAAGACATAAAGCGGCATCGATTCATTTTGTTTTCCTCTTCTTCAAACTAGTCTCGCGCCGCAGGTGCAACTCAGGTGCCGAGCAACCAGACGGCGAAAGCCGAGCAGATCCGCCGGGTGCCCACGGTATTTGGTAGGTAACTGGTTGGTCGCCGGTAGGTGAGCTACGGTATGCGGTAGGCTGACTGCTGTGACACAACCCCACGGAGGCCGCTCTTACTCTCGCGGAGCCTTGCCCCAAAAGTCGGGAACACCACCAACGGCAGTTGGTGGATAGTTATGGCCAGCCTACGCGTCGACGAATGATTTGCACGAATACCACCAACGGGAGTTGGTGGAAGTTTCACTTTTTACCTAAAACAAGGCTGAAAATGAACAATCCACCAACTGCCGTTGGTGGGATTCGCAAACAGTGGCTGGCCGGCCAGTAGGTTTGCATTGAATCATCCACCAACTACCGTTGGTGGTATTCCCGACTTTTGGGGCAAAGCCCTCCGCAGGCGCAGCGCGTTGCCAATCACGGAAACGGAACTGAAACTCATCGCGCCGGCTGCGATCATCGGGTTCAGCAGCAAGCCGGTCCACGGATACAGAACGCCGGCCGCAATCGGCACTCCGAGCGCGTTATACACAAACGCGAAGAAGAGGTTCTGCTTGATATTGTTCATAGTCGCTCGGCTCAACCGGCGCGCTCTCACGATGCCTCTCAAATCTCCCTTCACCAGAGTGACGCCGGCACTCGCGATTGCCACATCTGTTCCCGTGCCCATTGCGATACCGACGTCGGCCTGCGCCAAAGCCGGTGCATCGTTGATTCCGTCGCCGGCCATCGCGACTTTGTGCCCGTGCGACTGATAGCGTTTGACTATCTCTGCCTTTTGAGCAGGCAGCACTTCGGCCACTACTTCATCGATGTTCAGCTTCGCAGCCACCGCATTCGCCGTTGTACGACTGTCGCCGGTAAG
>DASURS010000156.1:0-11541 GCA_036279935.1 Pyrinomonadaceae bacterium
ATAGCTCAAGCCGGTGGAGTGTTTTTGCGCGAACAGAAGGTCGGCTATAAAGTAGATTAAATTATCAGGGCCGCCGCGTTCCCTAGCGTGGACGCCGGCTGTGAAATAGACGTGGTAGGCATCGTGGTTGATTGGTCCTGTCATCCCGCCTTTTCCAACTGATCCTTCCGAAGTAGTGTTCGGAAGGTCAAACGTTGGAATGCCGTATTCATTGACGAGCCCTATTATCGCTGAACTGATCTCGTCGACGTTCATTATAGGCCCGAGATCATCGTCTCTGACATCAGAGCGCGAGCCAACCCCTTGGGGTGGAATACGGCCACCCTTAAACCGATCACCTTTTCCGATTGTTGCTTTCGCGGTCCGCTCCCCGCTTGTTTGATCGAAGAGATAACGAACGTCCAACTCTTTCTCGCGAAGCCGATCTAACTCCGCCTGCGTGACCAATGCGATCGTATAGTAGTTTCCTGTCGGGTCCGGGATAGCATGTGGTCGGCAGCCATAAATCTAGGGGATGGTTTCGAACGACTTCACGGAGGGATTTGAGGTCCGCGGCGTGGATAGCAACGGTCAGATGCTTTGATGTGCGTTTGGAATCATTCTTTCTCGACTTGGGTTGTGCCATACTTTGAGAATCTCCTCTCACGGTAAGTTTGAAGAGGGAGGCCGGATTTAGCGAGTGCGAGGATGCAGAGGCTCAGCTCGGCCTTTAATTTAGAACGAGCGAAGGCTATTACCGGTTGGCAGAAAAGTCAACGAAACAGCGTTAGAGTTAGATTTTTACGTGAGACACCAGGTCAGACAAGCGTCTCGTAAGAATCAATCATAAAGTTAAAATTCGTATAAACATAAGGCCACCCTGTGGTGGCCTTTGTCTATGATATGAAGGAATAATTTCTCCCCACGTAGGACTCGAACCGTTGGCAGCGAAGCGCTGTGATTATTCGGCGGCGGGTTCTTTGATACCACTCTCAATCCCGGGTGCGGCGCCGGGTGGGACGGATTCGATGTGTGGTTGGTCGGGACTGATCCTGATGCACGCGGCGAAGTGCGCCGGCTTGATTTCAACCAACTGCGGCACGACCTCTTTACAAACCTCAATCGCATACGGACAGCGCGTGTGGAAGGGGCATCCC
Organism: Pyrinomonadaceae bacterium; assembly: GCA_036279935.1. Classification (GTDB taxonomy): domain Bacteria; phylum Acidobacteriota; class Blastocatellia; order Pyrinomonadales; family Pyrinomonadaceae; genus PSRF01. Next base: position 1,137 of record DASURS010000156.1, read on the forward strand.
GAAGGCGGGTTGATCGGCGACGGCACGTCACCTTCCAAAACGATCCGTTGCCGCGTCGCTTCGATCTTTGGATCCGGCACCGGCACGGCCGAGATCAAGGCTTTTGTGTACGGCATCAACGGCTCGTGATAAATCGTCTTCGCCTCCGCAATCTCGACGAGTTTTCCGAGATACATCACGGCCACGCGATCGGAGACGTGCCGAATCGCGCGCAGGTCATGCGAGATGAAGAGATACGTGAGATGTTTCTCACGCCGAAGCTTCTCGAGCAGGTTCATGATCTGCGCCTGGATCGAGACGTCCAGCGCGGAGATCGGTTCGTCCGCGACGATGAAATCGGGATCGACCGCAAGCGCGCGAGCGATGCCGATGCGCTGCCGCTGACCACCCGAGAACTCGTGCGGGTAACGTTTGATAAAACGCTTGCTCAACCCGACAGTTTCGAGCAACTCCTGTACGCGCTCTTCCGCTTCCCTGCCCCGCGCGAGGTTAAAGGTGTCAAGCGGTTCGCGCACAATCTGCCCGATCGTCATGCGCGGATTCAGCGATGCGTACGGGTCCTGAAAGATGATCTGCAAGTGACGCCGGTGCTCTCTTAACTGTTTTGGTGACAGGTGCGCGAGGTCGCGATCGTGAAAGAGCACCTGGCCCGAGGTCGGTTCGGTGAGACGAAGTATCGCGCGTCCGAGTGTCGACTTGCCGCAGCCTGATTCGCCAACCAGCCCGAGCGTCTCCCGCCGATAGATGTCGAGCGAGACTCCATCAACAGCCTTGACGACACGCTTCACCGGACTGCCGCCGATCAGCTTATCCAAAACGCCGCCACCGCCGAGATCGAAGTGGACCTTCAGATCTCGAATCGAAATCAGCGCCTCTTTTGGTTGGACCGTGCTCATGACGCTCGCCCGCCTCCAGACTCGGCATAAACGTCGCGCGCAAAGTGACAGAGCGAGTAGTGATCAGCGTTGAGCTGCACGAATGGCGGAAACTCACGATGGCAAATCTCAGCGACCTTGTCGCAGCGCGGCGCAAACGGGCAACCGGGCTTCAGGTGGGCCACGTCAGGCGGCAGACCCGGAATCTGGTACAGCTTGCCCTGTTCGGCGGTCGGATCCGGCACCGATCGAAGCAAACCTTTCGTGTACGGATTGCCCGGAGTCGCAAACAGTTCCGCCGTCTTCGCCTGCTCGAAGATCTTGCCGGCGTACATCACGATCACGTGGTCCGTCATTCCCGCGACGACTCCGAGATCGTGAGTGATCAGGATTACACTCGTCCCCGTTTCGCGTTTGAGTGTTTTGATGAGCTCGAGGATCTGCGCCTGAATCGTAACGTCGAGCGCCGTTGTCGGTTCGTCCGCAATGAGCAACTCCGGTTCACACGAGAGCGCCATCGCGATCATGACGCGCTGCCGCATGCCGCCCGAGAACTCATGCGGATAGTTGTCGGCACGCGCTCGCGCATCGGGAATCCCAACAGTCTCCAGCATCTTCATCGCATGCGCGTGCGCCTGGGCCTTCGAATGGCCCAGGTGAAGCTGAGTCATCTCCATCAACTGCCGGGAGATCTTCATGTAAGGATTCAGCGACGTCATCGGATCCTGAAAGATCATCGCGATGCGGCGTCCGCGAATCTTCCTGAGCGCGGTGTTCGAAAGCAGCAACAGATCCTGCCCGTTGAAGATAACTTCGCCGGAAACGATCTTGCCCGGTGGGTCAGGAATCAAACGGATGATTGACAGATTCGTGACTGACTTGCCCGATCCCGACTCGCCGACGATGCCCAGCGTCTCGCCGCGCCTGAGTCGAAACGAAATGCCGTCGACGGCTTTCACGATGCCGTCTTCAGTTTCGAAGTAAGTGCGAAGATCCTTTACCTCGAGCAGGTTGCCATTGGTTTCGCTCATCACATTTTCCATTTTCCGTTTGTCATTTGTCGTTTTTCATTTGAAAAGACGGACCGTGTCGTCATCGGGCAATGAAAAATGAAAAACGACAAACGGAAAATGACAAATACTCAAGTGGTCCTCATCTGTGGGTCGAGTGCGTCTCGCAAGCCGTCACCCAGGAAGTTGAGTGAGAAGAGAGTCAGCGCCATCGTCACGCCCGGAAAGATCAACTGCCATGGGAAGATCGCGATGTTTTGAATGCCGTCCGACGCCAGGCTGCCCCACGACGCGAGCGGCGCCTGCACGCCGAACCCGAGAAAAGATAGAAACGCCTCGGTCAACATGCTCTGCGGGATCGTCAGTGTGGCGTAAACAATCACTGGACCAAGCGTGTTCGGAACGACATGACGAAAGATGATGCGCGGAACGGAAACGCCCGTTGCTCGCGCCGCCATCACAAACTCCTGGTTTTTGAGCGACAACACCTGTCCGCGCACGATGCGCGCCATCGTCAGCCAAGATACCGAACCGAGCGCAATGAAGAGCAGGATGAGCTGTCCGCGCGGCGTTTGGCTGCGAAACATCGACAGCAACACGATCACGACGATCACGTACGGCAACGAATAAAGGACGTCCACGATGCGCATCATGACGTTGTCGAGACGGCCGCCGACGAAACCTGCTATCGCGCCGTAGCTGACGCCGATCAGCAACGACACGAGCGTCGAGATAATCCCGACAAAGAGCGATATCTGTCCGCCCTGAAGCACGCGCGCGAGCTGATCGCGTCCGGCGTTGTCAGTGCCCATCGGATGCGTCCACGAAAACTCGCCGTTCGGACCGGTGAAAGGTGGAAACGATTTGATGAGGCGCACGTCGTCGGTGGGAATGTAGTCGGGCGTGAATCCCATGGTCCGCTTGATCACCGTTGGCCCAATCACCGACGCGATCGTGATGAGAATGACGACGACGAGGCCAAAGACCGCGAGCTTGTTCTTCAACAGCCGGCGCCACGCATCGCGCCACAGCGAAGTGCCGCGGACGAACTCGCCTTCTGTTATGGCGACTTCCGGTGGCGTGTGAACTATTTCAGGATCGACGGCCATGTGTGTCAGTGGTACCTCACGCGTGGATCGAGATACGCGTACGCAATGTCGACGAGCAAATTCATCAACAACAACGTGATGGCAATGAACGCGACGATGCCGATAATCAGCGGCTCGTCGCGATTGAGCGACGCCTGAATGAAGTAGTTGCCCAGTCCCGGCAGCGCGAAGATCCTTTCCACGACGACCGTTCCCGTCAGGAGGAACGCCAGCGCCGGTCCGGTGTACGAAACGACCGGCATCAACCCGCCGCGCAACGCGTGCTTGATCACGACGTCGCGCTCGCTGAGTCCCTTTGCGCGCGCGGTGCGGATGTAATCCGAGCGCAGCACTTCCAACATGCCCGCGCGCGCCAGCCGCGCGATGTACGCCATGTAGATCGCGGAAAGCGTGAGGACGGGAAGAATCAGGTTGCGACTCGGAAAACCGCCCCAGCGAGATGGCGGCAGCCAGTAGAGACTCAACGAAAACACGAGCACGAGAATCGGACCAAGCACGAAATTCGGCACGGAGATGCCGAGCATCGCGAGCGTCATCGACGCGTAGTCCCAACGCGAGTTTTGCTTCAGCGCCGCGATCGATCCGGCGGTGACGCCGACGATCAGCGCGAGCAAGTAGGCGAGAATCCCGATCGCGGCGGAAACCGGCAGCGAACGGCGGATAATGGTGTTTACCGATTGCCCTTCATAGCGCAGCGACGTGCCGAAGTCGCCGTGACGCACGATGCTCCAGATCGTTTTGCCGTATTGCTGGTACCAGGGTTTGTCGAGTCCGTACTTCTCGCGGATGGCCTTTTCGATGGCAGGTGGAAGTCGTTTCTCGCCCGAGTAGAAGCTACCGGGGGCAAGCTTGATGAGGCCCCACGTGATTGTAATCACGACGAGGATCGTAGGAATGGTGACCAGGAGACGTCTGACTATGAAGCGAAGCATCGTGTCGCTAGCGAGATCCTAATCCGCCGTCAAACTCGGCGTGCCATAATCCCACTTTGATGGATCGCGTTCGATGTAGACGTACTTCCATGGGAACAGCGAGCCGGGGTTCGGATACATGCCCTTGACGTATGGTTTCTTCACCCAGTTGATGGCCGCGGTATCGATGGGAATCATCGGTTGTGCGTCCAGCAGAAACTTCTCGGCCTTGGCCAATAGTTCATACCGTTTCTTCGGATCGAGCGTGCGGTTCGCGTCGTCGAGCATTGCGACGTATTTCGGATCCAACCAACCGGTGCCGTTCTCGCCGCCCGTGTAGAAAAGACTGAGGAACGTGAACGGGTCCATGTAATCGGCCGACCACGCGCCGCGCGAAAAGCCCTTGTACTCGAGCTTGGCCCTCACGTTCAGAAACGTCTTCCACTCCATGTTGCGCAGGCTGATGGTGATGCCCAGGTTCTGTTTCCACTGCGCCTGCATCCACTCGGCCATCGCCTTGTTTGATTCCTGCGTGTTGTAGATGTACTCGACCTGGTCCACCGGAAACTTCGGACACGAATAACTGCCGTCGGCCTTTTTAGTTACCGGATAGCCGGCCTCGCCGAGCAGTCGTCGCGCTTCTTCGGGATTGAACTGATCGCCCTTCGGCTGCGGGTATCCCGGGAAGATTCCCTCCGGCGTGAACGCCGTCAGCGGTTTGACGATCTTGCGCCAGGTGGCCCACGCGTTCTTGTCGATCGCGTAGTTGAACGCTTTACGCACGCGCACGTCGTTCATCGGCGGCTGCGTTACGTTGATGAGCAGGTAATCGATGGCGGCTTCCGGACCGTCCATGTAGTCCTGTTTCACCTTCACTACTTCGAGCCAGGCGTTCGGCACCGTGTGATTGAGCACCGCATCGATCTCGCCGACTTTGTAGAGATTCATGATCGTCGGATTGTCCGACATCGGATAGAAGTGAATCTCGTCCAGTTTGACCGTCGCGGCATCCCAGTACATCGGATCGCGTTCAAGGACCAGCTTGTCATACGGCTGCCACGTTTTTACTTTGAATGGACCGGAAGAGACGATGTTCTGCGGCTGCGTCCATTGCGAGCCGTACTTCTCGATGGCTTTGTGCGGCACGACGCGGTAAAGCTGATGGGCCAGCAAGCCAGTGAAGAATGGCGCCGGTTGCAGCAGCGAGATGCGCAACGTGTAGTTATCGATCGCTTCGACGCCGATGTCTTCCGCTTTTACAGGGACGAGCTCTTTGCCGGCGACGGCGGCTTTCAACTTCGGATCGGCGTCGAGTGCTTTGTTGCGGGCTTTTGCGTCGCCCGGAAGCGTCAAGCGCAACGGCGCGTGAAGTTGTTTGTGAAAGTCGGAGTCGGGCTCGTTTTCGGCGTGCTGGCCGCTGGACGAGTATTCGTCTTTCGCTGTGTCGAGCGGCGTGCCTGCGAGCGGTTCGGGTGGCGTGGTGTCGTCGAAGTCTTTTGCGTTAAGAAACTGGCCCGTTTGCGGGTCGCGCACGAACACTCGCTGTTCGTTGAAGGCTTGCGCGTACTTTATGTAGTAAGACAGATAAGCGTTACGCGATGCGGTCTCTTTCTTCAGCGCGCGCCTGAAGCTGTAAACGAAGTCGTTCGCGTCGATCGGATCGCCGTTGGAGAAGCGGCCGTTGTGTCTGAGATAGAACTTGAACTCGGATGAATCGTTGTTTGCCTGCCAGCGTTCGGCGAGCGCGGGCCTCGGCTCCAGCGTCTTCGCGTCGTACTCGACCAGTCCGTCGTAGAGCGCCATGTAGATTCGCGCTTCGGGTTGACCGTTGCTGATCGCGGGGTCGAGCGACTCCGGCTCGTCGCCGGACACGTAGCGAAAGACGTTCTTCGCCGGCGGCGCGGTTTTTCCGAAGAACGGGTCTTTATCTGACGTGGCGCTGCACGAGAGGGCGGCGATGGACACCGACGCCAACAGGAAGAGCATGATTATCTGCTTCTGTTTGCTCATCAGAAACACTCGCTTTTAAATCCAATGAGGAGGGAGACGTCTCAACAAAAATATTCAGAGAGACGAGTGGAAGTTACCACGCGAATTGAGGATTAATCAAGGTGGTCTAATACTTTACGGCGTATCCGAGGCCGTCGCCGACTGGTAAAACGACGGCGCGGAGTTGAGGATGATTCATGAAATAAACGTTGAACTCCCGCAGTGCCGGCGTTGAGGCGTCTTCGTTCTCCTGTTTGCGCGCGACCTTTCCACCCCAGAGCAGATTGTCGACAATCACCACCCCGCCGGTGCGCAGGAGTTGCAATCCGAGATCGAGATACTGTTTGTATTCCTGCTTCACGGCGTCGATGAAGAGGAGATCGAACTGCTCATCGAGATGCGGTAGCACGTCCAGCGCTTTGCCGCGCTCGATGCGAACGCGATCGCTGACGCTCGCCCGTTCAAAATAACCCGACGCCGCGTGGATCATCTCGTCGCTCGGCTCGATCGTCACGACCAGACTCCCTTCACCCATGCCGCGCACCAGGTGTATGACTGAGTAGCCGATCGCCATGCCGATCTCGAGTGCCCGCTTCGCGCCGCTGCTGCGCGCAGTGATCTCGATGAAGGCCGCAACCTCCCGATCCGCGATCGGCACATCATGCTGCGCCGCATGCGCCTCCATCTCCGTCAGCAGCCGGTCGGTTTGCGGCAGCAGTTGATCGAGATACTCAGCCTGTTCGCGTTGCAGAATCGCATCGAGTCGCGCCTTCATCGTTTCCCCTTCAGGTGTCGGAATTATCTTGCGGGTCGCCGGTTATCGAAACGTAGCGGCGGCCGAGGCCGAGTTGACGTAATTTGTGCTGGAGGCTTTGCCGGTGCATGTCGAGGATTTCGGCGGCGCGCGTGACATTGCCCTGCGTGTGTTCGAGGCAGCGAGTGATGTAGCGGCGCTCGAACTCACGCCGGTCCTCGCGAAAATCAGCCGTGAACGGGACCTGCAGGCCGTCCGTCACGTCGCCTCCCTCCGCAATGCCGGTCTTTGGAATGCCGGCGGTGATCTCATCCGGCAGGTCGCGCGGGGCGATCTCGTCGCCTTCAGCCATGATCACGGCGCGGTCGATCGTATTCTTTAGCTCGCGGACGTTGCCGGGCCAGTTGTACTCGACCAGCCGCTTCAATGTGCCCTGGCTTAGCGCGCGCTGCGGTAGTTCGTAACGCTCGCTTGCCATCCGCAGAAACGTGTCGGCCAGCAGCGGAATGTCTTCACGACGATCGCGCAACGGAGCGATATCGACCGTTACCACGCGTAAACGATAAAACAGGTCCGCGCGGAAGTTGCCGTTTGTGATCTCCTGTTCGAGCGGCCGGTGCGTCGCACTCACGATCCGGACGTCAACGGGGATCGACTCGTTTGCGCCGAGCCGTTCGATACGTCGTTCCTCGAGCGCGCGCAGAAGTTTTGCCTGCACGTTCGAGCTCATGTCGCCGATCTCGTCGAGGAAGAGCGTGCCCCCGTCGGCCTGTTCAAACTTCCCTTCTCGGCGGGCCGCGGCGCCCGTAAAAGCTCCCTTTTCGTGGCCAAAAAGCTCAGATTCGATCAGCTCCGAAGGGAGTGCGGCGCAGTTCACGGCGACGAAGGAACTGTTGCGGCGAACGCTGTTGCGCTCGTGCAGCTCGCGTGCGACCAACTCTTTTCCCGTTCCCGATTCGCCACGCACGAGGACCGTCGCGTCAGTCTCCGCGACCTTCTCGATCATGGACCGCACTTTCTGCATCGCTTCGGACGTGCCGATCAGCGCGCCGCGTTGTGAACGCTCGACTTCGATGCGGCGTCGCAGAGAATAATTCTCGCGTCTGAGTTGGACTGTCTCGGCGGCGTTCTTGACTACGAGACGGAGGTCGTCGAGTTCGAATGGCTTGGAAAGATAATCGTGAGCGCCGGCTTTAACGGCCTCGACGGCCATGCGTTCGGAGCCGTGGGCGGTGACGATAATCACCAGTGGGCCATTGCCGTTTGAAGACTTTAGTTCGCGCAGGAAATCGAGCCCGCTCATTCCCGGGAGGTTAACGTCCAGCAGGAGCAAGTCGGGCTCGTGTTGTTTCAGCAGAGCGCGGGCCGCCTCGGCGGAACCAGCTTCGGAGATGTTGTAGCCAAGCGTCGTAAGGGCTCGCCGCATGCCGTAGCGGGCGGCTTCCTCGTCGTCAACTATCATCAATCGCAATGCGTCTTTTCTCACTTCCGGTTAGTTTAGAACTTCATCGGTGAGAATTACTAGCGCATCGCGTGCCACACAGTTAGTTCTGAGTTCGCCGGGCCGAGACGACGAGGATGATGGCGTCGCCTGACGGGCCAACATTGAGCGTTCCGACGATGACCGGCTCGCCTTCGCGCATGCTGATATCGGTTCCGAGGCCGGTGGTCTCATAGTTGGTTACCGGTTTCACTTCGCCGTTCGCAGCAACCGCTCCGACTTGAATTGGAATACGGGCGCCGAAGTTGAAGCCCACCATTTGGATCGTCTGTTGTCCCTGGCTGTTGCGGATCAGATTCACTTGCCGAATATTGAAGTTGCTGAAGCTCGGCGTGGTCGATGCCGTGGCGCCAAAGTTGGCCATTGGTCCACCGACCCAGTTCAGTTGCAAACGCCCGTTGTTCTTGACGCGATTGATGAGTGTGGACACGAGCCGGTAGTTTTTGAAAGGCAGCGTTGCGCGCATCTGCTTCAGCACCGAATCGAGTGCCGCTGGGAGTTTTGTATCCGCGGCTTCCTGATTGGTGCCGACGATCAGATAGAGTTGCGTTTCGAGATTTGTCTCGTCTTCGGTTTTGGTTTCTGTTTGCCCAGCAGGTGTGGATTGAGCCTGAACATTCACGCCGAGACACACCAAAGCTAACAGAACCGCGATTAGATATTTCTTCATGCTACATCTCCTTAAGAGTAGGTAATGCGTACAGCCACACCTATCACGCACATGGCATGCAAAAGTTCCGCGTGAGCGCGAATTTTAATTGATAGGAATGCGAAGGTGGAACACGGCGCCGTGGCCGTTGCGCGCGACGCCGAGCGACGCAGAGCCACCGACTTCCTGCACGCGCTTGCGAACGATTGCCAGACCGAGACCCGTACCGCGCTGACGCGTAGTGAAGAACGGCTCCCAGATCTGTTCGCGCAACTCGTACGGCACGCCTGGTCCACTGTCCTGAACCGTGATCACGATCTCGCCATCGGAAGCTGACGCGGTGCATAAAACGTCGCCGCCGTGCGGCGTCGCCTGCAACGCGTTGAGCAACAGGTTCGACAGCGCGTCACGCAAGGCGGAGACTGACTTGCCCGACACAGTCGCGTCAGTGTTGACCGAACAACCGAGATCGATTCCCTGCTCGCGAGCGTTTGCGCGGAACAGATCAACCGAAGTCTGGACCAGTTCGCCGACACTTAACGGTTCCGCAGCCGGACTTTCTTTTCTCGCAAAACTCAGAAGCTGCGTGATGCTCTGGCTCAGCCGGTCAGTCTCGCCGACGATCAGACTCAGATCGCGTTCGTATTCGTTCTTCAACCCTTCGTCTTCGCGCATCACCTGCGCAATCGACTTGATCGCCGACAACGGGTTCTTGATCTCGTGCGCGACAGTCGCGGCCATGCGGCCCAACGCCGCCAGACGCTCGCGTTCCGCGAGTTCGCGTTCGAGTCTGACGTTCTCTTCCAACAGCCGTGAATCGTCAATGGCGATGGCGATCTGGTTCGCGAGTATCTCGATTACCGAACGAACGTCTGCTGTCAAACTCGCCGACGGAGCGTCGACGGCGAGTAACCCTTCGACGTTCTCATCGCGCCGCAACGGATACGCCAGTTTGAAACCCTGGTCCACAATCAGCGGGTCATCTTCAACCGCGGCCCAACCGCTCGCGCGCGACTTCTCCAGCACCAATTCGCCCCACGGTTCCGGCACCTTGCGATCGCCGTTCACCTCAGCGGCCACTGAGCCGTCGATGAAGATCTTCAACTGTCTCAAGCCAAGGGCTTTTGTCGTCCGCTCTTCGACAAACTGCAACAGGTCGGCAAGTTGCTTGTACTTTCCTGCGTAAGAACCGATGCGAAAGACGATCTCCTTATAGAGCGCGGCTTCGCGTTCGAAGAGTTTGTGAAAGCGTTGGGCCAGAAAACCTCGCAACGGCGCCGCGAGTAACGCCAGCGCAAGGATCAGCAGCGCTTCGATCAGTCCCGGACGGACGCCGTAGCGCTGTGTCATCCAGTCGCCGATCGTGCGGATGCCGAAGACGTAAACCGTCAGCACGACCGTCGCGAAGGTCACCACCACCAGACTCTCTTCGATAATGATTTCGAGATAGCGATAACGATAGATGTAATAAGCAAGCAGGACCGACGGCAGCAGCGAGCCGAGATTGGCGATCGTCTTCAGGTAGAGCCCGACGGGTGTTCCCGCGCCGACGCCGTAAGCAAGCGCTGCGAAGATCACCACGCCAATGCCGATGAACGACGCCGCCA
>DASURS010000157.1:0-15720 GCA_036279935.1 Pyrinomonadaceae bacterium
CGAAGTCTTTCATCAGGTAAACCGGTCCGTTGCCGGTGATCCGGCCCGGGGGATGGAGCTCAGTCGTGATCGGCTCGAGCGCAACGGCTTTGATCTTCGCGTCGGCAATCCGCTTTGCTTCGATTCCGTAGTGGATGGGAAGTGCCCACGAGACGTCGTCGTAAGGCTGATACTGCGTGTCCGCGGGAAACTTTTGCGGCTCGAGTAAATCGACTGCGTAGTTACGATACGGCTGGTCCATTCGCACAACGTAAGTGCCCGCCGGATACTCGCCTTCCGCCACTTTGAAATCCTTCGTCGCGATGCCCACCTCGATGTGATGACCGGTGAGGACGTTGATCATCTCTGCGACACGGCGACGGTCGCCCTGGTGCCTGCGAATCACGTACGCGTGCGGATCGCCTTTGACGCCTCTCTGCCACGAGTTGTAATGCTTGCGATAGAAGTTACGCAGCATGTCCTTCGCGTGCTTGGCGGTGTAGTCGAGGATCGAGAGACAGCCGGTCTGCATGTAGTTCGTGTTGTTTCTGAGTGACCACTTGAACCGGCGCTCAGGTGGAAAGGGGCGATACCACTCACGTGAAGTCACCGGACGATTGACGTAACTTTCTTCGTCCGGCCGCAGCACGCGCTCGACTGTCTCGGCCGTCGTGTTGCCGAACGTCTCGTAACCGCGCCCCATGCTATTGTGATTGACGGCGACTGACTCCAGATAGTGATGTCCCCAGCCTTCGCCGAAGCCCCACGTCCAAACGCCGGGCATCCCGAACGCCGACATCGCGCTCACTTCGTGAAACGACATTTCGAAAAACTCGCCGAGCAGGATCGGATCGAGGTTTCCGTTCCATGGACCAGTGCCGTTCCACGTTTGCAGCAACGGGATCGACTCGTGCAGATCGTGCATCACCGTCGGGTGATAGTCGTAGAACATGCGATGGACGGCGCGCGTAAGCTCTAATGCTTTCTGGTGCGTGTCGCGGTTGTTGTCGTGGTAGACGTAGTGGCCCCAGTATGGCGGCGACAGTGGCGGCAGGTTGTCCCAGTCCGTTTTGCCTTTGAGGTAACGGTAGAACCAGTCGACTGTTTTGTCGCGCCCGTCGGGTTCGGAGACGGGATTGATCAGGACGATCAGGTTGCGCCTGATGTTCTGGATCATTGGCTGTTCGGAGACGGCGAGACGATAGGCCAGCTCCATCACCATTTCCGGGCTGCCGGTTTCGGTCGAGTGCAGGCCGGCGTTGAAGTAGTAGATCGGCCGGGCGGTGTCGATGATGCGTTCGGCTTGTTCGGGAGAAACTTTGCGCGGATCGGCGAGGGCGGCGGTGGCGGCTTTCAGCCGGTCGAGGTCGCGCAGTCCTTCTTCGTCCGCGACGGCGACAAGGATGATGTCACGTCCCTCTTCGCTGCGGCCGATGGTCGTCACGCGCACGCGATCTGACGCGCGGTCCAACTCGCGCATGTAGCCATAGACCCTGGTCGTGTTCGACAACTCACCCGGTGCGCCCGCGATGTGTCCGAGAAACTTCTTGGGCGACGGCACCGTCGCGGACGCCGGCACATAAGCAACCCACGGATTCGAAAACCTCGCCTCAGTCGTAAACCTGGCAATCTCCTCGACCGACCCCTCCTCCGCCCTGTCCGGCGCGTACGGATTCGGTGACTGTTGCGTAACTGAATCGCTTGCCAGTACCAGAACGAAGGTCACAACAAACAGAGCGCGTGTCGCGAGAGTTCTCATGGCTTTTCGTAGCAAACCTGCCTTTGCGTGCTGTAAATAGAGGGCGCGATTGTATTCAGTATTCCTAAACCTGAGACTATGATCGGAAACGGGAGTTCAGTTTTCTGCGTACCACTCCCGCGCCTTGGCCAAGTCCGCCTCGGCGTCGGGCTCAAACGTTATTTGCATGAGGACTTACTTGGAATTGAGGAATTCAGCCTTAATCTCTTCCCACGTTCTGCCTTGTGAGGGATTCGCGCGAAATGATTCAAGGCGCCGATCCAGTTCCTGCCGCTGTTCGTCGGTCAATTCAAAACACGCATTATCTTCTGCGATGCTGTCCCATATCTCCTGCACCAGAGCCAACCGCTCCGGAATACTGAGTTTCTTTACTTCCTCTGACAGATTCGACGACATGACTAATCAACCAATGAAGGTTTTCCGCGCGATTATACTTCAAAATTGAGATTGAAAGTCCACGGGATCAGATTCCTGTCACAAGTGGGCGGTGGTGGGTGTTTTCAATTTGAAGCACGGATAAAAGTTTTTTGGGAGGGCGTATGGAGAAGAGGATGAGGTTTGTTATTGCAGCGGCTGCCGTCTTGACGCTGGTCGTGACTGCCTGGGTGGTTAGTTCCAGGTCCGTCGAAGCCCAGAACACGACAACCGGTGAGTGGAAGGCGACAGTCCAGAAAGAAAACAACAAGATCCAACTCAATCTCGAACGGCGCAGCGACAAGGGCGGGCGCCATCAGATGGGTCAGACCTACAATTTCAACGACCTTCAGGGCCTGAGCCGCGAACAGGCGTTGAGCGGCGGTCCCGTCAAGTTCAGCCTCGTGCGTGAGGCCGGCCGCATCGATCTCGAAGGGACTTTCCAGGACGGCCGCGGCGCCGGAACGTTCCAATTCACTCCAAACGCTGGCTTCGTCTCCGCAATGAAGAACCGCGGATTCGACTTCGAAGCCCGCTCGAACCGTAACGACGATCGCGATTCTGAAGACAGGCTCTTCGCCGCGACAACCCTGAACGTCACGACCGCGCTGGCCGACGATCTGACAGCCGCCTTCGGCAAACTCACGGTCGAAGATCTTTTCAAAGCCGCGATCTTCAAAGTCGACTCAAACTTCGCGCGTGAAATGAAAGCGAGCGGCTTCGAGAACCTCACCATGGAAGATCTCGTCAAAGCGCGCATCTTCAAGATCGACGCCAACTTCGTCAGGCAAGTCAGCCAGATGGGCTTCGAGAAAGAACCGTTTGAAAGTCTCGTGAAGATGCAGATCTTCAAAGTGACGCCGGAGTTCATCTCGGAAGTGCGCAACGAAGGACTGACGAACGTCCAGGTCGAAGAGCTTGTCAAACTGCGCATCTTCAAGATCGACGGACAGTTCATTCGCGAAGCAAAAGCTGAAGGCGTACCGCTCGAAGTGGAGCAACTGGTTCAAAAACGCATCGGCGTCGCGCGCCGCAGATAGCGACAGACCGAAACCCAAACGAAGCCACGACCCCCACCGTCGTGGCCCCTCCCTGCCTCACGGCAGTGGGTCAGTTTGAATTAAGAACCTCCCGCAAAGGCGCAAAGCCGCAAAGAAAACAGCGCTTTTTGTTGTGTTCTCTTGGCGTCTTTGCGCCTTTGCGGGAAACATCTTTCTTAAACTAACCCACTACCCTGCCTCACAGGAATATTGCACAAAATACCGAGAAGTGAGACGCTTAGGGCGAAACGAAAAACCTCGCCTCGCCATAACATTTGTACAGGTGGATTAATTCTCAATCTCTGACCACCAAAAACAAGGCGGATCATTTCACTTCGAGGTACAGTCCCATGACAGACACAAGCCCAGTCACTCCAGAAAGCATCGAACCAGTAAGCGACCTCGCCCCAGCAGCCGAGACACCCGGCGTACAACCCGGCATCGCACTCTGTCTCTCCGGCGGCGGCTACCGCGCAATGATCTTTCACCTCGGCGCACTCTGGCGCCTCAACCAACTCGGCTACGTGAAGAAGCTTTCGCGCGTCTCGAGTGTCTCCGGCGGGTCGATCACCGCCGGCGTCCTCGCCCTTGCGTGGAAGCAACTGACCTTCGACGAACGCGGCGTCGCGACTAACCTGGAAGAACTCGTGATCAATCGCGTCCGCCGGTTCGCCAACCACACGATAGATCGCGGCGCGATTTTCCAGGGCATACTCCTGCCGCGCCACAGCATCTCAGACGAAATCGCCGACGCCTACCGCGAGCACCTCTACGAAAACGCCACCCTTCAGGAACTTCCAGCCGACAACGAAGGCCCGCGTTTCGTAATCAACGCCACCAACGTCCAAACGAAAGTCCTTTGGCGTTTCAGCCGCCCGTTCATGGGCGACCACCGCACCGGCCTGCTGAAAAATCCAACGACTGAGCTCGCGGTCGCAGTCGCAGCCTCGTCCGCGTTTCCGCCGTTTCTCTCCCCGGCCGAGCTCAAACTGGACCCGGCTGACTTCGACACAACAACGATCAGAATCAAAGACGACGCGTACCGCAGCAAAGTGGTCCTGACAGACGGCGGCGTCTATGACAATCTCGGCCTGGAAACAGCGTGGAAGAGGTTCAAAACGATCCTCGTAAGCGACGGCGGCGGCCAAACTGCCGACGAGCCCGATCCCGAGCGCGACTGGGCGCGACACGCTTACCGCATTCTCAACCTGCTCGACAACCAGGTCCGCAGTCTGCGCAAACGGCAGCTTATCGATTCGTTCAAACAGAAAGCGCGTGAGGGCACGTACTGGGGCATGCGGACCAACATCGCAGACTATCAACTTCCCAACGCACTGCCCTGCCCGTTCGATAAGACCATGGCGCTCGCAAACGTCCCCACGCGTTTGAAAGCAATCGACGCAACGTTGCAGGAGAAGATCATCAACTGGGGCTACGCAGTTTGCGACGCCGGCATGCGCAGGCACGTCGACGAAACTCTGCCCGCGCCGATCGACTTCCCGTATCCGTCGGCGGGCTTGTGAACCAACGCATCAGTTACACATGACACAAAAAAGGAGACCCTATCTGAATGGCGACCAAGAAGCGCCGTACCTCTACTCCCGTCACCATTGAACGAGACGAACTGGAACGCTTGATCTACCGGCACGAGGGGTTCGAGCGTTTTACACAAGACTCACCGGTGCTGCCTGACGTCTGGTTCGAGTTCGGCAAAAACCCGACAGGCCGAATCGACCTGCTGGTGAATCCTCACTACGAGGCGTCGCCCGGCAAAGTAGCCAAGGCCCTCCAGGAGCGCCTCGAGCAGGAGCAGGGCTCGAAGGCGGCGCGCCGGTTCAAGTGCGACGATAACGGCGGCTCGGACATCGCCTACAATCAATCGAGCGTCGTGGTCCGTCTTTGCTTTCACGAGCTGATTCGCGTGGTCCTGCCCCTCACTCCATGGTGGAACAAGTCCGTCTGGGCCAACGGCGGCCAGCAACTGCGGCAGTTCATGTCAGACAAGAACACTCGGCAGTTACTGGCCCGCGCCCTCGACGGCGACCTTGACCCGAGGCTGGAAAAACTCGATCGTCAAATTTTCTGGATGATGCGCGTCGTCGGCACTATCGCACTCGCCGCGAGCGGCAGCCGCAAACGCGTAACGTCAACCGCGCTCGTGGAAGCCTGCGCCGGACTGATCAGCGACATACCAGCCCCGGAAGAAAAAGAGACCGGAACCGTCTGGTCCGTCACGCGAAATCGCGAAGCGAAGACGGCGGTCTGGCGTTCGACGATGGCTGTCAAAGCCGATGCGGCGCGGCGCCTGTTCGAGATAAGCTGCAAGCATCTCACCTGGGCCATCATCGACAGCGGCATCGACGCAAGACATCCAGCCTTTCGCTTCCGCGACGCCGCCACCGGCAAACCGGAAGAGATTCCGGAAACAGGTCCGTTCAAATCACGCGTCGCGGCAACCTACGACTTCACGCTGATTCGCTATCTGCTGAAGTCGCAAAAGGTCGACAAAGCCGACCCCGTTCTCGCCAGCCATCAACCGCTCGCAAAGGCAGTGAAGCGATTGCAACGCCACCCGGAAGAGGAGAAAAAACTGCGCGACAGCCTGCAGGACGGGCGCGAGATCGATTGGGACTTGCTGCGGCCCGTGATCGAAGTTCCGCACGACGACAAGTACGTTCCGCCGAAACACTCGCACGGCACGCACGTCGCCGGCATCGTCGGCGCCGACTGGCGCAGCAACGACGCGCCGCCGCCGACAGTCGATAACCCAGTCAGCGGCGTCTGTCCCGACATAAAACTCTACGATCTGCGCGTGCTGGACGATGAAGGCGCCGGTGACGAGTTCTCCGTGATGGCAGCGATGCAGTTCGTGCGGTACTTAAACGCGCACAAGGAAGTGATGATGATTCACGGCGTGAATCTGAGTCTTTCAATCAAGCACGACGTGGCGAACTTCGCCTGCGGCAGCACGCCGGTTTGTGAAGAAGCAAATCGTTTAGTCGGCTCGGGTATCGTCGTCGTCGCCGCTGCCGGAAACAACGGTTATCTCCAGTTCGTAACGACGCGCGGACCGGAGGAAGGCTATCGCAGCATCAGCATCACCGATCCGGGAAACACTGAAAGCGTCATCACGGTCGGCGCGACGCATCGCGACAGCGCACATCTTTATGGCGTGAGTTACTTCTCGAGTCGTGGTCCAACCGGCGACGGCCGCGTCAAACCGGATCTCGTCGCGCCCGGCGAGAAGATCGTCAGCACGATTCCTGACGGAGAGACGAAACGCATGGACGGAACGAGCATGGCGGCGCCGCACGTCAGCGGTGCCGCGGCTCTGCTGCTCGCCCGATACGGCGAGCTCGTCGGCCGGCCGGCGCGCGTCAAAGAGATCCTGTGCACGACAGCGACAGACCTGGGCCGCGAGCGTTACTTCCAGGGCTCGGGAATGGTCGATGCTCTCCGCGCGCTTCAATCTGTCTAAGCACTCACCGAGGAAAACCCGATGCTATTCACACTGGAAGCCCTCCATGCCAAACACGGCGATTCACTGATTCTTCACTACGGAAAACCGAACGCTCCGAAAATGATCGTCATCGACGGCGGCCCAGCCGGCGTCTACAAAAACAGCCTCCGTCCGCGACTCGAACAGCTCAAGAAGTCGAGAAGCCCCGACGCTGCTTTAACGATCCGCATGGTAATGGTCAGTCACCTCGACGACGATCACATCAACGGCGTGCTCGCCTTCTTCGATGCCCTCGTCGAGACCGAGCAGAACAAAGAAGAGCTGCCGTACAACGTCCTGACGCTGTGGCACAACAGCTTCGACGACATCATCGGCAACGAAAGCGAAGAACTGGCGAAGGCGCTCAGTGCGGCGATCAAGACGAACAGCTCAGGCGCGGTGTCCGCGAGTGTGCCGATCAGCGGCCCGGGAGCGGCGATTGCCGTAAGCATCCCGCAGGGGCGCGAACTCAGAAACGCCGCGAACGCTCTGTCGCTGGCGATCAACGACCCGTTCGACACGCTGGTGGCAGTCCCCGGCAAAGGGAAGAAGACCGTGACGATCGGCGACGGGCTCAAGCTCACGGTTCTTGGACCAGTCAAGGACCGCATCGAGAAACTCCAGCAGGAGTGGAACGCGTTCATCACGAAAAAAGGCCTCGCGACAGACAAGGAAGGCAAAGCGCTGGCGGCGGCGTTTGTTGACGGATCCGTCTTCAACCTGTCGAGCATCGTCGTGCTCGCCGAAGCGGGAAAGAAACGGATGCTGCTGACGGGCGACGCGCGCGGCGACGATGTGTTGAGTGCGTTGAAGTCGAGCGGACTACTGAAGGGCGGCAAGATCCACGTCGATATTTTGAAGCTGCCGCATCACGGCAGCGACCGCAACGTGGCGCCGGAGTTTTTCGAGAAGATCACGGCGGACCATTACGTGGTTTCCGCGGATGGAAAGTTCGGGAATCCCGAAGTCGAGACGTTGCAGATGATCTCGGACGCGCGCGGGAATGACAAGTTCACGATTCACCTGACAAACCGCGAGGATCGGCTCGACAAGTTCTTCGCGGGGGAAAAGAAGAAGAGAAAGAAATACGACGTCGTCTTCCGCGATCCGAAGGAACTGTCGCTGTGGATCGATTTGGGCGACGAACCGCTTGAAGACTAGCCACAAAAAGGCACAAAAACACAAAAGACCGTGATCACGAATAGACACCGCGACTGCTTGTCGTAATTTTTTGTGTTTTTTGTGCCTTTTTGTGGCTAAGGGACGATCGCGAATGGCGCTTCCTGTTTGATCAGCTTCTTGTTGACCATGTCTTTCGCCTCAATCGTGACGGTGTAGTTTCCGGGCGCCATTCCGGTGAGACGAATGTACTCGGCGAACGTGAGATGCGGCACCGGTTTGTTGTCGATCTCCGTGAGCACGAAATCGAAGGGCTTCGTCGCGGGTTGTCCATCCTTCATCAGCCGCGCCGTGACTCGGACCATCGGTTTGCCGGTATCGGCGCTGTCCGCGGCGTTGTAGATCGCGAGGTACATGACCAGGTTATCACTCGCGCGAAACTGCCGCGCCGCCGACGGACGTATCGCGGTGTTTCGATAAGTGAAGACGTCGCGAGAATCAGTCAACTGCGGGGTCACCGCCGCGACGTAACGACTCAGCACCAGATTAGTCGCCGCAAACTCCGCATCGAGATCGGGCAACACAACCTGCTCTCGTTTCGCGCCAATCTTCCCCGACTGGCGATCCCGGACGATCAAATCGATCGTGTAGTCGCCGGGCGTGAGTTGCAGATCCTGCCGGTAGAAAATGTTGTTGCTGACGATCGAGTTGTAATCGCTGGCGGAAAGGTTCACGTCGAAGTTTCCGCCCAATCGCGTTAGCAATTTGTCGGGCGTCGCTTTCAACACGCCAAGCACTTCCAACCGCATCGAGCGCTTATCTCCCTTGCGATCGAATTGGACCGCGTCCGGCGGCAGCTCGATAGCGAGCGGAACGGTGTACAGCCCATCACGCCATCTGAACGCGCTCAACGACACGGAGACAGGAAAACCCGAGCTCGCCTGGACGGACGCGAAGTTATCAAAGAGCTTCTTGTCGGCGGGCGACAGCAGCGTGATCTCTTCCGGCGGAATCGCGTAGTACCCCGCGCGCGAGATGATCTGCGCGTCAGGGCGGCGCACTTCGATCTTCACCTTGCGAAACGAGCTGTCGAAGTTCTGATTCGTGCTGCGATACGCGAGCGTGTAGCGGGCCTGAATCTCGTCGTTGATGCGTTCGAGGCCCTGGCCGATGTCGTTACTTCCCTTCAGGAACCTGCCGCCGGTGTCGCCGGAGAGACGATAGAGAATGTCGTACTCGCGCGTCAGTCCCTCCTGTCGCGAGTTGTCGAAAACAGTTTCGCCGCCGACGGCCCTGATGCGGTCTTCCTGGTTCGTCGCACCCGAGATTCCGGCCAGCGGCGAACCCGGGACCAACGCGCCCGACGCTGGTGCATTCGCTCGCAAGCCGGCGGAGTCGACGATGTAGATGGCGACATTCGCGCGGTTCGCGAGATCGATCGTGCTTTGCACCTGCCAGTCGAGGATCGCGGGCGTGACGAAGCCCTGCGAGAACAGGACCAACGTCTTCTTGCCGGGGATCGGACGCAGCCCTTCGCAGATCGCGGCCAGCGCGGCGAGTATCGGGCGCGACTGTTGAATACTGAGCGCGGTGCGAAGCTTGAGGAACTGCGCCAGCATCGTCCGCATGATCATCTGCCTCGCGGCTTGCGAGCCTCCGGCAGTGTTCGAAATTTGAGTAGTCGGTATCGCGGCGTTATCGATCAACTCCTGTCGCAGCGCGTTGATGTTCTCGGCGAGATCTTTCTGTTCGACGTTTTTGGACGTATTGCCGGCGCCGAGCTTTTCGAGCGCCGCGATGAGCTGGTTCTTGTCAGTGGTGAACTGGTGAATCAGGTTCAGGCTGGTCGTCACCGAGAGCAACGCGACGACGTCCGAGTCCGTTAGCTGCTCGCGAGCGTACTTCAGCATTCCCTCGCGGACCTGCTTCAGGTTGGTTATGTCGGTGGTCTGCGAGTCGAGCACGAGCGCGACGTAATTGCGCGGGGCGCTTGAAGGTCCGGTCGTATCGCCAGGAGCGCCGGCGGCGGGCGTTTTCGTGTTTCCTCGTTTGTCGCCGGCGAGCGGCGCGTCGAAGAACTCGAGCTTTTGCGGCACGCCGTTTTCGAAGATGGTGAAGTCTTCGGCTTTCAGGTCCTGGACGTATTTGCCTTTCTTGTCTTTGACGATCACGTCGATGTTGACGAGGTTCGACTTCACTCGCACGACGTCGTCGTCCTGCGCCAGGCAAGGCGCGGCAAGCAGCAGGCCCAAAACACAGACGAGCAGAAACTTCACTATCCTCTGCCCACTCCCAAAGCATCGGCAACGCGGTTGATGTAGTTGAACCACGACGCGATCAGCGTGATCTGGAGTATGCCCTTATCGTCGAACCCGACCGAGCGCAGGCGATCGTGATCGGCGGGGGAAATCCTCGTCGCATCGCGGGTGATTTGTACGACGTAGTCGAGCATCGCCCTGTCCTTTTCAGAGATGGGCGCGGTGCGGTAGTCCTCTTCGAGTGCGGCTACCAGTGACGGATCCAATGTTACACGACGCAGAAACTCTGCGTGAGACTCGATTCAATAATGGCACCGGTTGGTGACTGACACCACCGTCGTGATCATCTCATGCTGCCGGCGATCCAACGGCAGGTCGGGCGACATCAGCGAACCGAAAGTCGCGAAAGCGTGAAAGAGCGCTTTTGGAATCAGTGTGTGCGAGGCCACGATGCCCGCGGTGTCACCGTCTGCGGTCGGGTGCACGGGCGTCGCGTACTCAATCGGATAAAACTCGCGTTGAGCCTCGACGACCTTGCGCACTTCCTCGCTTTCAGCGGTTGAAATTGTCTTAATCCACGTCATTAAGATCTTCCTTCCTTACGAAATAAAAACAGGTAAACGGGCAATCCAAGCAACACGACGCCAACGCCCGACAACGCTTCTTTAGGACTGCCAACCGCCAGCAGAAACAACATGATCACCAGCATCAGCAGAAAGATCGCCGGCGTAACCGGGTAGCCCGGCGTGAGAAATCCCGCGCGGCCCGGCTCGGCGCCGCGCGTTTCGACGCGCCGTAACTTGAACAGCGCAATCACCGTCAACGCAATGAAGACGAGGACGACGAAAATGAAGTATGAAACGATCTTGTCGAACGTGCCAACGGCCACCAGTATAGAAGCGAGCACCGCCTGAAGCGCAATGGCGTACGCCGGAGTCTCGTAACGCGGATGAAGCGACGCAACCGAATGGAGAAACAGCCCGTCGCGCGCCATTGCGAAATAAACGCGCGGCGCTGACATCACGACCGTTGCCAGACTTCCGAGCACCGCCACGACGACCACCAGCGAGAACACGACACCGCCCGCGCGCCCGAACAACACCTCGCCGGCCTGTGCCGCGAAAGTCTCGCCCGACGTCACTCGATCCATCGGCACGAGGTAAACAAATGCAAGGCTGGTGAGAACGTAGACCATCGTCACTATCACGACGCCGTAACTGAGAGCGCGCGGCAACGTCCGCGACGGATTACTCACCTCGCCCCCGAGTTTGCCCAGATCCCACCAGCCGGCGAATGAAAAGAACGCTCCGGCAAAACCGCCCGCGAGCGCCGCGATCAACGGCCCCGAAGTCGGGCTCCGTTCGACGAAGGGAGTGAAGTTGGACCAGTCGCCGAGTTGAAACCCGACGCCCCAAAGAAAGATGAAGGCGAGCAGGCCGAGTTTCAAAACCATCAGCGCGCGAACGAACCACGCTCCGATCCTCACGCCAAGGATGTTCACGAGCGCTACGGCGAGAACCGTCCCGATCCCCAACGCCTTCGCGCCCCACGGAGAAAGATTGACGATATTTCCGGCGTAAGTCGCGAGACCAACAGCGAGCGCCGCCGTCAGTCCCGGGTCCATGACGAGAAACGCCATCCAGCCGAACATGAACGCCGGCGCTGGACCATACGCCTCGCGGAGGTAGACGTAACCGCCGCCGGCTTCCGGGTATCTCGCCGCGAGTTCGCCGTAACAGAGCGCGCCGCACAATGCCATCGCGCCCATGGCGAGCCAAACGATCAGCAACCAGAACGGCGAGCCGAGCGATTTCGCCATTCCCGCTGGCGTCAGAAAAATCCCGACAGCGATGACGTTCGCCACGACCCACGCGGTCGCCGTACGACTGCCGATCTGACGCTTCAGTTCGGTTGACACTTTAGCAGGCTGCTGAAAAAGTAATTTGGTCTTTAGAACTACTATTCTCTCTGCGCTACCTCGGGCGGCCTTTGCGTCTCGGCGGTGAAAATCGTTGCAAAAAGGGCTCACCGCCGAGACGCAAAGGCCGCAGAGGTAGCGCGGAGACATGTTACCAGGCGGTTTTAAAGCAACCTCTTAGAACGTGATCCGCGCCGCAAACTGAAACGCGCGCGGGCCGCCCGTGCCAAACACGCCGCCCGCGGTCGTGACCGGTTGCCCGAAACTCGACGATCGTCTGGAAGCTGGATTACTCGGATCGCTGCTGTCGGGAACGAGCACGTTGCTGAAGCCGGAATAGTTGACGTTCGAAACGCCTAGCACGTTCGTGACGTTGAAAAGGTTGAACACCTCCGCCATCGGTTCGATCGTCACGCTATCGCCGAGTTTGAAGATCTTCGAGACTCGCAGATCGAGCGATTGGAAGTTGTCGCCGAACTTCAGGTCGTCACGCACGAGCGGCAGTAAAACACGCGGCTTGAAGCCCGTGCTCGGATCGGCGTTCGGACAGAGCGAACCGCCCGCCGCGTTGATCTGCGCCAGCGCCGCGTTCAGTTCCGCGCCGGTATGAAACTCACGCGCGCCCGCGTTGCGCTTCAGTTCACAGACGCGCGAACTTCCGTCCGGCAGCAGTATGTCCATCGGCACGGACGAAGCCAGCGTGAAGATGGGAGAAAGACGCACGTCCCACGGCAGATAAAACAGTCCCGAGAAAGTAAATCGGTGGCGCTGATCGTTCGGCGTCGGCCCATATTCCAACTGGAGGTTGCTCGAGTTTATCGGCCCGTTTGAAAACGGGATCTGATCGTCGTTCGCGTAGTTGTTCGCTCGCGACAGCGTGTACGACGCACGGAACTGAGATCGATTGAAGAACCGCTTTTCGAGACTCAGCAGCAACCCGTCGTACTGCGTCCTGACGCTCGACTCGAGGTTCTTGACGATGTCCGGTCCGCCGACGACGGGATTGAAAGGCACCGTGCCGATCACGCGGCCGATGATGAAGTGCGTGCCGGTGTTGCGAATGTAATCGGCGCGCAGCACGAACTCGCTCGCGATCTGGTGCTGAACGCCGATGTTGAACTGGTGGACCGTCGGGTTCTGAAGATCGTTGTCGATGATGTTGATTCCGCCTGCGCCCGCGCCCGGCAGAACGAAGCCGGTGAACGGGTTCGCGAGTGTCGGCGCGCCCGGCGGAAAGACGCCGTTGACGGGATCAAACAGAAACGGCGGCGGAATGAAGAACAGATTTCCGGCGCGCACTTCAACGGGCAACGCCCGGCCGTCAAGCCCGCGTTCCAGCGTCTGGATTTCCAGTGTCACGCGGTCGTAGTACATGCCGTAACCGCCGTGAATCGACGTGCGTCCGTTGTTGGTCGCGTAGTTGAAACCGACCCGCGGCGCGAAGTTATTCTTGTCTCTGGTCCGTTCACCGTGGAGGAACGGAAGAATCAGCGGATTCAGCTCGTCCGTGCGGCTGACGTTCTTCACGTCGGTGTCGAGCTCGTAACGCAGACCGAGGTTCAGCGTCAGGTTCCGAGACACGCGCCAGTCGTCCTGAAAGAACGCCGCGATGTACGTGTTGTCCGCGTCCGGCAACAGGAGCGAGCGATCGGGGAATCCGCTGCGCAAAGTCACGGCGAACAGCAGATCGTTATCGTCAACGCGCCCGTCGAGATTGCGATCGAAGTCGGGAAAGTCTTCGATCAGCTCGATGCGGCCCTGTTGGAACACTTTCAGATCCAGATCGGATTGCACGCGCTGAAGCTCACCCCCGGCGGAGAACGTGTGATTGCCGCGAATCATCGTGAACGTGTCGCTGAACTGAAACCGCCGTTGCTTCGTCTGCTGCGGAACGCGAAACGAAGCGCCGTCCTGGATGCTCGGGAACGTGAGCTGCGGACCCGGCGTCACCGGCAGCGTGTCGTTGAGGAAGTCGCTGAAACTGAAGCTGAAACTGTTCACGTCGTTTGCCGTAAACGTGCGCGAGTAGTTGCCGAGAAATGAGTGCGTCTTGTTCAGGCCCGACTGTCGTTGCGACGCGGATCCGATCGAGCGGACGAGCGTGCTGGCGTTGATTCCCTTCTCGCGTTGAAACGAGTAACGAAAATTGACCTGGTCGCGATCGCTCGGGCTCCAGTCGATTCGCTCAGTGGTCAGAAAGTCATCCAGCGGCGATGCGGCGAAGCCGCGGACGATTGAACGCGTCGCGAGGTTGCGAGTGCCGACGAGCACGACGCCGTCCTGGTTTCGATCTTCAAACGAGCCAAAGAACCACGCGCGGTCTTTCTTGATCGGACCGCCGATCGCGAAGGCGTATTGCTGTCGATCGAAAGGAGGTTCTTCGTTGAGCGTGCGATCGAACGTTGCCGGCAAACCCTGCAAGTTGCGATCGCGGAAGTAGACGGAACCCGATCCGTGCAACTCGTTCTCGCCGGACTTGGTGATGACGTTGATAACGGACGATCCCGATCGACCCATCTGCGCCGAGAAACGGTTCGTCGCGATCTGAAACTCCTTGATCGCTTCCTGCGAGATATTCTGCACTGCTCCGCCGACTACGTCGTCGTTGTTGTCGGCGCCGTCGACGGTGACGTTGCCGCCGCGTCCGAGTTGTCCGGCGGAGGAGATGACGACGGTGTTCGCCTTCGTCGGATCGAAATTCGGCGCCGGAGCATTGCCGGGCACCAGCAGTGCGAGCTCGAGAAAGTTGCGGCCGTTGAGCGGCAGGCTTTCGACTTCCCGCAAATCAACCACGCTGTTAACGACGGAGTCGCTTTGATCGATCAAAGGCGCGCCGGCGTAAAGATCGACGAACGTCGTCTCATTCGGACCGACCTCGAGCGAAACGTTCAGAGTCACGCTTTGGCCGACGTTGAGCGGAACGGGCACCTTCGTCATTTTCGTCGTGAACCCCGAAGCC
Organism: Pyrinomonadaceae bacterium; assembly: GCA_036279935.1. GTDB lineage: Bacteria > Acidobacteriota > Blastocatellia > Pyrinomonadales > Pyrinomonadaceae > PSRF01. Next base: position 14,946 of record DASURS010000157.1, read on the forward strand.
TGCACTTTCAGCTCATAATTACCCGGAGGAAGATCCGCGAGCACGTACAAGCCCTCACTATTGCTGACCGTCTCGCGGCGAAAACCCGTAGCGGTTTGCGTCGCAATGACGGTCACGCCGGGCACCAGCGCGCCCGCCGGATCCGTGATAGTGCCGGTGAGGGTAGCTTTGGCGGCCTGCTGGGCCAATGCCCGAGGCGCCAGGCCCACGAGCACAAAAATCAGGATAGACGCTGCAAGCGCAGATCTCATGTTCAAGTCCCTTCTTTTTAGGTGGCTTTAGAAGACTTAGCTCAAGATGCGATCCAACTGGTTACTTGCTCGTATACCTTAGAGACAATTTCACCGGCCTTTTTTTGCGACTTCGCTTCAGCGACGATGCGAATGATCGGTTCCGTGTTTGACCCGCGCACGAGCAACCAGCCGTCCGGCATGATCACTTTGACGCCATCGCGTGCGTCGATCGGAAATTCCGCGTACTCCTGACGAAGCATCCTGAGCACACTGGGAATGCGCTGCGACGAACACTCCATTTTCTCCTTGACGATGCTGTAACGCGGGAACGTTTCCAGCAGTTCACTAACACTCTTTCCTGATTCGGCGAGCAGGTGGAGCACCAGGGCCATGCCCACCAGACTGTCGCGGGCGAAGTTGATGCGCGGGTAGATGACGCCGCCGTTTCCTTCGCCGCCGATCACCGCGTGGTGCTGGCGCATGCCGTCGGTGACGTTTACTTCGCCGATCTTTGTCCGGAATATCGGACAATCAAACTGTTT
>DASURS010000158.1:0-4794 GCA_036279935.1 Pyrinomonadaceae bacterium
TCACGCCGACGACGCGAAACGGCAGATTGGTAACTCGAATAGTTTGGCCGATCGGATCGGCGCCCGGATACAGCGTGTCAGCCAGCGTCTGACCGATCACGATGACGCGCGCGGCCGTTCGCACGTCGGCGTCAGTAAAGAATGAACCGCTCTGAACCGTCCACTTGCGAATCTCGGGATACTGCTCGCTGACGCCCTGGAGCGACGTGTTCCAGTTCTGGTTGCCGGCGACGAGCTGAGCGCGAGTGTTCACCGCCGGCGTGACCATCGAAACACTCGGCACTTCGCGTTTGATCGCTTCCAGATCGTCCACCGTCAGCGTGTTCGTACCGGTGTCGCCGGTGCCGCTGCGAACGCCGCCGACGTTCTGCGCTCCCGCGCTGACGAACAACAGGTTCGTGCCGATACTTTCGATCTGCGCCTGCACCGATGCCGACGCGCCCTGACCGATACTCACCATCGCAATCACCGCGGCAACGCCGATGATGATGCCGAGCATGGTCAACGCCGCGCGCATCTTGTTGCGCACAAGAGCGCGAAAGGCGACGCGAATGATCATTAGTAAGTTCATAGTGACATTACCGGTAGTGATCTCAGATCTGAGATCTCAGATCTCAAAGCCAAAGACCAAAAACCCAAGACCAAAAACCCAAGACCAAAGACCAAAGACCAAAAACCAAAAACCAAAGCTCATCCTCCTACGCAGCCTCTTCGTCTTCCTCGTCGTCGTCCTCTACGACCGGCAAACGCTTCAACTCCGCAGCCGCATCGCGCTTGTCCTGCACCTGATAATCGCTCTTGATCTTTCCGTCTTTGAAAACGACGACGCGATCCGCATACTGCGCGATGTCATGTTCGTGTGTGACGAGCACCAGCGTGATGCCTCGCTCGCGGTTCAGCCGCTGGAAGATCTCCATTACTTCGACTGACGTGCGCGAGTCGAGGTTACCCGTTGGCTCGTCCGCCAGGATCAACGCCGGATTATTAACCAGGGAGCGAGCGACGGCGACACGCTGTTGCTGTCCGCCCGACAATTGATTCGGGTGGTTCTGCTCGCGACCGGCGAGCCCGACCGCAGCAAGTGCCTCCATCGCCCGCTGGTGACGCTGCACCGCGTCGACGCCGAGATACAGCATCGGCAACTCAACATTCTCCAGTGCTGACGTGCGCGACAGCAGGTTGAAACCCTGAAACACGAAACCAATCTTCTGGCAGCGAATGTCGGCACGCTCGTCTTTCGACATCTGCGAGACGTCTTCGCCGTCAAGAATGTAAGTGCCGCGCGTCGGGCGATCGAGACAGCCGATAATGTTCATCGTCGTCGACTTGCCCGAACCGGACGCGCCCATAATCGCGACAAACTCACCTTCGCGAATCGTCAGCGAGACGCCACGCAGCGCATGTACTTCCACGTCGCCCATCGTGTACGTCTTATGAATGTGATCCAGCTCGATCACCGGCCGCGCTTCCGGCACTTGCGTGAGCAGTGCCGGATTCACAGCTACTTGTTGTGCTTCGACATTAATCATGGCGATTTACCTTCTGCCGCCGCCACCGACGCGTGGAGCGTTACCGAATCCCGGTGGACGCGACTGGTTCGACTGAGAGCTCGTTGAACCTGAAAGCGTCTGGCCCGTAATGACCATGTCGCCTTCCTTCAACTCGCCTTCGACAACTTCAGTCGCAGCGCCGTCGCTGAGCCCGACTTTAATCCGTCGTCGCTCAGGTTTGCCGTCCTGGCCCAACACCCACACGATGCGAGTCTGGCCTTCGAGGACCGGCGCCGACGCAGGCGCGAAATTACTGTTGTCGCCGGCGGCGTTATCGCCTTGTTGTTGACGTCGACGTCCCTGACCCTGGCCGGCGCCCTGACCGTCCCGGCCTTGACCCTGGCCCTGACCGCCCGCATTAGCACTGCGCTGCGGCGTGAAGCGAAGCGCCGAATTTGGCACCTTCAACACGTTGTTGCGCTCGTCAATCGTGACCGTCAAATTCGCCGTCATGCCCGGCTTCAGCTTTTGATCCGGATTCTCGACATTGATCACGACGTTGTACGTCACGACGTTCTGCACGTTGACCGGGTTCAATCGCATCTCGGCAATCTTGCCGTCAAACTCCTTCCCCGGAAACGCGTCGACCGTGAACTTCACCGACTTCGCCTGCTCGACCAATCCGATATCAGCCTGGTCGATGTTCGCGATGACCTGCATCTGCGTCAGGTCGTTCGCGATCGTAAAGAGCGTAGGCGCTGACAAGCTCGCCGCGACGGTCTGTCCGACGTTCACGTCACGCGAGACGACGATGCCGTCGATCGGCGAAGTGATCGTCGTGTGACTCAAATTAACTTCCGCGAGACTGAGCGCGGCCTGTGCCTGCTGCACCTGCGCCGCTGCCTGTTGGACCTGCGCCTGCGACTGCTGCACCTGGGCCTGCGACTGCTCAACCGCCGCTTGCGACTGCGCAATGCCGGCGCTCGACGCTGACTGTTCAGTCAACTTCGCCTGCTGCACCTGGGCCGCGGCCTGGTTGTAACGAGCTTCCGCGGTCTTGTACGCAGTCATTGCAACGTCATAATCGCGCTGCGCGATCACGCCCGCTTTAAGTAATGACTCCTGCTGTTTCAACAAGCTGAGCGCGTCGTCCTGCTGCGCCTTCAACACGGCGGCGTTCGCCTCCGCACTGGACACGCCAGCCTGGTTGTTTTGCACCGTCGATCTCGCAGCCAAACCTCTCGCCTGCGCATCGTTTACGCCGGCGCGAGCATTGACGACCGACGCGCGGGCGTTAGCCAGAGTCGCGCGTGCCTGTTCGAGATTCGCGCGCGCCTGTTCGACCTGTGCTTTCGCGGTCGACGGATCGAGCTGCGCGACCACCTGTCCTTTTTTAACTACTGAATTGAAGTCAGCGTACAGCGCGGAGATCGTTCCCGACGCCTGGCTGCCGACCTGAACGGTCGTAACGGCCTGGAGCGCGCCAGTTGCGGTAACAGTGTTACGCAAGTTGCCGCGTTCGATACGCGCAGTCATGTACTGCGGCGTGCCTGAATCGCTGCCCCAGAAATAAAACCCGGCGAGCATGAAAACGGCCATTAGTCCGCCGCCGATCAGGAGCTTCATTTTGCCGGCGAGCAACCTGGCCCAATACTGACGCAGCCGCGCAGCGTTAAGACCGCCGCTCAAGCCGGTCACAAGAGGTTGATTCTTAATTGTTTGTGTCGACATTCGGTTCCTTTACCTCATAAATCCAGACACCGTCCAACTCGCTTTGGTTACACCGATTTACAGTCGATGTGACGGGCTTCCGATGTGGATGTGCGGCCCTGTGGCAACGCCGGGAATCGCTGATCTAAACGCCAGAAACGGGATGCCCGCGCTTTGCAAATAGCCGATCAACGCACGACCTTCTGCGCTATCCGGATGCAACCCAATGTCCACTGCATTGCGGTGGTCCCAACCCATACGGTCATGGGTTGCACTTTGACCGATCGCGCTCGTCGGCAGTGGCTTTCCGAACGTTGTCGAAAAGAACTGCTGCAAGGTTGAGAGGCTGCCGATCGACCAGCGTCCAGCGGTCGAGCGGGTGACTGCCGCCGCCTTGTTCAGCGGCATCAGGGTTCGTTTCACCAGCGTTTTCGCTTTCGCGAGTTCCTGCGCTTTTTTGAGCTCCTCGCCCTTTTGTTTCAACTCTTCGGCAATACGCGCCTCTTCCGCGACGCGAGTTTTCGCTGCGGCCAGCTCCTGCTCGGCCTTTTCGAGCTCAATCCGCGCAATTAGGCCTTCTGAATAGAGCTGGCGAAGTAATTCCGTGTTTGAAGTGAGTTTCTCGACTTCGGATTGCTGAACTGGGGATTGCTGGGCTGAGACGCCGGTTGAAGCGAATACGATGAGCGCAAGTAGTATCAGTACTCTTTTCACTCTCAGCTAGACACGGTTTCGTACACATTGGTTACGTGTAACCGATATTTAGTTTCGGGTGTCTTACTGGTCGGAAGGCTCCCCGAATTAGATCATTTAGGAGTAAGAGAAACGCAAATGAACAAAGGACGGTTTAAGACGCTGGCAATCGCTACTCTCTCGGCCATTGCTTTAACTACCTCGATTGCCGTTGCCCAGTCGGTCACAACCCAACAGGACAACGGACAAGGCGCGCGCCCCGAGTGGCGAGGCCGTCGAGGTGATCACAAGGGACGAGGCATGATGAGAGGGATGCGCGAAGGCGGGTTCTTCAAACAGCTGAATCTCACTGACGACCAGAAAGCCAAGCTGAAACAGATCCGCGAAAGCGCTGCGCAGGCCAACAAGCCGTTGCACGACCAACTTCGGGCCAAGCGGCAGGAGTTGCGCCAGGCGAGCGAAGGCGGTACGTTCAACGAAGCACTGGCTACTCAGAAGCTGACGGAAATGGCGGCCCTCGAGGCCAAACTGATGGGCGAGCGGTTCCAGCTTCATCAGCAGATGCTTTCTGTCCTGACACCTGAGCAGAAAACCCAGTTGGAACAGGCTCAAGCGCAACGCAAAGCCCGTCGCGGCGAAATGCGCGGACGCCACCAGCACTAAGCGTCTCCCCCACGGACCTGGCGGATTCCCAAAGATGTAAAAGGATCCGCCAGCCGTCTTCCGATGAGGACCGCATCTGGAGAGTGGGATTGAACAGGCCACCGAACTCGACCTGGCGCGACGAGCGCAGGGTGGCGACGAGCCTGCCTTCGCCGAAATAGTAAGACGCTTCAGTCCGCGAGTGTTTAGTGTTGCGAGCAGGTTCTTTCGACAACGAAGTCAGGTCGAAGATGCCGCG
>DASURS010000159.1:0-6977 GCA_036279935.1 Pyrinomonadaceae bacterium
CCTGTCGTCACGGTGATTCCCGAGTCGATCAAACGCTGAACACGCCGGACGCCTGATCGGTTCGCGAGCAGTCCGTTCCACAACTCGCGCGTCGTTGCGCCCAGCGCGGAGAGCGCGCCCATGCCGGTGATCACTACGCGACGCTTGTCGTCCATCACATGATTTCCATCGTGACCGTCACACCCGAAAAACCGTCGGTATGCTCAGGCGGAACTGCATAAGACAACTGCCCTGCGGCAATAGCGGACAACAACCCGGCGAGACCATTCGCGGCGTGCGGCTCAACGCGCGGTGCGCGCTCTTTAGTTCTCGAAACCTCCACCAACTTAACAACGCGTCCGAGCGGCGCATACGGCTTCGAACGAACTGAAAACAACAACGCGACACCCAGCGCCGGCGCGCCGTCCTCGGCCGCATCCTGATCGCCCGCCATCAACAACGCCTCTTCTTCCGCGCCATACGCGAGACGTTCGCAAACAGCTTCGAGTCCGCACCATGCCTGGCCCGCAGCGCCGCCGAGACCGAGACAGTACGCTCGATTCCCGTGCGCGATCGCGAACGCGGAGAGCGCAAGGTTGTCGACGGCGTGCAGCGTCTGCGTCGGGTTCATCCGCAGGTTCCCCAACGTTCCGCTCGACATGCCTGCCGTCACGACGTGACCCCAGCGATACAGATCAGCCGACCCCGGCTGACAGGGCGCAAGCGAGATCACCGCGACCGACGAAGGATCCGCCGAGTGTTGCATCACATCTTCAGCCGCGGCGAGCGCGAGCTGGACCGGCTGGTTGTAACGACGCACCTGCCGCCACAGCTCAGGAGACGACTCTCGCACGCGCCGAAGATCACTACGCTGCGAAGAGGCAATGAAATAAACCATCACTTCCTTGTGCTCTTTTGTGCCTTTTTGTGGCTAATTCTTCCCGAAATAGACCGTATGAATGCCGCGCTTCACCTTCGACCAGTAATAAAGATTCGTCGCCAGGTTGACCCAGAAGTTCAACGGCTTCCGTCGAAACACCACGCGGCTCATGATCGAACGAAGCGAGTAAAACTCTTCCACCGCTCCCCACCAACCGTCGTGCAACTCAGCCGGCGACAGTTGCTGCGGTTCGTAAACAACGTACGGCTCGCGCAGATGGTCCAGCTTCGTGTCGAACACGACGCCGGAGCGCCAGATCTTGTCGCCCGTCGGCGATCCCGGATACGGCGTCAGGATAAAAAACTGCGTGATCGGAACCTTCAGTGCCCGCAGATAATCAACCGTGCGTTTGAACGTGTCGGCGTTGTCGTCAGGCAGCCCGAAAATGATCAGCGCGTGTGGACTGATCCCCGCGTCCATGATGCGTTGAAAACCTTCGGCGTACTTATCTACAGCGTGAAACGTCTTGTTGACGCCTGCGAGGTTGTCGGCCGAGAACGTCTCTACGCCGAGCGCCATCAGCACGCAACCCGACTCGCGCGCTTTCTTCAACAGCTCCGGATGGCGCGCGACGTTGATCGTCGTCTGCGTTCCCCAGCGAATCGGCGCGCCTTTCAGCGCGGTGAAAAGCCGTTCGGCAAACTTCACGTCTTCACACAGATTGTCGTCGCAGAAGTTGATGTTGCGACTGCGCGTCGCTTCGACGTCACGGACGATCTGGTCCACCGGCCGCTTGCGATACATGCCGTTGTAAACTGCCGCGATCGAGCAGTACTCGCACGTGAATGGACAGCCGCGCGTCGCTTGCACCGGATACACCACGACGCGATCTTTCTTGATGAGGTCGTAACGAGGAACGGGCAGATTGTTGATGTCCGGCGGGCGCGCGGACCGATAACGCGGCTGCAGTTTGTTCTGCTCGATGTCGTCGAGGATTTGCGGCCAGAGCTCGTCGCCTTCGCCGATCACGATGGCGTCGAACATACCTTCAACTCTGTCCGGCAGCATCGAAGGCAGGTAACCGCCGAGCACGACCTTCTTTCCCGCGGCGCGAAACTTCGCGGCGATATCGACGCAGCGCTGAAACTGCATGATCTGGCCCGACAGCGCCACGACGTCTGCGTCACTCTCGAAGTCGATATCTTCGAGATACTCCTCGACCAGGCGCACTTCGTGCCTGTCAGGCGTCAACGCGGCCATCAACGGCGGACCAAGATGAGGCAGGTACGCGCCGAGACGGTCGATCCAGTTCTTCGACTGGACGAGCGTGCCATCGTCGCGATAGTGCGCCGGATGGATGATGTCGATCTTCATGAGCTGGTGCGAAGGTCGTCGATCATGACCGCAAGGCGACGGAGGTTAGTGCCACTGGCGCAGGCATTCGCCAGTTGATCGCGCGTGATGCGAATGCCGTAACGATCCTCGACCGCCACCACGACGCCCAGCAGTATCAACGACGAGAACGGGATGATCGCGTCCAACGGCTCGTCTTCGGAACAACTGCGCACGGGCAGGGCCGCAACTTCATCAGGCGCGGCGCGAACGATCAATTCGCGCAGCTCGTCGATTGTCTCCGGCGTTGCTATTGATTGACTCTCCCGGTAGTGATTCAGTTTCAGCATACTCTCCCGCAAAGGCGCAAAGTCGCCAAGAGAAGACAACGAACAGGCGTTTTCTTTGCGGCTTTGCGCCTTTGCGGGAGGCTCTATTCCATGACACCCACTATTGATTGACTCTCCCGGTGATCTGGACCAGTGCCGGTCCGTTTTCAATTCTGACTGGCGCCGGCGTGACCGGCTCGGCGTCGGGGAAGAAACGATCGTCTTTGTGACGATACAGGTTGTTGTACGAACAGCCGGGCATCAGCCGTCCGTCAGGCATCACGTAATGCGTGCAGCACTTCTTCAGCCGCGCGACGTCGAGGTCCCACGGATCCATGAAGTTGTGAATGAACAACGCCTTGCTGCGGGCTTCGGTGCGTCGCTCGATATCGGCGGCGGACAACGGGTTTCGCGAATTGAAAGTATCTTTGAGAAAGGATTTCAACGACCCGAGGATCAGCTCCGAGTCTTCGCCGACTTTCGTTGCCGACCAGAGGTTTGTGATCGAGTCGAGGATCATCTTTTCGAGCTGATTGTCGGAGCGGATGATCGCGCGGTTCTGCATCGCGTCGAGATACTGGCGGATGTTCACAAACTCCGGCAGTGGTTTGTACTTGCCGTCGTCCATGCGAAACAGGTACGTGGCGGTGTAACAACTCGGATGCGAACACGGCACCGGATGAAAGTACCCGCGCTTGAACCAGCCGATCTGTTGTTCGATTAGCTGGTGAACTTCGGGCATCGTCAGTCGATGTCCGGCGGGGTTCGCGTGATAACCGTCGCCGCCGTCGCCGGTGTGGGCCATCGGTTGAATGACGATGCTGGAACACTGTTCGAGCTCGAGGCCAAACTCGACGAGCGCACCGAGCTCGTCGCTGTTGTCGCCTTTCGACACCGTCGGAACGATCACGGTCGGAATGTCGAGCTCCTTGATCACGTCGATGCACTGCATCTTCATGTCGATCAGTTCGACGCCGCGCGTTTTCGGATAGACGCCGGCGCGCAACGTGTCGAACTGGAGCGACGCGTACATTCCGCCTGCTTTGAACTTCTCGGCAAACGCGCGACTCTGCGCGATCTTTCGCCCGTGAGTGGAGATCAACAGACGTTTGATCTTGCCTTCGTGCGGGCCGCGCAACACGTAGTCGCAAAACTCGAAGAACTGCGGGTGCAGCGTCGGCTCGCCACCGGAAAGCAACATGATCGGCAGCTCGCCTTCAGCGGCGACCAGCAAGTCGACAGCGCTTTTGAACTCTTCAAAGCTCATCGAGTAGCGCTGCTGGTTGCGGACGATGCAGACGGGACACGTCAGATCGCAGACGTCGTTGATCTCGAGGATCGGCGAGCAGGTGTGTTGCAGGTGGTCTTCGCAGAGTCCGCAATCTTCCGGACAGCCGTGCTCGACTTTTGTCGCGAAGCGATACGGGATGGTTCCGGGTTTCGTGTAGGAGAGCGACTTCGTGTAGTACTCGGCATCACTCGACACCTCGACTTCGAAGAAACCGTCGCGCGGGCACTTCTTCTGCATCCACACTTTGTCGTCGCGCAGCACGATATGGGCGTCGATCAGTTTCCTGCACGTCGGGCAGATCGAACGCGTATATGACAAGAACGCGGCGTCTCGGTCCTTCTTTGGAGGAGGACCGGCGAAGAGCGTGTCGAGTTGGATCACTTTTACACTCCTTTGGAAGCGTCAGCGCCAGGTCGAGGATTCGCGGATTCTATTTAGGCGAGTGTGCCGCCGTCAAGAAATATAACCGTGCCGTTGAGATAAGTGTTGCGACGCGAGCCGAGCCATGCGACGGCCTCGCCACATTCCTGCGGCGTGCCGAAACGCGAGAGCGCACAGGCGTCGAGATAACGCTTCTGATGATGCTCGGGAATGGTGGAACGCAGGCCGCCTTCGAATATGCCGGCAGCGATCGCGTTGACAAGGACGCCGTACGGACCGACCTCGTGCGCGAGGCTGCGCGTCAATCCTTCGAGCGCGCCTTTGCTGGCGGCGTAATGGACGGGCCCTGCGATTGAACGCGAGCCGGTGATGGAACTGATGTTCACGATTCGCCCGTATTTCTGGCGGATCATTCCGCGGACGGCGGCGCGGCACATGCGAAACGCGGCGAACAGGTTCAACTCCATGATGTCGGCGAAGTCTTTGTCGTCGATCAGGATGAAGGGAACGGCTTCGCTGAACGCGGCGTTGTTGACGAGCGTGTCGATCGCGCCCCACGATTCTTCGACGGCATGGACGACGTTGTTCGCTTCGTCCGCGTTGCGCAGGTCGGCCTGGATTGCGAGGCACTTGCGTCCGAAGTCGCGCACAAGTTTTTCGGTGGCGTCGGCGCCGGACTTGTTGCCATGCCACGTGAAAGCGACGTCGGCGCCTTCGCGTGCGGCGACGGCGCAGATGCCCTGACCGATGCCGCCCGATCCGCCGGTTACCAGCACGCGGAGGCCCGACATCAAACGGGCGTCGTCCGGTTCATGCGTTCCATTCGATTGCACGATTGTCACCACTCCCTCGCAGATTCAACTGAAACACGTTCAAGCCTGATTCGCGGAAAGCATTTTTCAGTCCATAGACGTCACTGTCCAAATGGCCGACTTCGCCGACCTCGCCAACGAGACAGAGTGCCGGGCCGGTGAATCCCCAACACCGCGCGACGAGCTGTGACGCGAAGCCCGGCGTGATTTCGAGCACGGCGCTGGGCAACAGTCGCTCGCCGATGATGGCCGCGGGCGGCGGCGCGAGCGGACGCTCCAAACGCAGGATTAAGACGTCGGGTGGAGTAGAAGGTCTGTGATCGAGAGCTTCGGCCGCGAGACGTCTGAGTATCGGGTTCATTAAAGGACCGGCTGTTGTCGTCCGTTTCCAATCGTCTTTGCGCCTTTGCGCCTTTGCGGGCGAACCGACGAGAGTCGCAGCACAGGCGCCGTTGAGTGCGCGACAGGTTACCAAAACGTTTCCCGCCGCCTGCTTAAGCGCACCTAACGCGACTGACAGTAAACCGGAAGCGCCGAGTGTGTGTCCGAACTGAGTTAATGGCGTTTCGACCGGCGCGTCTTTGCCGACGAAGGTGGAAAACGCGGCGAGCTCGGCGGCGTCATTCTGATACGGCCCGGTTCCCTGCCCTAGAATCAGCGACACATTTCGAGGCGAGATCGATTCGAGCACGCCTGATAATCCATCGTGGTCTTCGAGATCGCTTTGCAGCACGATTGCGAATTCATCGTCCTTGGTTAGTCGCACGACGACGGCCGCCTCGCCGAGAATGAAACCCGTGCTCGCCGGCTGCCACGGCTGAGCTGGCTTTTCAGCAAGCACTCGCAAACCCTCGAAGTTGTCGTGATTGGATTGAGAGAGAATGTCGACTGCGAGTACGAGCACTTCATCAACCGCGCCGGCAGCCAGGAGTTGCTTTGCGGCATACAGCGCGTGAAGCCCCGAAGCGCAGGAAGAACTGAAAACCGGCAGACGCCCGTTGGCCCACGGTGTTTCTTTCAGCAACGCGCTTGTGTCGAACGCCCGTTCCCATGTTGTAGTCGTGAAACCGGCAGCGCTCCCGTTGCACGACGCGACCAGCAGCGGCGTGTTGCTCGAGATCGTGTTGTCGTTTAAGTCAGCAAGCGCTCTCTTCGCGAGTGCCTGCCAACGTTCGACACCCGTCAGATCACGAGCAATTCCCACTGCCGGATAACACAAACGCGAAACGTTCCAGCGCCGCGGCGTCCACGGCAACTCACTTACCTCATGACGCGTGCGCGATTCGAGTATCTCCGCCACGCCGCCCTGCGCAGTCGCCAGTCCGATTCCCGAGACTGCGCCGGTGCGCGATTCTAAATTGTACGGGGACGTACGGCTCACGTGAGTGAAGATACTAACTCACGCCGTTCGTGGCTTGAATAGTAAAGTGTGAATCAAGCCGGCGAACGCCATTAGCCAGCCGATGAGCGCGAGGTAAATGAAGCCTCTCGGAATGATGAGCAGCGCCGGGAAGTCGATGGCCTTCGCTAATTGAAACGTGCAAACGGTGTACATTCCGAGCGGAAATACCATTCCCCAATACTGCGGGTCGTACCGGAGCGGGAACCGCTTGTACACGTGACGCCAGAAACCAAGTATCAACAGTAGCGGAATCCACCACGTGCCTGCGGCCCAGAAGAACAGCGTGAACCCCTTGAGGAACGGCGACAGATCGGCGAGTAAACTCCAACTCGGCCCCGCGATGATCAGCCGCGCTCCCGCCAGTGTCGTTATCGCCCCGGCGCCCATGTTGATCCAGTACGGCGGCGTGAGCAGCGCAGGCGACTCCACCATCGCGTCGCAGAACTCGAGGGCGAGCTTCGAGATCGCCACCTGCTGCGACGCCGAGAAGGCGCGCAGGTCCGAGGTGCCCGGGAGCTGCTGGCGGAGCTCGTCGAAGGTCGCCTGCGGCTCCGCGCCGTTCGGGTCCACG
>DASURS010000160.1:0-6209 GCA_036279935.1 Pyrinomonadaceae bacterium
AGTCTCTCCCGCCTCAGTCAGCCAACCATCCAGCGTCGCCTCAATCTCTTCACCACCTATTTCTGAAATTACCTTGTCGACTAACCCTGTTCGCGAATTGATGTAGAACACGCGCGCCACACTCGCTGGTTTCGCTTCACCCTCAACGCCTTCGTAACTTACGCGCACAACCGTCCATAAAGGCCCATCGTAATTGTCAGCGCCACCGAGATCCGCGCGCACGTTCTTGCCGATGACTTGATAACCAGCGCCACGCAGTTGGCTCAGCACGAAAGCATCCGCACTATCAAATACGAGTCGTTCAACCAACGCACGATCGAACTGCGTCAGCGCCGTGTCACCCTTCAGTCCCTCCGCGGCACTCCAGAGCAGCGCCCTGCCGTTGCCACTGATTTCCACGGATTCTCCGCGCTTGTCCTGTGTTCGCACCACACGCAACGGCATTCGCGTTTCGCCCGTCGCGATCTCGCCGATCAGCACCGACACGTCTGAGCCGGAGCCAATAAATCTTTGGCCCAGTCGCTTGCTCAATTTGCCAGCCTCTGGTTGGAGTGTGAGGTTACGGAAACCTGACCTTGACCGCGGCACAGCAGTCGACGAATCGCGCTGCTGTGGCAACTGAATATCGCTTACGTTTCGCCGCGCAGCTAGGACGGCGAGACAACCGACGAGGACAACCAACAACACGGAAGACACAAGCCAGCCGTTGAGGGCTCTGCGGATGAACATGACGCGAACTCCTGATGAATGCTGAGTGTCGGTTCGTGGGGGAGACGTCTCAGCGAGGTCTGAGCGCCACGCATCCTATGCGGCCCACAGTGGTCTGTCAACGATTAATTCACCGCGCGCCCGCTCGCGTCTCTTTCATCCGTGTTATGCTTTCACGGATGGCTGACATCCTACTTGTCGAAGACAAAGACAGCCTGCGCCGCGTCCTGCGATTGACGCTCGAGAATGCCGGTTACAGTGTCAGCGAAGCCAGCGATGCCCGTTCCGCACTAAACGAAATCTCCAACGCTCGTCATCGACTCATACTTACCGATCTCCGTATGCCCAACGGCTCGGGTTTGGACGTCCTGCGCTCAGCCAAGACCGCCGATCCCGACGTGCCCGTCATCGTCATGACCGCTTTCGGCTCCATCGACGAAGCGGTGCAGGCGATGAAAGACGGCGCGCACGATTTTCTACAAAAGCCTGTCGACTCGAACCACCTATTGCTGCTTGTCGAGCGCGCGCTCGAACAGGCGCGACTGCGAACCGAGAACGTCCTCTTGCGCGAAGAGTGGTCGCGACGGTACGGGTTTCCGCGGATCATCGGCGAATCGGACTCACTGAAGCGCGCGGTCGGCGAAACACAACGCGTCGCGCAAACGGAAGCGACGGTCCTGCTGCTCGGCGAATCAGGCACCGGCAAGGAGTTGTTCGCGCGCGCGGTCCATCATCTTTCTTCGCGGCGCGACAAGCCCTTCGTCGCCATCAACTGCGCCGCCATTCCCGAAACGCTGATCGAGAACGAACTGTTCGGACACGAGCGCGGCGCGTTCACAGGCGCCGGCGATCGCCGGCAAGGCAAATTTGAACTGGCCGCCGGCGGAACTGTTTTTCTGGACGAGATCGGCGAGTTGCCATTGGCGGTCCAGGGGAAACTGCTGCGCGCGATTGAAGAGAAAGTCGTCGATCGCATCGGCGGGCGTGCGCCGGTGGCCGTTGACGTGCGCGTCGTTGCCGCGACGAACAAGGATTTGAAAGCAGCGGTTGAGAACGGCGAGTTTCGTGGCGATCTTTTCTTCCGCCTCGCCGTGTTTCCGGTCGAGATCCCGCCGCTGAGAGAACGCGGCGATGACGTTCTTCTATTGGCGCGGCACTTCGCTTCCGAGATCGGAAGAGAGTTGCGCGGGCGTGAAGCGCAACTGACTGCGGACGCCATCGCCGCGCTACGTCAACATCATTGGCCAGGAAACGTCCGCGAGCTCGAGAACGCAATCGAGCGCGCCTGCATCCTCTCAGACACGATGACGCTCGAACCGCACGATCTCGGTCTCGGAGCATCGCGCGCGGCCGAGTCTGACTCTTTGCGCGAACTCGATCTCTCGGGAACACTGTCCGACGTGGCCCACCGCGTGTTGCGGCTCGTCGAACGGCGCAAGATCGCGCGCGTGCTCGAAGCGAATCTTGGCAACAAGAGCAAGACCGCCGAAGATCTCGGCGTTAGTTATAAAACACTCCTGAACAAGTTGAAGGAATACTCCCTCTGACCCGCGACCCCGAAATCACCACTGATGAATCGTCCGGCGACATCGCCGGGGAAACTGTCGAACAAGTCGGCGCCGCAGTTCCGGAGCCGGCTCTCAAGGCAAAAGCAGCGCATCCGAGCACCGGCCGGTCAGCGTTCTTCGTCGGCGCCGGCATCTTAATCAGCCGCATCGTCGGTCTGATCCGGCAACGCATCTTCGCGCACTACTTCGGACGCTCAGGCGAAGGCGACGCGTTCAGCGCAGCGTTTCGCATCCCGAACTTCCTGCAAAACGTCTTCGGCGAAGGAGCGTTGTCGGCGTCGTTCATTCCCGTTTATGCCAAGCTGTTGGCCCACGATGACGAAGAGGAAGCAGGACGCGTTGCGAACGCAGTTTTCGGCATACTGGCGCTGGTCACGGCAGTGATCGTCCTGATTGGCGTGCTCGCAACGCCTTACATCGTGACGGCGATCGCGGCCGGTTTCGAGGCTGAGCGACGTGAGCTCGCGATCACACTCGTCAGGATCTTCTTCCCGGGCGCGGGGCTGCTCGTGCTTTCCGCGTGGTGCCTGGGCGTCCTGAACAGTCATCACCGTTTCTTCATTTCCTACACCGCGCCCGTCGCCTGGAATGCTGCGATCATCGCGGCGCTCATCTACTTCGGCAACCGCGTCGATCTGAATACACTCGCCGCGTACACGGCGTGGGGATCGGTTTTCGGCAGCGCGCTTCAGTTTGGCGTACAGCTTCCGACCGTGCTGCGTTTACTCGATCGCTTTCGTCCCGAGCTCACCATCGCCAACGCGCACGTCAGGCAAGTGCTGCACAGTTTCTTTCCAGTGTTCATGAGTCGAGGCGTGGTGCAGATCAGCGCGTTCGTCGACGCGTTTCTGGCGAGCTTTCTCGGCCAGGGCGCGGTCGTCGCACTGAATTACGCGCAGAGTTTGTACACGTTGCCGGTCAGCTTGTTCGGCATGTCGGTTTCGGCGGCTGAGTTGCCGGCGATGTCGAAAGCAATGGGAACGGAAAGCGTCGTCGCCGAAACGCTGCGGCACCGGCTGGACGACGGACTGAAGCGCATCAGTTTCTTTATCGTGCCGTCCGCGGTGGCCTTCCTGGCGCTGGGCGACGTGATCGCTGCCGTGCTTTACCAGACGGGAAAGTTCACCCGGGCCGATTCGGTCTACGTCTGGACCATACTAGCCGGATCGGCGGTCGGACTGCTGGCGTCGACGTTGGGCCGGCTTTACTCGTCGACTTACTACGCGCTCCGCGACACGCGCACGCCGTTGCGTTACGCGATCCTACGCGTGGCGTTTGGCGCCGGGCTGGGTTACTTCTGCTCGTTACATCTGCCGCGCCTGCTCCACGTCGATCCCCGTCTGGGCGCGGCCGGGCTGACAGTGGCTTCCGGAACAGCGGGTTGGATCGAATACCTTTTGCTCCGCCGGAGCCTCAACCGGCGAATCGGGACCACCGGACTGCCGGTCTCCTACACCGCAAAACTGTGGCTCGGCGCGCTAATCGGCGCCGCACTGGCGTGGGCCGTCAAGCTCGTAATCGGCGGCTGGCATCCGATTCCGCTGGCAATCGTCGTTTTAGGACTCTATGGCAGCGTCTATTTCGCCATCGGCTATTTCTTCGCCCTGCCGCCTGCCCGGATGGTCCTGGGCCGTTTCGTCAAGATTCTTTCCCGGAGTGGGTAAAAATGGGCCATGGCCGCTGGAACTCCCGGTTGATTCAGTGTATATCTTCATTGATTTAAAGAAACAGAACAACCCGTTAGGAGTTCAAGATGCCCCAGATTTTTAATCTGCAGCGCCTTATTGTCTCGGTCGCGGCGTTTGTGGTTATGGTGGTGGCCTCATCGACAGCATGGGCCGACCCAATCACGATTACGACAGGTAACCCCGGCAACCAAGGTACAGATAACGTTCTTTTTAACAACGGAGCCCTGGTTCATTCAGGTCTGCTCGTACAGGGCGACTTCAATGGCTCAGGCGCCGGTTTCATCGTCGATTTCACGTCCGCTTCCGGCTCCGGCAATCTCGGCGTCAGCGGTGGCCAGGCTGTGCTCGTCGGCGGCACCGGAAACATCCCTCTCAGCAACGTCACGGTCCAGTTGGAAAACAACGCGACGTTCACCAAACTGATCCTGAACATCGACGTCACCAACGGTTTACCGCCACCGACACAGGTGCAGTTCACGGTCAACTACACGCTCGCCGGCGGACAAGTCTTCAATCAGGTGTTCACGGTTGATACCAACGGCCAGAACTTTTTCGGCATAGTCGCCGGAGATGGCGCCGTTATCAACAGCGTGACCATCCAGGGTCTGAACGGCACGACCTTCTCCGAAATCAACCAATGGCGAATGGGCGGATTTGCTAATGAAGTTCCTGAGCCGGCAAGTCTGTTCCTGTTGGGTACCGGCCTCGCCGGCGCCGCAGGCGTCGTTCGCCGCAAGTTGAAGAATCGCCAGCAGAACTAACAACGCTGTGGCCGCACTGGAAACCCCCTGACCAGGAGACAAACGCATGTACACCAAGCCAATGATTCTTCCACTAGACGGGAGTGGCCGGATCTATGTGCTGCAGGATGAAAAAGGACAAGTGGTGGGAACGGGCTCACGCGAAGTTTGCGAGACGCTCATGTACCTGATCGGCGCCGGGCTCGCCCCGGCAAGCGACCAGGGCCAGGCAGTTTCCCACTCGAATGTGCGAGCGGCTATAACCATTTAAACCTCCCAGTCACGAGACAAGAGGATTCTGGAACAGGCATCCACCTGTTCCAGAATCTTTTTTTGTAAATTCTCTGGAGACGCCGGAGCATTGGATATTTAAGTTAAGTATCCTGGAAAAACGGAAGATGGTGCAGCGGCAGGCAGGCGCGGCGGGGGTTCCCCGGCCGCTCATCTGTCTGTTTCATCGTCTGGTATTATCGCCGCGTGCAGCCAATAGTCTTCGCCGGCCAGATGCGGGAGATCGACCGTCTCACCACGGAGCGGCATAACACCCCTTCAATTGATTTAATGGAAGCGGCCAGTACGGCTTGCCTGGAGACGATCCGCGCCCGCCTGATGTGGGCTCTCGCCGGCACGCGGGCACTCGTGCTTTGCGGCAAAGGTAACAACGGCGGCGACGGCGCAGGGCTGGCGCGGCTGCTGGTCGACGATGGCACTGAGTGCGTCGTCGTGTTGTTTGGAAAGGTAGACGAGACGCGCGGCGACGCCCGCACGAACTTCGACCGGCTGCGTGAGGTTCGGGAACGGCTGACGCTAATCGAGTGTGACGGTGTTTCCGAATGGGAGGAATTCGTCGGAAAGTCAGCGACCGGGTTTGACGTGGTTGTGGACGCGCTCTTCGGAACGGGTTTGACGCGCCCGCTCGACGGCGTCTATGTCGCCGTCATCGAACACATTGCGCGGCTGCATCGCGAGCGCGTTGACGATCGGCCGCTGATTTTGTCAGTCGATATTCCGTCCGGTCTCAACGCGGATCTGGCGGATCCCATTGGTCCCGCCGTGAAAGCGGACGTCACCGTTACCTTCACTGCTCCGAAACCTGCGAACGTGCTTCCGCCCGCGTCTGACTGCGGTGGTGAGCTGATCGTCGCGCCGATCGGATCGCCGCCGTCGTTGATTGACGAGATGCAGCCGTGGATGTTTCTCATCGAAGCTGAAGACGTGCAACAGTGGCTCGTCAGCACGCGCTACGCTCGCGGCTCTTACAAAAACACGCATGGCAACGTTTTGATTGCGGCCGGATCGCGCGGGTATTCCGGCGCGGCGGCGTTGTGTGGTAGCGCTGCGATGCGTTCGGGAGCGGGACTGGTAACTGTCGCAACGCCGGCGTCAGCTCAACCGCTCGTCGCCGCCGGTGCGATTCCGGAAGTCATGACGACGGTGCTCGCGGAAACGGATCGCGGGGCAGTCAGCGACGATGCGATCGATCACTTCCTGAAGCTTGCGGAGAA
>DASURS010000161.1:0-7925 GCA_036279935.1 Pyrinomonadaceae bacterium
TGACGGTCCGCGAGCTGACTGTGCTGCCGCTCGTCGTCGGCACGCTCTTGGGCATGGTTTTCGGCGCGTCGTCGCTGTGGCTCGTTTTGAAGGTCGGACTGACGGTCAGCGCGTCCATCCCCGTCGCCGTGATCTCCATAAGTCTCTTCCGCCTGCTCGGTAAGATCGGCGTCCGAGAGGCCACGATTCTCGAAAACAATATCGTGCAGACGGCCGGTTCCGCCGGCGAGTCGATCGCTTTCGGCGTCGGCGTGACGATGCCGGCGATCATGATTCTCGGGTTTGACCTCGAATTCACGCGCGTGATGCTGGTCGCCGTGATGGGCGGACTGCTCGGCATCCTGATGATGATCCCACTCCGGCGCGCGCTCATCGTGCAGCAGCACGGCCTTCTGAAATATCCCGAAGGCACCGCGTGCGCGGAGGTTTTGAAGGCCGGCGCCTCGGCTGAGTCTCGCGCGGCGGCCGATCCTGTTTACAAAACTCGCGCGTCAGAAGCAGACCATGCGACGTCGGGCGCGAAGACGATCTTCACCGGTTTCGGCATCGGGCTCGTCTACCAGGTCGCGATGGCGGCGTTAAAAGGCTGGAAAGACGTGCCGAGCAAAGTGTTTGGCGCGCCGTTCAAGGCCGGTTCGCTGGCGGCGGAGATTTCGCCGGCGCTGCTGGGCGTGGGTTACATCATCGGTCCGCGCATCGCGTCGATCATGTGCGCGGGCGGCGTGCTTGCTTACCTCGTTTTGATTCCGGCGATCAAGTTCTTCGGCGAAGGCATGACGACGGCGTTGCCGCCGGGAACGGTGCCGATCAGCGAAATGGATCCTGACGCCATTCGCGGCGCTTACGTGCTTTACATCGGCGCGGGCGCAGTCGCCGCCGGCGGAATCATCAGCCTCTTCCGTTCGTTGCCGACGATCTGGCATGGATTGAAAGGCGGGCTCAGCGATCTGCGTGGTGGGCAGTCGGCGGCGTCAAACTTGCCGCGCACGGATCAGGATCTGTCGATGAAGATCGTCGTAGGCGGCACACTGGCGCTGATCGCGATGATCATGATCCTCCCGCAGCTTCACCTTCAGTTCAATCTGCTCGGCGCGATACTGATCATCGCGTTCGGCTTCCTGTTCGTGACTGTTTCATCGCGGCTGACCGGCGAGATCGGTTCGTCTTCGAACCCGATTTCGGGCATGACGGTCGCGACGCTGCTGTTGACGTGTTTGATCTTCCTGATCGTCCGTTGGACGGGACCGACCTACTACGTCACGGCGCTCTCGATCGGCGGTATCGTCTGTATCGCCGCTTCAAACGGCGGCACGACATCGCAGGACCTGAAGACGGGATTTCTCGTCGGCGCGACGCCGAAGTATCAGCAGATAGCGATTCTCATCGGCGCGCTGGCGTCGGCGTTGATCCTCGGTCCGATCCTGCTGCGGTTGAACGCCGAGAGCACGGTGTACGTGCCGCAAACGACTTTCAGGGCCGTCGAAGGCAAGCATCAGGTGGATGCTGCGGTTCTTCCTACGCTGCCGCAGTTCAATGAAACTGCCAAACCGGCCGGTGGCGGCAACTACCGTCTGCTCAAGAACGAAGCCGGCGCCAACGCCGTTGCCGGACTCGAACCCGGCGAATACCTCGTCGACGATACGGGCCGCATCGTTCAGCACGTGGAGCGCAATTTCCCGGCGACGCTGCGCGCCGACACGTCCAAGCTTGGGCCACCGGAGAAAGTCAAAGGCGGGCTCGTCGTGCCGGACAACAACAGTTATGCAACCTGGCATAAGATCGAGGAGAAAAACGGCCCTCCAGGGAAGTACCTCGTCGACGCGCAGGGCGTGCCGGTGTACTACGTCGATCCGGGCATCAACGGCACTCACCGGGTGACGCCTGATGGTTCTTCCGTGACGAAGTACGACGCGCCGAAGGCGACGCTGATGTCGTACATCATCAAGGGCATTCTCAACCAGCAACTGCCGTGGGGCCTCGTGCTGCTCGGCGTGATGATTGCCATCGTCCTGGAGATGTCGGGAATTCCGTCGCTGGCGTTTGCGGTCGGCGTTTATCTGCCGCTCTCGTCGTCGAGCCCGATCTTCATTGGCGGCATGGTTCGCTGGCTGGTCGACAAGTACCTGCGGCGCAAGTTCGCGAACAAGAAGCTCACGGAAGAACAGTTTGTGGCTGAGACGGACAAGAGTCCGGGCGTGCTGATGGCTTCGGGGTACATCGCCGGCGGCGCGCTGGCGGCGGTGTTCATCGCGTTCTTCGCCGGGCTCTGGAAAGACCGGAGCGACCAGGTCGAGCACTGGGCCAAGAGCCACAATCCGTTCTTCAACGGCCCGTGGGCGGACCTGCTTTCGTTGTTGCCGTTCCTGGTGCTGGTGGTCATTCTTTACCTCGTCGGGCGTGAGGTGATTCTGGCGCCGCGACGCAACCGCGTATAAATGCGAATTAGAACAGTGTTACTTTTGTTGGCGCTGCTGATTACCGCGAACGCATTCGCGCTCGCGTTTGCGCAAACTCAGCAGCGCACGCCCACCGAAACGACGCGCGAGTTTTACCGGATGATGCGCGAGAAGAAGTACCGGGAGGCGTTGGAGATGTCGATCTACCGCCCGGCCCTTGACGGACTGACGGCGCAGGAGTTTGAAGACTTGCGGCCCGATTTCGACAAGATGGCCGTGGCGGTCGCCGAGAAGCTGCCGCAGAACATCGACGTCAGCGGGGAGCAGATTAGCGGTGACTCGGCGAGTGTCTTTGTCAAAGTTCTGGATGCTGACGGCAAGGAAAAGATCGAGCCCGTCACGCTGATGAAAATCGACAATGCGTGGGTGGTTGGGGACAAAGACAGTCTCGAGATGGTGAAGAAGGCAGGGAAGAAGTTCTTTTTCGAGGCCCGCATCACCGCTCACCACAACGACGTCCAGGAAATGATGACGCGGATCTCGCTGGCGCAGGTGGTCTATTCGCAGGGTCACAACGGATTGTTCGGCAATTTGGCGGAGCTGATCGCTGGTGGGTTAGTTCCGAAGGACATCGAAGGCGTCGAGAGTACGGGTTATAAGTTTCAGGTGTTCAAGGCGCCGGATGGGAAGTCGTGGTATGCGACGGCCGAACCGGCGCAGTACGGTCGAACGGGGCGGCTTTCGTTCTATCTCGATGCGGCGGGTGCGAAGAGCGGCGACGCGGGCGGCAAACCGTTGGTCGTGAAGCGCAATTAATTTAAGCCCGTGGTTTCCACTAAGTAAAAAGTGTTGCGTCAAAACGCACAGGTTTCCTAGAATCGCCGAGGCGACATTTTTCCCCCGACTCGCCTCCTCGGCTATGCCCCACCTCAACTGGTCCGAGTACTCAGTGGTTTCACAAAATGTCGGAACTGCCACGCAGAATCGTGTCGAGTCTACGCCGCTTCATTGGCAACCGGCGACACCACAGACGTGTGCGCGTACGTCTCACGTTCACCATAAGCCTTTCAGATCCCCGAGTTAGCTCGAACGGCTCACGCCGCCTGCCGACCCTCAACGGCCACACACTCGACGTCAGCAGCACGGGCGTCGCGCTCGTCGTCCCCGCCATACGCATCGGCGAACACTACCTCGCCGGCGCCGATCGCAAGCTGTTCGTGAAGCTCGATCTGCCGACTGGTCCAGTCGAGATGAAAGTGGTGACTGTGAGATACGAGAGCCTGGAAGAGAGCGGCGACGAGAGTGGTTACGTCATCGGCGCCCGCATCTCGGAGATGTCGGACCAGGACCGCGCCAGTTACAACTCCTACGTTGCAAAACTGCTCAAGGGGCAACCGATGAATTGAAATCAGGTTCCCGCAAAGGCGCAAAGGCGCAAAGGAAAAACCAAGGAGTGATGTGCGCAGGTGACTGCTCTATGCTTACTCTTCCTTTGCGTCTTTGCGCCTTTGCGGGAACACTTCGTCACTCGAACCGCAGCCTCCCAAAAGCCTCCGGAACGTGGTAGTTCGGTTCCGGCGTTCTCGTCGGCCGCCACGCCAGGTAACGCTCAGGCGCTTCTGGCCCAACGCAGCGAAACATGTTCACTGCCCACACGTCTCCCTTTTCCGGTTTAGGAATCGACTCACTCCACGGAATATTGATGTAAACGATCAATTGCCCCGGACGGAGCTCCGAACTCGTGGTCATGCCGGAGCGATAACCCCAGTCTGTCTTACGTCCTGACGGTGTGATGACGATTCCGAGGTCCACCCATTCGCCGGTCGGCGCCGCCTCGAATTCGAAATATCGTTCCCTGTGATCGGCGTCCGGCGCGAGATAGATCTCGCAGACGTCGCGGTCCCAGAGTCCCAGCGTCTTGACGTCCGTTCGCGGGTCCGGCGAGACGACCAGCGGCTCGTGCTGCTCGCAGTCATAACGCACGTGCAGTGCTTTGTCCGACCAGCAGATCCGCACTTCGGCATGACGCGATGCGATCGCCGGTTCGCCGGAACAGTAGTGTTCGATCCTGACCGGCTGACACTTTTTCCAAACGCGATCGTCGAGTGGCTCAGTTATGTAGTGGGCGAGAATCATGTTACGCGAATAGCACCGATGCAATCGTCGAGCAGTTTTTCCGGATCTTCATTCTGAAACACGCGCGCCGTGGACACGCGTTTGCCGAACTTCTGGAGCAGGTATTCGGACTCGTCGGCAACGCCGCCCGTGCCCGTCAAACACCCGATTATCTTCCCTTCGTCGTGCGCGACCGTAAACTCGTTCAGCGAGCCCATCGCGCCCGCGACGAAAAGCACGACGTCGCACGATCGCACCAGCACCACGTTCCTGCCTTTCAGTCCGAAACCGGTGTAAACAAGCGCGTCGCAC
Source organism: Pyrinomonadaceae bacterium (assembly GCA_036279935.1). GTDB lineage: Bacteria > Acidobacteriota > Blastocatellia > Pyrinomonadales > Pyrinomonadaceae > PSRF01. The sequence goes on from DASURS010000161.1 coordinate 4,824, forward strand.
GCATCCAGCGGCAACTTGTACTGCTCGACGTGTTCGTCGACGTTGCTTCCGGGCGAGATGCCGACGTGAAAACAGCCCGCGTCATGCGCGGTCTTGCCGACGACGTAAACGAGTCCCGTCGTCGCGCCGGTGAAGAGCACGACGTCGCGTGCGGCAATCGCGCGCGCCAGCCGTTCCGCCTTTTCAACCACGACCCGGCCGGTGTCGAGACGAGTGCTGTCCGGTGCGGCCGATCCCATGACTCCGACTTTGATTCTCATTCTCGACTCTCACTCAACCGAATGATGAACGGCGGGAAGCTCCGTGCGCTCGTCGGTGTTGTCGCGTACTGGCTGAACGTGTTCGCGGTCCCACCAGCGCTGGGTCGCAAACCAGGCCACGCCCGGCAGGACGAAGAAAAGACCGATGCCGATGGTGATCAGTCGCGGCGAGATATTGAAGCGATCGAGCAACTCGCCCGTCGTGTAGTTCGATGCTGCCATAGTCAGCGTCATGAACGCCAACTCCGCCGCGAAGACGCGCCCGCGGAAGTTGTCGACGACCGCGCGTTGCAGTATGACGGTTGAAAAGACCCACAGGATGCTGCCGCCGCAGTGGGCGATCCCCAGCACGATCAGCGCGAACACGAAACTCGTCGAACTGCCGAACAAAATATAGAAGAGACCCGCTATCAGAAACGAGATTCCGATCGACGCCTGCATGCGTCGTTGTCCTTCGCCCGCCATGCGCCGTGCGACGATCGGTCCGACTGCCGTGCCGATGCCGCGCGCCGCGAAGAGTACGCCGATGCCGGTCGCGGGGCTGTTGCCGACCGGAAACACTCGTTCGCCGAATACCGCGAGCAGTGTCAGGATTCCGCCGCCGAGGCCCCAGGCCGGTTTGACGAGCAGCAGCGCGAGCACGTTTGGGCGATCTTTCACGTACCTGATGCCTTCGATTGTTTCCGTTATTCCGAGGGCTCGGCCGAGCGACAGCTTCTGGCGTGGGCGCTGTTTCTTGCGTTTTGGTACGCGGATGCTGGCGATTAAGACTGCCGACAGGAGATAGGTTGCGGCGTCGAGTACGAAAGCGACGTCCGTGCCGAACCAGCCTGTGATCAAACCGCCGATGGCGGCGCCGAGAGTCAGCATGACGGACCAGGTCACGGATGAAATCGCGTTGGCCGGGACGAGTTCGCGGTCTGAAACGATCGAGGGGATGGCGGCTGTTTTCGCGGGTTCGAAAAACGTCGAGAGCGCGAGTTGAAAGACCGTCAGGACGTAGATGAGCCATAACTGATCCGCGCTGCGGACGAATAGAAATCCGAGAACGACGACGGCTCGCAGCGCGTCGGTGACGATCATGATTTTCTGCCGGCTGAATCTGTCGGCGATCACGCCGGAGAGCGGGCCGAACAAGAAGCTGGGGACGAAGCGGGCGACGAGGAGTAGTCCGATGTCACGGCCTGAGCCGGTGAGGTTGAGGATGATCGTGTAGAGCGCGATGGTGTCGAACCAGTCGCCCATCTGGCTGACGACCTGGCCGAGCCATAGTTGTCTGAAGCTGCGGTTGTTGCGGAGCAGTTCGATATACCCGACCGGCTCGTACGCAGCGGGAGCTTTTGTCTCGACTCTTTTCATGTATCCGCACGACTTTGCAACTCGGCTGGAAAGGTTGTCAACACGGATTCTCAACCAGCCTGACCGATGCGCTCATTCTGACCTGTCAGATTGGAATATTCTGTGAAGCCTTCCAGTAGGACTACGTGGAAAACCTAGCGGATCTGAACGGCACACCACTTGAGAAGAGGCACCGTGCGGCGTGGAAGCTACATGGCTTCGCGGGCTCTCCGCACGGAGTCCGTAGCCGCAAAGTTTGAATTTGATAAATCTCACCCAGCAAAGGCAGCCGTAATTTCGGCCGCCACGCTTGCCCAAACTTACCGGGGGTGGAGTTGAGTTGCTCCCAGCTTCGCCTCCGGCCGCCAACTGGGTGAGATCGCGCACAAGCGTTCAGGAGAACCAATGGACTTCCCGACTCGGTCTGATTCGACCAACCCTTCATTACCGGGTGTCGAGCGAGAGTCTGTGCGGGAAGTCTTTTCGCAATGGTGGCTCTCGAGCCAACTCGGGATCTGCTGGACACTGCTCCTCGTTCCACTCGCACTCGAAATCATCTACGGCACTCATCTACTTCCGTTTCTCTTCCTCGTCCCGATCACAATCCTCGCAACCTACTTGATCTACCGCAACGGCAACGCCCGTCTCCGTGCGAAGAACGAAGAAGTCCACGCACTCGGTAACCTGCATCTCGCGACTGCCGAAGCACTCGCCACCGCCATCGACGCGAAAGATCAAACAACGCATTGCCACGTGCGCCGCGTGCAGATCTACGCCGCCGGCATGGGCGAAGTGTTCGGACTATCAACAAACGAGATCGCCGCGCTCAAAGCGGGCGCTTTGCTGCACGACGTCGGCAAGCTGGCCGTGCCGCCGCACATTCTGAACAAACCCGGCCCGCTCACGCCCGCCGAGTTTGAAAAGATGAAAATCCATACGGTCGTGGGCGCGCAGATCCTCGGCCGCGTCGATTTTCCGTACCCTGTGTTGCCCATCATCCGCCATCACCACGAACAATGGGACGGCCGCGGTTATCCCGATCGCCTGCGCGGCGAGCAGATCCCGATCACCGCTCGCATCATCGCCGTCGTCGATTGCTTCGACTCGATTCGCGAAGATCGCCCGTTCAGACGCGGCATGACACTCGACGAAGCAACGGCGTTGATGTTGCGCGGCTCCGGCATCCACTTCGATCCGACCGTCGTCGACCAGTTTCTGAAACACCTGCCACGGTTCGAAGCACAGATCGCGGCGCTCGGCCTGCAACATCAACCGGCGACGAACCCGAACGAACCTCCGATCCAGTTAAGCGACGTCGACATGATCCAGACGCGCGAGCGCGGCTGCTTCATCGCGTACGATCAGATCAAGAAAGCGCATCGCGAGGTCTACGCCCTCTACGAAATCGCGCGCACGTTCGGCACGTCGCTGAACGTCGAACACACGCTCGAGATTCTCGTCGACAAGGTGGGCCACGTCGTTCCGTTTGACACCTGCATCGTTT
>DASURS010000162.1:0-6946 GCA_036279935.1 Pyrinomonadaceae bacterium
TAATTCTGCGATCTGAGATCTCAGATCTGAGATCTCAAAGTGAGGTGACCTATGAGACTGACTCCCCTGGCAAAAGCTTTCATAGCAGTCGTGGTGTTAGCCGTTATCGGTTTTGCGACCTGGCATTACAAGGGCGACGCGATCAAACAGTGGGCCGGCGGTGACAAGGTCGCCGGCGGCGGAGACGACAAAGGCGACTTCGACAAGCTGAAGGGCGGACCGGACGATCCCGCGCGCAATGTCGGATCAACCGGCGTCAGCACTGCCTCGATCGGCACGGGCAAGTTGAACCGTCCGCTAGTCGTCGGCATCAACACCTGGGCCGGTCACGCGCCCGGCATCGTCTTCAACAACGGCATGGATCCGAATGGCGGGTCGCAGTACAAGTCGAAATACGGCATCGACGTGAAGTTCGTGCTGCTTGAAGATCCGGCCGCGAAGTTTGCCGCATTTCGCAGCGGACAGGTCGACATCATGTGGAACACGATCGACAACTGGGCCCGCGAAGCTTCGATGCTCGCCGAGAAGAACCAGGCAGCGAAGTCGATCATCATGCAGGACTGGTCGCGCGGCGGCGACGGCATCGTGGCGCTCTCGTCGATTAAGTCAGTCGAAGATCTGAAAGGGAAGAAGATTGCGTGTACGCAGTTCACTCCGTCGCACTTCCTGCTGCTCTACTTGTTGTCTCAATCAGGCCTGACGCCGCAGGAACGGTCCGACATCGAGAAGAACATCGTCTTCACGACCGACGCACCCGCGGCGGCCGCGGCTTTCAAAGCGAAACAGGTTGACGCTGCAGTCACGTGGGAGCCGGATCTTTCGGCCGCAGTTGAGATGAGAGGCGCGGAAGCGCGCATCCTCGTATCCACCCAGGCGGCGACGAACATCATTGCCGACACGCTTGTTGCGCGTCAGGAAGTGATCGATCAGGCGCCCGAAACGATTCGCGACTTCGTGCGCGGCTGGCTCGACGGCATCGAGATGATCAAGAACAACCCGAACCCCTCGTACGAGATCGTCGCACGTGCTTTGAAACTCGACACCGATACGGTTTCGGGAATGCTCTCGGGGTTAAAGTTGACGCCGTACGCCGACAACGCGCAGTTTTATGGTCTAACCGGCGCGAAAGCGCATTACGACACGCTGTTCGATACGGCGTATGTCATCTGGCGCAAGAAGGGGCTGGTGAGCAAGGCTGTCAACGCGAAGGACTGGGCAGACACGCGGTTTCTGCAAGCGGTTGCCGCCAGCTATCCGGGCCAGCGAGTCGAGGAAGCGCCGGTGGTTGCGAAAGCGCCATCAGAGAGAGACGTTCCGATCCTGCATCAACAGATCCAGATTCAGTTCACGCCCGGATCGGACGAGATCATGCCCGGTTCGTATCTGCTGCTCGACAAGCTGGGTGAGACGATGACTTCGTTTGGCAGCACCGTTCTGCGCATTGAAGGCAACACGGACAGCACTGGTTCCGCCGCCGGCAACCTGACGCTTTCCGAACGTCGCGCGCAGTCAGTGAAGAATTACATCGTCAAGAATTTCCCGAACATCCCGCCGACGAGGTTCCAGACGATCGGACGCGGCTCGGCCAACCCGATCGCCGAGAACACTACGGAGGCCGGACGGCAACAGAACCGGCGCACGGACATCAAGGTAATTTTGGCGACGAGTTAGACACACACTGATGGCGTCGCAGAAGTCTAATTTGTTTTCCATCCGATCGCCGTTGCGGAAACGTACCGCATTCGTGCTCGGCTTTGTCGCGCCGGTGCTTGTGCTGGGCGCGTGGTGCGTTTTGACTTACGGCAACCTCGTCGATCCGGATTTCCTGCCGAAGCCGACGGAAGTCATACGCGGCACGCTGCAACTCTTCATTCAGTACGATCTCGGGACCGCGATTCTTGTCTCGACGAGAAGGATCGCGGTCGCGTTTCTGCTCGCGGCGGCGATCGCGTTGCCGCTCGGCGTTTTGATGGGCGCGTTCGACCCGATCAATCGTGTGTTCGAGCCCATCATGGCGCCGCTGCGTTACATGCCGATCTCCGCGTTTATTCCATTGCTGATCCTCTGGTTCGGTATTTATGAGAAACAGAAGATCGCGTTTCTGTTTCTCGGCGTGTTTGTTTATCTGCTGCCGGTGGTCGTTTCTTCGATTCGACTGGTGCCGGAGGAGCTGGTCCAAACTGCACTGACGTTGGGCGCGTCGAAGTTTCAGGTGATCAGGACCGTGCTTGTTCCCGCGGCGCTGCCGGAGATATTCGACAGCTTCCGCGTAATGAACGCGATCGCCTGGACGTACGTCATCCTCGCCGAGGCCGTCAACCCGGAACATGGATTGGGTTACATGGTTGAACTGGCGCGCACGCATCACAAAGCGTCCTGGTCGTTTGCCGGTCTGCTCGTGATTGGCGGCATCGGGTTGTTGACCGACTTTCTCATTCGTCTCATCTCGAGTGTGCTGTTCCGCTGGCGGGAAGCATCCTGAAACGCGAACCATGAGCAATAACGAAAGGCCAACTCCGCTGCCGCAGTCTGGTGAACCCGGGACCATCGCCGTCGACGTCACGACGGCGCCGAAGCCGCACGTCACATATCAAGCCGAGCAGACCGGCGCGCCACCGAAGCTTCGCGTCAGCGACCTGAGCGTGACCTATATCGACCGCAACGGTAACGGCACCGAAGCCGTGCGTGACGTCTCGTTCGACATCATGGACAAGGCCGACTCGGGTGAGGTCGTCGTGTTTCTTGGCCCATCTGGTTGCGGAAAGTCGACGATTCTCAAAGCCGTCGCCGGACTTTTGCCGCCAACCAAAGGCGAAGTGTTAGTCGACGGGAAGCTGGTTACGGACGTCGGACGCGATCGCGGCATGGTGTTTCAGGCGTACACGTCGTTTGGCTGGCTGACCGTGCGCGAGAACGTCGAGTATGGTTTGAAACTGCAAGGCGTGCGGAAGTCGGAGCGGCGCAAAGTGTCCGATTCGATTTTGAAGTCCGTCGGCCTGGCTGACTTCGCGGATCGCTATCCGAAGGATCTTTCAGGCGGCATGAAGCAGCGCGTGGCGATTGCGCGAACGTTAGTCAACAAGCCGCGCGTGGTGCTGATGGACGAGCCGTTTGGCGCGCTCGATCCGCAAACGCGCTGGGGCATGCAGAGCCTTCTGCTCGACATCTCGCGGGCCGAAAACAACACCATACTCTTCGTCACTCACGACGTGTCGGAAGCCGTCTACCTGGCCGACACGATTTACGTTCTCTCGTCCCGGCCGGCGAGAATTCTGCATCAGGTGGACGTTCCCGCGTTTCCCGTGCGCGACATTGCGCTAAAATCAGCGCCGGAGTTTCGGGCGGTCGAGAAGAAGTTGCTTGATTTGATCTACGCCCCCGCCAAATAGTGAACGAGAAACGTGTGACAAAACCACCGCAGCCGGCGAACGCCATGCGGAAAGATGGCGTGCCCGTCAACGTCACGCCGCTGCGTAACGACACTGTTGCCGCGACGCAGGCTTTCGTTCGTCAGAAGGCGTACGAGGGCCGCTCATATCTCAAGAAGGCATTTGCAAATCCCTACAACTTGACGCTGCTGGCGGGTGGTCTTGCCGCGTCGGCCCTCACGCTGAATCCGTTGCTGGCAGTGATTACGGTCGGACTCGAAATACTGTGGGTCGTGAACGCACCCGGCTCGAAGAAGTTGCAGGAGTGGATCTGGGATCCGGAGTTCGACGCCGAGGATCGCGCGAAGGAAGCGGCTGCGCGTGCCGAGCGGCTGAAGCATCTCGACGAGAGCGATCGTAACCGCGTCATCGATCTGCTGGCGCGGCAAGAGGAGATCAACTCACTCGCAGCTCAGAACCCGTCGTTCACGGGCGAGCTGTTGCGCACTGAGCTTACGAAGACCGACCGCCTCGTCGAATCGTTTATCGAGATGGCGAATACGTGTAGTCGTTATGAGGCTTATCTCGAATCGATCGATCTGAGTGAACTGGAGCGCGATCGACGTCGTTGGGAAAGCGTCGTCAAGAATGACGAGGGACGCCCCGCGGAAACCGAGATCGCGCGCAAGAACCTCGCGATCATCTTGAAACGCTTCGACAAGATGAAAGAGATTCGTCACTACCTCATGCTGGCGCGCGGCCAGCTCGATCTCATCGAGAACTCGTTCCAGTTGATTGCCGATCAGATTGTGACGATGCAGTCGCCGCAGGAGTTGACCGGACAGCTCGACGAGCTGCTTGATGGAGTCGAGTCGATCAAACAAACGGCCGCCGACACTGAGCGGCTCTTAAACCCGTTAGGATTAAAGGACCTGTCGATATGAGCGAGGCGCGCGTGCTTCCTGGGTGGGCCGAAGATTTGCGGATTCGTTACCTGCGTGGCGAGGCGTCGATGTTCGTGTTGCACGGCAACGTTTACGACGTGGTTTTGTGCAACAGCAAGCTGATGGCGCTGACCGAGTTTCTGACTGACGTCCTGCTGAAAGAGTCGAAGGCCACGATCGCCATCTACAACGTCGCCACTGGAACGCGCTTCGCGAAACGCGAAAGCGGCGTCACGGGATTGGAAGACCTGCTGCTCGCGACCGAAAAGGAGCGTGTGTTCGCGGCGTTGGAGCGTCTGCTGATCGGATCTACGAAGACGGCGGTGATCATGGAGTACGCCGAGGCGATCGCACCGGCAGGTGATCCGAACTTTCAGAGCGAATCGGATCGCGCTGCGATCGTGACCCTGCATCGCTGGTCGTCGCTTCCGGAGATCGAGCGCGGCGACAACGTCGTGTTGCTGGTTTCCGAGAACCTCGCTGAATTGGCGCCGAAGTTGATCTCGAATCCGAAGGTGGCGGTGGTTGAAGTGCCGATGCCGGATCACAACACGCGTCGCGAAGCCGCTCGGCTGGCTGATACGCGCCTAACTGAAAAAGACGGCGAACGATACGCGGGCATTACGGCCGGACTGAAAGCGATTCAGATCACGTCGATACTCACGCCGCAAGCCGCTGCTGAAGAACCGCTCGAAGATCGTGAGAAGTTCATCGCGTCGATGCTCGGGACCGGTCCGGACGTGCAGGAGCGCGCTCACAAACTAGCCGCCTTGACGAGCAAGATGAGCCGAGACGAGATTTTCGAACTCCTGCTGCCCGACATCTCCGCGCGCAAGGAGCTTGATCCGAATCTCCCGACGCCGTACGACCGCGCGCGCAAGGAAGCCGATAAGCTGATCGCGAAGCGCAAGCGAGAGATACTCGAGCGCGAGTGTTTCGGATTGGTCGAGTTTGTCGAACCGTCGCACGGGTTCGAAGTCGTCGGCGGTATGGACGAAGTCAAAAAAGATCTGATGGTGATCGCGGAGAGTATTCGCGAGGGACGCACGAGCCGCGTGCCGATGGGCATCCTCTTCACCGGTCCGATGGGAACAGGGAAGACGTTCGTCGCCGAAGCCTTTGCGAAAGAGTGCGGTCTGACGACGATCAAGCTGAAGAACTTTCGATCGAAATGGGTGGGCGCGACCGAAGGCAATCTCGAAAAGATCCTTAACGTGATTCGCGCGATCGGTCAGGTCGTCGTGATCATCGACGAAGGCGATCGTGCTTTTGGAAACACCGACGGCGAGGGCGATGGCGGCACGTCGTCGCGCGTGATTGCGCGCATCAAGGAGTTCATGTCTGACACGTCCAATCGCGGGCGCATCCTGTTTTTAGTGATGACGAATCGTCCGGACAAGCTCGACGTGGATCTGAAGCGCGCCGGCCGTCTCGATCGGAAGATCCCGTTTCTCTACGTGCAGACGCCGGAAGAGGTTGAACTGGTGGCGAAGGCGTTGTTGCGCAAGAACAAGATCAAGACCGACGTCGATCTCGCGACGATACGCGACGGGTTTTCGAGCAAGCTCGTCGGTTACAGCAACGCGGACATCGAGGCAGTTCTGCTGATGGCGAATGAAGACGCAGCGCGTGAAAGTGGCGGCGACGCGCCGGTGCTGGATCGGCATTTCCTGCGGGCTGCCGTGGATTACTTTCCGAGCCGCGATCAGGACCTGTTGGACTACATGGAGTTGTTGGCTGTGTTTGAATCGTCGAGCCGTCGTTTGTTGCCGGCGAAGTACGCGTCGTTGACGCCGGAAGATCTCGATGCGCGCCTGCGTCACTTGCGCGCGGTCGTCGGCAGCCGTCGATAGACGTTTCAGGGAGGGGAATTGTCGCGAATACCTCAGGCCGGCGCTATCGCCTTCAAGATCGCTGATGACGGTACGATCCGGATTCTCATTGTCCGTGCAAAGAAGACGCCGGACGACTGGATCTTTCCCAAGGGTCACATCGAAGACGGAGAAACAGCCGAAGACGCCGCTCGCCGCGAGCTCGAAGAAGAAGCCGGCGTCAGTGGTGAATCGCTCGGACTCGTCGGCTCACTCGACTTTCAATCGGGCAAGGAGATGGTGACGTGTGAGTACTACCTCGTCCGTTTCGATCGCGACGTGCCGCGAAAAGAGAAGCGTGACATACGTTGGAGCGAGTACGACGAGGCGCTCACGTTGCTGACTCACCGCGATGCCGCGGAACTGCTGAAGAAGGCTTTGCCGGTTATCGAAAGCCACCGCTCATAACCTCAGTAATCCAAGGAGACCGGGCCGTGAACACCACTGAGTTGTTCGCCGAGCAGGTGCTTGCTGGACTGCTCGTCATGTTGACGGGAGGGTTGGTTTTCTATCCTCAGTTGCTGCAAACCTACCACGCGCACGTCGACGCCAAGGACTACCTCGAACAGATTGTGACCGGCGGCTTCGTGCTGGGCGCCGCTTACCTGGCCGGCATGGTCTACGATCGAGTCGCCGACACGTTGCTCCAGGATCTCGAGTCGCATTGCCGGCTTCGATTCGCCGTGGGCCGAGTGAAGGAAGAGATCAATAAGTCAGGTAAGACGGAAGACCCGTTTGAAGATGGAAAATATCGGATCCGGGT
>DASURS010000163.1:0-4722 GCA_036279935.1 Pyrinomonadaceae bacterium
GACGCCGTCCAGCGTGATGTTCGACTGGTCGGCGCGCCCGCCGTTCACGAAACCGCTGCGGGTAACGCCCGGCTGCAACGACAGCAGGCCGACGACGTTGTTGGCGTTTAGCGGCAACTCGACGATGCGTTTCCGTTCGAAGGAATTGCCGAGACTGGCATCGCTTGTGTTAATCGCAGTTTCCGCGCCCGAGGTCACGTCGACTGTTTCCGAAACGGCCCCGATCGACAGCTCGACGTCGCGCACTGTCGGCGTGTCGACGAGAGCGACGAGACCGGAAGCGGTTGCTGTTTTGAAACCAGTTGCGGAGACTTCGATTTTGTAAGTGCCCGGAGGAATCGCGGTAAAGACATAAGCGCCCTCCTCGTTAGTTGATTGAGTGCGCGTGAAATTCCGTTCGGGATCGGTGAGTGTGACGTTTGCGCCGGAGACGACTTTGCCGTCCGGATCTCGCACCGTGCCGCGCACGGTGGTGCCGCCGGATTGGGCATAACTGGTCGTGGCGACGAATATGAAAACCAGCAGAGAAGCTAGTTGGAAGAGACGTCTGATGTTCATACCAATCTCCCTGGATTTTGTTTAAGAGTTTGGGGAGACGCAGATGTATTTGTGCGGATGCAGATATTGTTCCAAGTTGGTTTGAGGTAGTTTCTGTGGAGTATTGCCGCGGTTGATAAACTATTGAGTCCAAAAACTCAAAAGCGATTGCCGATTTTGAACTGCGAAAGTTTGAAGCATCGATACATTGAGTTGGATCGGGGCATTTTCCATTTGTCGTTTTCCATTTGTCATTTGTCATATTCGGAACCTAAATGAAAAATGAAAATGGAAAATGAAAAACGGAAAATGAGAAACGGAAAATGAGATGGCGTTCAACTTAATCGATGTTCTGCTCGTCGTTGTGATCGTGCTGAGTCTGCTCAACGGCTATCGCCGAGGGTTCATTCTCGGCGTGCTCGATCTCGCCGGTTGGACGCTCAGTCTGCTCGCCGGTCTTCGTTTCTATCATCCCGTTGCCGAGTGGCTAGGCCCGCGCGTCAATCTGTGGTCGGAGGTGTGGGATCAGCCGATCGCGTTTGTGTTCGTCGCGGTGCTGGTCGGTGTGATCGTTCACGTGATCGGAAACGCGCTGTTGCATCGTTTGCCGGAGGACGTCCACGAACGTCCCGCGAACCAGGCGCTGGGTTTGCTACCCGGTCTCGCGAACGGAGTGATCATGGCCGCGATCCTCTCCGCGCTGTTGCTCGCTCTGCCGCTGAGTGACAGGTTGAGTGAACGCACGCGTGACAGCGCGATAGTGAACCGGCTGTCGGTCTACGCTGAACGTCTGGAAAACCAGTTGCGGCCGGTTTTCGGCGATGCAATTGCGAGAACACTGAATTTACTGACGGTCCAGCCTGACTCGAACGAACGCGTCACGCTGCCTTTCACCGTCACGACGTCGAAGCCGCGGCCCGATCTCGAAAAACGGATGCTCGATCTCGTGAACGCCGAAAGAGTTGCGAACGGCCTGCAACCCCTCGCGCCCGATCCCGAACTGACGGAAGTCGCGCGCCGTCATTCGGCTGACATGTTCGAGCGCGGTTACTTCGCGCACGACACGCCGGAAGGACTTTCTCCATTTGATCGTATGAAGGAAGCAAACGTTCGTTTCCTCACCGCCGGAGAAAATCTCGCGCTCGCGCCGACACTTTCCGTCGCTCACACCGGACTGATGAACTCACCCGGACACCGCGCCAACATTCTTCGCCCGCAATTCGGCCGCGTCGGCATCGGCATCATGGACGGCGGCATGCGCGGACTGATGGTATCGCAGGAATTTCGCAATTAAGCGCCCGCACATTTGCCGAAACTTTTTTCAGCCGTTTGCGTCTATAGTCAAAATCTCGATTTCCAAATCACAAGGAGAATCTCGATGTCCAGACCAACTTCCTCCGGGACCGTCATCCGGCTTGCTCTCCTGCTGCTTCTGTCGCTGACGCTCGCGAACGTTGTCGTCGCCCAGCCGGAGCAACCGGATCTCACGATCGACGCCGCCACGCGCACGAAGGTGATCGACGGCATTCTGAAACGGCTCAACGATTCGTACGTGTTTCCCGACGTCGCAAAGAAGATGGAACAGTCGATCCGCGAACGAGTCGCGAATAAGGAATACGATCAGATCACGAGCGCAAAACAGTTTGCGACGAAGTTGACGAGTGACCTGCAAGCCGTCAGCAATGATAAGCACCTCCGCGTCCGCTACTCGCACGAGGCGATTCCCGAACGCCCCGCGCGACGCGAGGAGCCGTCCGCTGAAGAGCAGGAGCAATTCAGACGCGACCTGACGTGGATGAATCACGGCTTCTCCAAAGTCGAACGTCTGCGCGGCAACATCGGCTATCTCGAGTTTCTCAACTTTTTCGATCCCGAACTCGGCGCCGATACCGTCGCCGCGGCGATGAATTTCGTGAACGGCACCGAAGCGCTGATCATCGACATGCGCAACAACGGCGGCGGCAATCCCGCGATGGTCGCGCTCGTCTGTTCGTACCTGTTCGGTCCCGAACCGGTACACCTGAACGATCTCTACTGGCGCGAAGGCAATCGGACGGAAGAGTTCTGGACGAAGAAGGAAGTGGCGGGCAAGCGCTATCTCAACAAGGACGTCTACGTGCTCACAAGCAAGCGCACGTTCTCCGGCGCGGAAGAGTTCACTTACAACCTGAAGAACCTCAAGCGCGCGACGATCATCGGCGAGACGACCGGCGGCGGCGCGCATCCCGGCGGCGGTTTCCGCATCGCCGACCACTTCGGCATGTTTGTTCCGACCGGACGCGCGATCAGTCCGATCACGAAGACAAACTGGGAAGGCACGGGAGTGACGCCCGACGTCGCAGTGCCGGCTGATCAGGCACTCCTCGTCGCACGCGTGATGGCTCTCAAGAAGTTACTGCCGACACTTGCGAATCCGGACCGCAAAGCCGGCGTCGAGGACGAGATTCAGAAACTGGAGAAAGAGTTGAGCGCTCTGAAAGCAAAGAGCTAACTCTGTTTACTTTGAAACGTACAGGAGCACTCGCTTCTTTCCGCTTCGGCCGATAAGGAAACCAGTGAGTGCTCCGATTCCCGCGCCAACTACAGCCACTCCCGCCGTCACGCCGTTGCGGACCTCAAAAGGATCGTCATTCGAGTCGGCCGCGACACCAAGTGCCGCGCCAGCGCCTGCTCCCACTCCCATCCCAATCAGCGTCGCCGGCACTGCCGATTTACCGGAAACCTCGTGAACGCTCGCCACGTCATCCCGCTTGATTTCCTTGCGAGCGTTTTTGACCGTCAACGAAAGCGTCGAATCCGAGACGCTGTCGAGGGTACCGTCAACCTTGTTTCCATCCTTTAGCTTGACCGAAAGTTTGGTCCCACTGGACACGGAATTGAGCCGTGACCAATCTGTCGGCGCCGTTTGCGCCGCGAGCGAAAGCGGCGAAAGCAGAAACGACAGCAGCAGGACCACGATAGTCGTGACCTTCCTCATCGGGTTTGTCATAGAGCATCTCCTTTGTGAGTGCCGGTGGAATCTATCCAGAGACGGTTGCGGTCAGGAACGGGCAATATTAAGCCCAAACCCTTCCACCACGAAGGCGAGGCAGGAGGCTCGATCATTAGCTTCGGTCAGTGGCGCCGGAGGCAGGCGCGGAGCTCGGGAGTGTCCGTGAAGCCACACTCGCCGCTCTTTTGCCGCTCGCACTTCGCGCGCTTGTAACATTCGTACTCAGGACGGTACTCGCACGTCGTCACCACTTCTTCATCGGCACAAACCTGGCGCGAACAGCCCGTCTTGAAGCACGGCTTCTTGTTTCCGGACGGTTTTTGATTGCCCGCGGAAGACGAGCCGCCTGATCCTGTCGCGCGTAGATAGAACTGCGTGCCCATCAGCATCTGCGATCGTCCGGCTGGGCCAGTTACCGGAGTGTGCGATCCACTGACGAGCACGCCGTCAGTGCTTGTCATCGCCGTCAGTGCTTCGCTCACCGCACTCTCGGAAGCGTTCGCGGCGGCCAGATCGACACCCGCAACGTTCCGGCTCACGCTCGTATTCAGTTTCGCTTCATGGTGCGTCTCACATGGCGCGGCGATGCAACGCACACCACGATCGCGCACGCGGAAGAACGTCCCCGACGCCTGGTTACCACTCGCCGGCAACCAGACTTCAAACGCCTTCAAGACGCCATACTTTCCGGTGTGACTGCCGCGGGCCAGAAGCGAACCACGCACCAGCGCGCCGTCGCGGTCTGCTTCCGGCTGGCCGTTCCATTCGATTGCCGCTACATAACATTCCGACATCGAACGCCCGTTCGCGCAGCGCGTGCGCGGCTGGTTGACCATTTTGATGAAGTACCCGCCACACATCGGCGACGCGCAACGTCGCAAATCGCGGCGGATCGAGTAAAAAGCAGACGTGCTGGATACCGGGGCCGGCGACGGCGCGGCCGTTTTCACCGCCGGCACGGCGAGAACAAGCGCAAGGACCAAAAAACGGAAGGCTGTGAAGCTAATCATTGTCATGTTCCCCCTCGCCACACATAACACCTAATTTACGGAATGGCAATCAGCAATGACCACACTGTTGCTATAATACGCCCGCTGCAAAATCGTCAGATCGCCTTGCCCCAAATCGGGAATCCCACCAACGGCAGTTGGTGGATAGTTATGGCCAGCCTACGGGTCGACGAATCATTTGCA
>DASURS010000164.1:0-11822 GCA_036279935.1 Pyrinomonadaceae bacterium
GGGACGATCGGGCACGTGGACCACGGGAAGACGACGCTGACGGCGGCGATCACGAAAGTTTTGGCGAAGCACAATCCGAAGGTGCAGTTTGTGGCTTTTGACCAGATCGACAAGGCGCCGGAAGAGAAGGCGCGCGGCATCACGATCGCGACGGCGCACGTGGAGTACGAGACGGCCAACCGTCACTACGCGCACGTGGACTGTCCGGGGCACGCCGATTACGTGAAGAACATGATCACGGGCGCGGCGCAGATGGACGGAGCGATTCTGGTGGTGGCGGCCACCGACGGGCCGATGCCGCAAACGCGCGAGCACATTCTGCTGGCCAGACAGGTCGGCGTGCCGGCAATGGTGGTGTTCATGAACAAGGCGGACGCGGTTGACGATCCGGAGTTGCTGGAACTGGTGGAGCTGGAAGTGCGCGAGCTGTTGAGCGCCTACGAGTTTCCGGGCGACGAGATCCCGGTGGTCAAAGGCTCGGCGTTGAAAGCGCTGGAAGGCGACCCGGAGTGGGAGAAGACGGTGGATGAGCTGATGGCGGCGGTGGACAGCTACATCCCGACGCCGGAGCGCGACATCGAGAAGCCGTTTTTGATGCCGGTGGAAGACATCTTCACGATTCAGGGGCGCGGCACGGTGGCGACCGGACGTGTGGAACGCGGCAAGGTGAAGGTGAACGAGCAGGTGGAGATCGTGGGTATCCGGCCGACCACCAAGACGGTGGTGACGGGCGTCGAGATGTTCAAGAAGCTGCTGGATGAAGGGGTGGCGGGCGACAACGTCGGTCTCCTGCTGCGCGGCATCGAGCGCAAGGACATCGAGCGCGGCCAGGTAATCGCGAAGCCGGGTTCAATCACGCCGCACACGAAGTTCAAGGCAGAAGCGTACGTGCTGACGAAGGAAGAAGGAGGACGTCACACGCCGTTCTTTTCGGGCTACCGGCCGCAGTTCTACTTCCGCACCACGGACGTGACTGGCGTGGCGCACCTGCCCGAAGGAGTGGAGATGGTGATGCCGGGCGACAACGTGCAGATGTCGATCGAGCTGATCGCGCCGATCGCGATGGAGAAGGGCTTGCGCTTCGCTATTCGTGAAGGCGGCCGCACGGTTGGCGCAGGCACCGTTTCGGAAGTGATCGAATAAAGACGAGCTTTGTGCTTTGAGCTTGGTGCTTTGTTGTTCGGTTCGATGAAGCCCTTTTAGCTGAGCGAACAAAGTACAAAGAACAAAGTACAAAGCACAAATAACATGAACGAGAAAATCAGAATTCGACTCAAAGCTTACGACCATCGTGTGTTGGACCAGTCAACCACGGAAATTGTCGAGACTGCAAAGCGCACTGGCGCGCGCGTGGCCGGCCCGATTCCTTTGCCGACGGTGAAGAACAAATGGACCGTGCTGCGTTCGCCGCACGTCGATAAGAAGTCGCGCGAGCAGTTTGAGATTCGGACGCACAAGCGACTGATGGACATTCTCGACCCAACGCCGCAGACGGTTGACGCGTTGATGAAGCTCGATCTCCCAGCGGGCGTCGACGTCGAAATCAAAGCGTTCGGCCGGCAATAGAGAGAACCGACAATGATTAACGGGATCATCGGAAGAAAAGTGGGGATGACGCAGATATTTGCGTCAGACGGCACGGTCACGCCCGTGACCGTCATCAAGGCCGGTCCGTGTGTCGTCGTCCAGAAGAAGTCCGCGGCCGGACCAGACGGTTACGACGCGGTGCAGCTCGGGCTCGTAGACGAGCGGCCGCTGAAGCTGAAAAACGTCACCAAGCCCATGCGCGGTCATTTCGAGAAGACCGGCGGCGGTATTCCGCCGACGCGCGTGCTCAAAGAGTTTCGCCTGCTCGACGGCGGCGACAACCCGAACGTCGGCGACAAAGTGCTCGTCGATCAGTTTGCCGACGGCGAGATGGTTGACGTGATTGGACGCTCGAAAGGCCGCGGTTTCGCCGGCACGATCAAGCGCCACCACTTCAATCGCGGTCCGGAGTCGCATGGTTCCATGAACGTGCGCGCGCCGGGTTCGATTGGCGCGTCGGCTTATCCCTCGCGCGTTATCAAGGGAAACCGGTCGTCGGGTCACATGGGCGATGCGCGCATCACGATCAAAGGTCTGACGGTCGCGCGCGTGGACGCCGAGAACAATCTGTTGATGATTCGTGGCGCGGTGCCCGGAGCGAATGGCAGCGTGGTCATCATTCGCAAGGCAACGCAAAAGTGATTGATGAAATTGCCGATTGGCAATTGCCAATTGCCGATTGGCGCTGCGGCAACGGGTTAGGTCGAAATTGCTAGCGCTTAATGTGACTCGGTTGAGTCGAACCAATCGGCAATCGGCAATCGCCAATTGGAAATGGAGAACGTTATGCCGACAGTCAAGGTCCGCAATTTAAAAAATGAAGAGGTTGGCGAGGTCGAGCTGTCCGAGGCTGTTTTTGGCGCGCCTCTGAACGAGGGCCTGATCCACGCCGCCGTTCGCAACTTCATGGCTAACGCCAGACAGGGCACGTCAGCGACGAAGACACGCGGCGACGTCTCCGGCGCCGGCCGCAAGCTCTGGAAGCAAAAAGGAACGGGCCGCGCGCGAATCGCGTCGCTTCGCTCCCCGTTGTGGAAAGGCGGCGGCAACGTGCACGGACCGCAGCCACGCGACTGGTCCTACAACATGCCGAAGAAGATGCGCCAGGGCGCGCTGCGCTCCGCGCTTTCCGAGCGCGTGCGTGAAGGAAACTTGTCCGTCGTCGACAACTGGTCGTTGGATCAGCCGAAGACGAAAGAGTTCGCGCAGTCGTTGGGCCAGCTCGGTCTCGAAGGCAAGACGCTGATCGTCGACTCGCTCGACAACGAGAACCTGCTGCTCTCCGCCCGCAACCTGCGACGCGCGAAAGTAGTGAACAGCTTCGGGCTGAACATCTACGACCTGCTCTATCACGATCATCTCGTGCTTTCGCGAGCGGCGGCGCAGGAGCTCGAACAGTTACTCGGCAATAGTAAGGAGGAGGCGGCGTAACGATGAGAACGGTTTGGGACATCATCAAGTCGCCGGTGATCACCGAGAAGGCGCTGGCTGCGAAGGAAGAGTCGCAGGATACGCAGCAGTTGTTGACCTTCCGTGTCGATCGAAAGGCAACGAAGCCGGAGATCAAGTCGGCGGTGGAAACGATCTTCCAGGTGAAAGTGGACCACGTCCGCACCATCAACTTCATGGGCAAGATGGCGCGTCGCGGCCGGTTCGAAGGCCGCAAGCCTTCCTGGAAGAAAGCGTACGTGACTCTGAAGCAGGGCGAGAAGCCGGTCGATTACGGCGAAGCGGTATAACGGATTATGGGAATCAAAAAACTTACACCGACATCGGCGGCGCGGCGTTACCAGACGTATTTAACGCGCGATGAGTTGACGGTTGGCGCTGTTCCCGAGAAATCGTTGTTGGAACCGAAGAAGCGCATTTCCGGACGCAACAACGATGGGCGCATTACCGTGCGCCGTCGCGGCGGCGGTCACAAGCGTTTCTATCGCGTAGTCGATTTCAAACGCGACAAAGACGGCGTGCCCGGACGCGTGACGCAGATCGAGTACGATCCGAATCGTTCGGCCCACATCGCGCTCATCACCTATCTCGACGGCGAGAAGCGCTACATCATCGCGCCGACGGGACTCGAAGTCGGCAAGACGATCATGAGCGGCGCCGAGGCTGACATTCTTCCCGGCAACACCTTGCCGCTGATCAATATTCCGCTCGGCACGCAGATTCACAACATCGAGCTGCGTCCCGGCAAAGGCGGGCAGATGGCGCGCTCGGCGGGCACCTTCGCGCAGTTGGTGGCGAAGGAAGGCGAGTACGCGCAGTTGCGCATGCCATCCGGTGAAGTGCGGCGCGTGCCGCTCGTTTGCAAGGCGACGGTGGGCCAGGTCGGAAACATCGAGCACGAGAACGTCTCGCTCGGTAAAGCCGGGCGCTCGCGGTGGAAAGGCCTGCGGCCGAAAGTCCGCGGCGTGGCGATGAACCCGGTGGACCACCCGCACGGCGGCGGCGAAGGCAAGACATCCGGCGGACGCAATCCGGTGACGCCGTGGGGCCAGCCGACACGCGGTTACAAGACGCGCAGCAACAAGCGCACGCAGAAGATGATCCTGAAGGATCGGAGAACCAAGTAATTGCCGATTGCCAATTGCCAATTGGCTTATGAGGAAAGGGCGCTAAACAGCAGGCTAGTTCGAAAATGACGGTTTTTAAATCGGCATTCGGCAATCGCCAATCGGAAATGGAGACATATGGCTCGTTCAGTTAAGAAGGGACCGTTCATCGACAAGGGCATCGTGAAGGCCGTTGAGAAGGCGCGGTCGGGGGGACAGAGGCCGCCCGTCATCAAGACGTGGTCGCGGCGCTCGACCATCACGCCGGACATGGTGGGATTGACGTTCGGTGTCCACAACGGCAAACGTCACCTCCCGATCTACGTGACGGAGAACATGGTGGGCCACAAGCTTGGCGAGTTCGCGCCGACGCGCACGTTCAAGGGCCACTCCGGCACCAAGGTCGAGAAGGCCAGCAAGGTCGCGGGCGGCCCGCCGAAGTAGATCTCAGATCTCAGATTTGAAATCTGAGATCTCCGAAGGAGTTTGAGGATGGAAGCAACAGCGAGTGCAAGGTATTTGCGAGGTTCGGCGCAGAAGGCGCGTCTGGTCGTGGACATGATCCGCGGCAAAGACGTCAACCAGGCGCTGGCGATCCTCCGTTTTACGCGCAAGCGCGCAGCGGACGCCATCGAGAAGTGCATGCGCTCCGCCATCGCCAACGCAAACGAGGCCGCAGAGAAAGCCAACATCTCGATCGACCCTGACGATCTCTGGGTGCGCACGGCATTCGTCGATCGTGGACCAACGAAGAACCGGCGTCGTGTTCGTCCTGCTCCGCAGGGACGCGCTT
Source organism: Pyrinomonadaceae bacterium (assembly GCA_036279935.1). Classification (GTDB taxonomy): domain Bacteria; phylum Acidobacteriota; class Blastocatellia; order Pyrinomonadales; family Pyrinomonadaceae; genus PSRF01. The sequence continues at coordinate 4,936 of DASURS010000164.1, forward strand.
ATCGCGAGCAGCGGCACTTCTGTCACGTCACGATCTCGTTGAGCAACGACGAGCGGCCCGATCCGAAGGCCGCAAAGAACGGCGAGGCTGCTGAGAAGAAGCCAGCGAAACTCGCCGAGAGCAAGGGCCGCAAACGCGGCGGCGCCGCTGCCGCTCCGCGCGCCAAGCGCGCGTCGCAGAAGTCAGATCTCAAATCTGAGATCTCAGAGAAGACGAGCGCGGAGCAGGAGTCATCCGCGAAAAAGAGTTCGAAGAAGAAGGCTAAGAGCGACGAGTAATTCTGAGATTTGAGATCTCAGATCTGAGATCTCAAAGGGAGAAGATTGTGGGTCAAAAAGTTCATCCATACGGTTTTAGGCTCGGCTACAACAAAGACTGGCACTCGCACTGGTTCGCCAAGAAGCAATTCGGCGAGTTCCTGCTCGAAGACTTGAAGCTGAAGCGCGATCTGAAACAGCGCTTTGCCGGCGCCGGCGTCTCCCACGTCGACATCGAGCGCGCCGCGAATCGCCTGAAGATCATCATCTACACCTCGCGTCCGGGCATCATCATCGGCCGCAAGGGCGCTGAGATCGACAAGCTGAAGAGCGATCTCTCGATGAAGACCGGCCGCGAGGTGCTCGTGTCGATCCAGGAGATCCACAAGCCGGAACTGAACGCGCAACTGCAAGCCGAGAAGATCGCGGCGCAGCTCGAGAAGCGCATCGCTTTCCGACGCGCCATGAGAAAGGCCGTCGAGGAGTCGCTTCGCTTCGGCGCGCAGGGCATCAAGGTGAAAGTCAGCGGCCGTCTGAACGGCGCTGAAATCGCCCGTAGCGAGTGGCATCTCCAGGGACAGCTTCCGCTGCACACGCTTCGCGCCGACATCGATTACGGTCTGGCGGAAGCACAGACGACGTTCGGACAGATCGGCGTCAAGGTTTGGATTTACCGCGGCGAGATCCTGGATCCGAAAGCGGCGATGGCTCGCGGCACCGGCTCTGATCCGATCAACGAGACGCGCGTCGGCGAACGTGAGCGACGCCCGCGCACGCGCCGCGAGCGTGAAGGCCGCGAAGGCGGATCCGACGGACGCAGACCGCGCAACGACAACCAGTAAGGAGATTGCCGATTGCCAATTGCCAATTGCCGATTGAAAGGACAGAAGACGTTTTCAAATCGGCAATCGGCAATCGGAAATCGCAAATGAGTGAAACGCTATGTTGATGCCGAAGAAAGTTAAGCACCGGAAGCAGATGCGCGGACGCATGACCGGCGTCGCGACTCGCGGCAGCGAGATCAGCTTCGGTGAGTACGGGCTCAAGAGCCTGGAGCCGGCGTGGATCACGGACCGCCAGATTGAGGCAGCTCGTATCGCCATGACCCGCCACATCAAACGCGGCGGCAAGATCTGGATCCGCATGTTTCCCGACAAGCCGGTGACCAAGAAGCCGGCCGAAACCCGCATGGGCAAAGGCAAAGGCGCGCCCGAGTACTGGGTCGCCGTCGTCAAGCCGGGCCGGATTCTTTACGAGATCGAAGGCGTGGACGAAACAACTGCGCGCGACGCAATGCGCCTCGCGGCTCAGAAGCTTCCCATCCGCACCAAGTTTGTCACCCGCGCCGATCAGGAAGGGGGCGCGATCTAGCAATGAAAAAGCGAGAAGAGCTCGACAAGCTGCGCGAAATGGGCGACGACGAGTTGCACGCTGAAGCCGCGCGCCTGCGTGAGTCGCTGTTCCGGCTCAACTTCAAACTGGCGTTAGGCGAGGTCGACGCCGTCAAGCGTATTCGCCAGGAGAAGAAGTCGCTGGCGCGGATTCAAACCATAACGCGACAACGTCCGCAGGCGAAATAACAGGTAAGAAGAATGGCTGAGAATCAAGACAACATCACCGAAAATGGGACCGGCGCGGGTAACCCCAAAGCCGACAGCCGGGCCAATCGTTCACAGAAGGTGGGCACGGTCTCTTCCGACAAGATGACCAAGACCGTGATCGTGCGCGTGGACCGGCTCGTCCGCCATCGCAAGTATCGCCGTTATGTGCGCCGCACGTCGAAGTTTATGGCCCACGACGAACTGGGAGCGACGGTTGGCGACAAGGTTCGTATCGTCGAGACGCGCCCGATGTCGGCGCGCAAACGATGGCGCGTGATTGAGATCGTTCAGAAAGCCGCTAAGTAATTTCGAATTTCGAAATTCGAATTTCGAAATCTATCGGAGTCGGAGGTAACGACAGTGATTCAGATGCAGACCTCGCTGGAGGTTGCTGACAACTCGGGGGCACGCCGCGTGGAGATGATCATGCCGATTGGCGGATCCACGGGAAAGATCGCGAGCCTGGGTGACCGGATCAAAGTGACCGTCAAAGAGGCTTCTCCAGACGGCACCATCAAGAAGGGTACGGTGCAGGACGCCGTCATCGTCCGCACGCGCAAAGAAGTGCGACGCGCCGACGGGACGTACGTGCGGTTCGACCAGAACGCCGCCGTCCTGATTAAGGAAGACGGAACGCCCATCGGCACGCGCGTCTTTGGACCAGTAGCCCGCGAACTGCGCGACAAGAACTTCATGAAGATAGTCTCGCTCGCGCCGGAGGTGATTTAAGGACATGGCAGGAACAAAGCGCGCGAAGATCCGCAAGAACGACCAGGTCACGATCATCGCCGGCCGTGACAAAGGCAGACGTGGCCGCGTGCTCGAAGTGGCGCCGGCAAAGGGAAAAGTCCGCGTCGAAGGCATCGGAATGATCAAGCGCCACCAGAAGGCGAACCCGCAGGCCAATCGCGGCGGCGGCATCGTGGACAAAGAGTCGTTTATCGACATCTCGAACGTTCAGCTCATCGACCCGCAGTCGGGTAAACCGACGCGCGTGAAGTATCACGTCGAGAGCGACGGTTCGAAGACGCGCATGGCGTCAAAGAGCGGACACTCAATTGAGAAGTAAGGCTTAACTGAGGTTTATTGATTGCCAATTGCCAATTGCTAATTGCCGATTTGAAGACAATTGGCACTCGGCAATCGGAAATCGGCAATGTTTAGAGGACCTGAAATGGCTGCAAGGTTAAAAGAGCGGTACCAGAAGGACGTGGCGCCCCAGATTGCGCGCGAGTTCGGCATCACTAATCCCATGGGGGTGCCGAAACTCGAGAAGATCGTCATCAACATGGGCATGGGTGAGGCCATCGCCAACCAGAAAATTCTCGACACGGCGGCCGACGAGCTGCGCGCCATCACCGGACAGAAACCGGTGATCACGAAAGCCAAGAAGTCGATCGCGTCGTTCAAGCTGCGACAGGGAATGCCGATCGGCGTCGTCGTCACGCTGCGCGGCGATCGCATGTACGAGTTTCTCGATCGCCTGGTGTCAGTGGCGCTGCCGCGCGTGAGAGACTTCCGCGGCGTTTCGCCGAAGGCATTCGACGGCCGTGGCAATTACACCATCGGCATTCGCGAACAACTGATCTTCCCGGAGATCGATTTCAATAAAGTGGACAAGCTGCGCGGCATGAACATCTCGATCGTGACCACCGCGCGTACCGACGAACATGCGCGCGCCCTGTTGAAGGGGCTCGGCATGCCGTTCAGAACATAAAGACGGAATACACGCATGGCAAAGAAATCACTGATAGCGAAAGCTGCACGCAAACCGAAGTTTTCCGTTCGGTCTTACACTCGTTGTAAACGCTGTGGACGGCCGCGGGGATACTTGCGGAAGTTCAATTTGTGCCGCATCTGTTTTCGCGAGTTGGCGCTTCAGGGTCAGATCCCTGGCGTGGTTAAGTCGAGCTGGTGAGAAACATTGCCAATTGCCAATTGCCAATTGTTGATTGAAAAGAGCTTTTTAAATCGGCATTCGGCAATCGACAATCGACAATAAATAAACGGAGTTACTTCATGACTGATCCCATTGCCGATATGTTGACGCGAATCCGCAACGCCATCGCGGCCAAGCACTCGCGCGTCGACGTTCCGGCTTCAAAGCTCAAACTCGAGATCGCCCGCATCCTGAAGGAAGAGGGCTACATAAACAATTTCGTCGTCAAGGGCGAGGGGCTCAAGCGCACCATCCGCATCTTTCTTCGCTACGATGCGCGCGGCACGTCTTCGATCACCCACTTGCAGCGAGTGTCGACTCCGGGCCGGCGCGTTTATGTCGGTTCGAGCGAGATTCCGAAGGTGCTTGGCGGCTACGGCATCAACATCGTTTCGACCTCGAGAGGTCTAATGAGCGGCAAGGCCGCGCGCCGGGAAAACATCGGCGGAGAACTGTTGGCGCAGATCTACTAGCATTGCCGATTGCCAATTGCCGATTGCCAATTGGCGCTGTTCGAAGATGATTAGTTTTGCTGAAAGGAATGGATCGGCAGGAAGCAAATCGGCAATTGGCAATCGAAAATCGGAAATAACGATATGTCTCGAATTGGAAAAAAAGTTATCGCGGTGCCCAAGGGCGTGACCGTCACAGTCCACGAGCGCGAGCTCGAAGTGAAAGGACCGAAAGGCACGCTCAAGACGCCCATCCCCAGTGGGATCAGCTTCAAGATCGAAGGCGAAGAGCTGCGCGCCGAGCGTGCCTCTGACGATCAGGCCGCGCTGCACGGACTCGCGCGCGCGCTCGCAAACAACGCCATCGTCGGCGTGACCGAAGGGTTCAGCAAACAGATGGACGTCGTCGGCGTCGGCTACAAAGCAGACGTGCAGGGCAAGAAGATCGTCTTCTCGCTCGGCTACTCGCATCCGATCGAGTTTCCGTTGCCGCCCGAAGTCGACGCGAAAGCCGAACGTCTGACCACCAAGGGCAGCATCCAGCAGTACCAGACGACCCTGACGCTGACAAGCATCGACAAGCAGAAGCTCGGACAGGTCGCGGCCGAGATGCACAAGCTGCGAAAGCCTGACGCTTACAAAGGCAAGGGCGTGCGCTACGCCGGCGTGCCGCTCAAGTTGAAGCCGGGCAAAACGGGCAAGTAATTGCCAATTTGCGATTGACGATTGCCAATTGGCGCTGAGCAGCGGGTTAGGTAAAGGCTCTTACGTAAAGGATCAGCCGAGTGAGACCGCGCCTGGTTGAAACGAACCAATCGGCAATCGGCAATCGGCAATCGGCAATCGGAAATAACTTATGTCAAACACGAACAGAGCAGAAATTCGGACCGCGATTCATTCGCGCATTCGCCGCAAAGTCAGAGGCAACACCGAGCGACCGCGCCTCGCGATCTATCGCAGCCTGAACCACATCTACGCGCAGGTGATCGACGATCGTCTCGGCCAGACGATCGTCTCCGCTTCGACGACGGAAAAGGATCTGCGCACCGGAAGCGGCGGCAATCTCGACGCCGCTCGCCGCATCGGCCAGGCGATCGCCGAGCGCGCCCTCGCCAAGGGAATCGAGCAGGTGGTTTTCGATCGCGGCGGTTACCTGTATCACGGCCGCGTCAAAGCGCTCACCGACGCAGCCCGCGCCGCTGGTCTGAACAAGAACGAAGTGGTTGCCGAACCTGAAGCGGAAGAGCCGAAACCCGAGGCCGAGCAGCCGGCCGAGAAGAAGTCGAAGAAGAAGAAAAAAGAATAGACTATGAGACAACCCAAGCAACGCATTCCGGCGCAGGGGCTCGACCTGAAAGACCAGGTGATCTCCATCAATCGCGTCACCAAGGTCGTTAAGGGCGGCAAAAACCTTTCGTTCGCGGCGCTCGTAGTCGTCGGCGACGAAGGCGGACACGTCGGCTTCGGCACCGGCAAGGCGCGTGAAGTGCCGCTGGCGATCAAAAAGGGAATCGAGTCAGCCAAGAAGAACCTGATTCGCGTGCCGCTCATCAACAACACGCTGCCGCACCAATTGATCGGCCAGTACGGCGCGGGCCGTGTGCTGGTCAAGCCGGCTTCGGAAGGCACGGGCGTCATCGCCGGAGGTGCGGTGCGCGCTGTCATGCAGGCAGTCGGGGTCCGTGACGTGCGAACGAAAGTGCTGGGCTCGACCAACCCGCACAACGTAGTGCGCGCCACGTTCGACGCGCTGCTGCGAATGAAGGATCCGATGGAGCTTGCGCGCTTGCGTGGTAAGCAGGTCGAGGAGATGTAAGGTATGCCGCGTAGAGCTAACACAAACGGTCAAACGGAATCGAAGATTCGCATCCAGTACTATCGCAGCTTCATCGCCTCGCCGAAGACGCACAAGACGATCGTGCGCAGTCTCGGTCTTCGTAAACTGAATCAGATCGTCGAGCGTCCGGACACGGAATCGATGCGTGGCGCCGTGGCGAAAGTGCCGCACCTGTTGCGGATTGTGGAGTAGTAACCACAAAAGGCACAGACAAGACGCAAAAAGGCACAAGAAAGAAAAGACCAAAATGGCAATCAGTCTAAACACACTTAAGCCGGCAAAAGGTTCGACGCATAAGAAGAAGCGAGTTGGACGCGGGCCGGGCTCCGGTTTGGGTAAGACCGCCGGTCGTGGTGAAAAAGGACAGAAGTCGCGATCGGGTTATTCGCGCAAGATCGGTTTCGAAGGCGGCCAGATGCCGCTGCACCGGCGCCTGCCGAAGCGCGGCTTCACCAACATCTTCAAAAAGCGCTGGCTCGAGATCAGTCTCTCGGCGTTGGACCAGCATTTCGAGGCCGATTCGGAGATCACGCCCGAGGTGCTGCACGATCGTGGTTTGATCAAGAAAGCGAAACACGACGTGGTCGTTCTCGGAAACGGCGAGCTCTCGAAACCGCTGCGCATCTCGGCGCACCGCTTCACGAAGAGCGCCCGCGAGAAGATCGAGAAGGCCGGTGGCGCTGTAGTTCAGATTGGCGGATAATCTGCGGACAAACCTGGAGGCAAACAGGTCGCGGGTTAGAGAGAGGGGATCATGGAGAAGTTTTTAGCCGCCGTTCGCAATATGTTCAATGTGCCGGA
>DASURS010000165.1:0-18015 GCA_036279935.1 Pyrinomonadaceae bacterium
CGATCGCGTCGCTGATCAAACTGAGACCACGCGCAGTCTTCACCTTCATCAGCAAACGCAACATGAACGGATCGAGATGAATGCCGTCGGCGATGACGTCGAACGTGACGTCATCGCGCGAGAGTCCCCACGCGATCGGACCGGGCGCACGATGATGCAACGGCGCCATCGCGTTCATGAAGTGCGTCATGTGCCGCGCGCCCGCGTCGAAAGCGTCGTCGAGCACGTCAATCGAAGCGCGCGTGTGTCCGATGGAAATCACCCAGCCGCGACGGTTCAACTCGCGCACCAGCTCGACGCCGCCGTCAACCTCCGGCGCCAGCGTGATCATCCGCACCGTATTGTCAGGTGTGACTAAGAAATCCAGATCTTCGGGATCTGAATAGGTCTTGAAGTATTCGGTGTGCAGTGCGCCACATTGCTTGCTGTTAACAAAAGGACCTTCGTAGTGAACGCCAAGCACACGAGCGCCGGTCGAGACTCGCGCGGCGTCGGCGATCGCAGCCACCGCTCTTTCATAATTATCCTCACTTCCCGGTACCAGTGTTGGCAACCAGGCGGTCACACCCTGGGTTACGAGAAATTCAGAGATCGCACAAAGTTGCTGCGGGCCAGCATCCATCGTATCGATCCCAACCGCTCCGTGAATGTGGACGTCGATGAAACCCGGCATTAAAACCGATCCAGACAAATCTAGTCCGTCACTAGTCGTCCGTTCAGAGACAGACGCGATCCGACCGTCTTCGATCACGATCGAGCCGCTATCGATCTCACGATCCGGCAAAATCAGACGCGCATTATTTAGAATCAGAGTCATAAAAAAATAAATCCGTGTTTCCTGACGCGAACCAGGAAACACGGATTAGGTCAAAGTAAACGCACTGCCTTAGAAGTACAGCTTGCCGGCAAACTGCCATTCACGCGGCGGCCGCGTTCCGGTCGGACGCGCAAAACCAAGCGTATCGGCAGGATTTCCGGTCACCGGGAACGTCGTCGCCGTGCCCGCTGCCATCAGAAACTGCGTGTGATTGAACACATTGAACGCCTCGGCGCGAAGCTGCAAATAGAACGTCTTCTCGCTGTTGAAGTAGATATTTTTCACCAGCGAAAGGTTCGTCTGATTTCTTCCCGGCAGGCGCGCGAACGCACGTCCGGCGTTGCCGTACGTGCCAATCGCATTCACCGAGAACGCAGTCGGATCGAAGATGAACGGCAACGTGGTCCTCGGGTCGATAGTGCCCGCGAGACCAGCGCCGGGATCCGATACGCGATTGGGATAAGTGCCACGCTGACCGCTTAGCGAGTCGCTAACCGCGACGCGCGGAATAGGAGCGCCCGACTCGAAGTTGGTGATACCGGAAATCTGGTAACCGCCAAGCAACAGACGCTTCGCAGCGCTCGAGCTCTTGCTGAACCACGGGAACTCGTACACGTAGCTCGCGCTGAAGATGTGCGGCCGCGAAGTGCGGGCCTCGGCATATTCAGTCGACGTGTCGAACGGGTTCTGCGGATCGTCGATGGCGTCACGGTCGTTGGTGGAGTCGGTCAGGTTCTTGCTCCACGTGTAGGCGGCCGTAAACGTCAGCCGGTTGCTGAACCGGTAGTTGAACGACGAAAGCAGACCGTGGTAACGCGAGATTGCGCTCGTCTCGATGTAGGTGATCGTGCTGTACCCCAGGAACGGACGCAACGTTCCGGCATTGCCAAGACCAACGCGGACGATGTCGGCAGGTTGCTGGAAGTTGATGTTGCGGCGGCGAATCAGGAAGTCGCCCCTGGTGCCGACGTAAGCAACGTCGAGGACAGCGTTGCGGAAGACCTCGCGCTGCACACCAAGCGACCACTGTTGCGTTTCAGGCGACTTGAAGTTGTTGGCGATCGCGATCAGCGCTCTGGCCGCGAGCGTTCCCGGCGGATTGCCGGCGTTCGGAGTCGAGAACGTGATCACGTTTGTCGGCGTGCTGCTGAACGTCGGAAGCTGGCTGAACGGAGGCGACGTGAACGCGGCCTGTTCGAAGATGCCGACGAGCGGCTGGTCGTAGTAGAAACCGTAACCGGCGCGAACCACGCTCTTGTTTGGCTCGCCAAACAGGAACCTGCCGAGTCCTTTCTCATACATCGGCGACCAGGCCAATCCGACGCGCGGACTGAAATTGTTCTTGTCAGACGGATTGATCTTGCGTCCGAAACGGGACGTGCTGCCGGCGATGCCGATGCCGTTGAGCGGATCGGTCTGTGCCAGTGAAAACGCCGTGCAGGCGGGGGTCGAGCAGACCACCTTCGACGGATTGAACAACGCCGGATCGAACGAGGCGTAGATGTTGTTCTCATCGATTGGCGGAACGTAGTACTGATACCTCACGCCGAAGTCGAGCGTCAGGTTCGGCCTGGCTTTCCAGGTGTCCTGAACGAAGAACTCGCGACGTCCGAATCTCAGGTTGAGAGTGACGTCGCGCTCAGCCTCGGTGTACGCGTTAGCGCGGCCGAGCAGGAACGAAGCAAACGAATCGCCGGTGCCCGTGATCCCCGATGTGCCAACCAATCCCTGAGTCTGGACGGCACTGAAATCAAACGTTCCCTGCGTGTTGTTGCTTCCGTTTTCGTTCTTCCGTTCGAAAGAGATCTCGCCGCCGAATTTCCACGTATGGCTGCCGCGGTTCCAGGTCAAAACGTCGCGCGCCAGATAATTCTTGTACGCGATGTTGAAGCCCTGCGTGGCGCCGATCAGCGTGAAGCGGGTGTTGATTCGCGGAATGATGTTTTGATTATTCTCAGGAAAGACTTCCACGATCGCTTCCGCGCCTGGATAGTCATTGCGCCGAACTTTGCCGACGTTCGCCGACCCGATCAGGTTCGACGAGAAGTTGAATGTCGCTTCGTTGACTACCGTAGGCGTGAACAAGCTCGTCAGCGAGGTAGCAAACACCTGACCGGGAACGCGCGTCTCGCTCGTCGGGATGCCGGGAAAACCGGCGCCGAAGAACAAGCCGAGTGGTTCTACGGTCTCGCTCAGGTCGTGCGTGTAGCGCGCCACGAGCGAATGGTTCTGGTTGAAGTTGTGATCGATGCGGAACGTTTCCTGTCGCGTGTCCAGCACGTCGATGCGGCTGAAGATGAAACCGTTCGGGTTCGACGCGCTGTTCGCCAACGGATAAGCATTCAACAGCGCGATGGCGCGGAAGTCGACGTCAGCACGCGGGATGATGTTGCCGGCGTACGCGCGATTGTCGGACGGCCGGAAGATCTGGTTCTGACGAGCCTGGATCAGGTTGCCGTTGGTGTCGGTAACCATGACGGGCGTGTTACCGGCGGCCGTCGTCGTGAAAGCGCCTGCGGGGGTGCGGAAGATCGGCAACGCGAGCGTGCTCGAGTAGTCGAAGTTGCCGCCGTTGAAACCGCGTTGGGCCAAACTCGGCACCGTGCCGCTGGCGTCCGGTTGTCCGCGAGTGATGCGACGCACTTCTTCGGAGAAGAAGAAGAAGGTCTTGCCTTTACCGCTCCAGTGAGTCGGGCCGCCTTCGCCGAAGTGCGGCAGCATCACCGGACCGCTGAACGTTCCACCGAAGTTGTTGTAACGAAGCTTCGGAACGGGCGCGTTGAGCGAACCGTCCGCCTTACGTCCCTGGCGATTATTGAAATAAGCGTTTGCATTGAAGCGGTCGTTGCGGACGAACTCGTAAAGTGTGCCGTGAAAATCGTTCCCGCCGCCGCGCGTCACGATCGTGACTGCGCCGCCGCCCGAGCGTCCGATCTCTGCCGTGTAGTTTGAGCTCAGCACTTTGAACTCACGGATCGAGTCGATCGTCGGCGTCGAAAGCAGCGTAATGTTCGAACCGACGTCCGTGTTCTGCACGCCATCGACGAAGTAGTTGACGGCGTTACGGCGCATGCCGTTGATGGAAACACTGGCGACGCTCGTCAGGCCGAATCCGGTTTCATCGGAAAGGTCTGAGCTGACGCCGGGGATGCCCGCTTCGAGAAGTCGAATGAAGTTTCTATTGTTGAGTGGGAGCTCGACAATCTGAGCGTTAGAAACGAGAGCTTGAGTCGTTGGACTATCGAGTACGCCAGCTTCCTGACTGGTGACGGTCACCATCTCTCCGATCGTGCCGGCCTCCAACGTTACGTTGATGGCGCGCCGGTCACGGGCATTCAGAATCAGGGCAGTCTGGACGTAGCGCTTGAAGTTCGCCACCTCGATGGTAAGCGTGTAAGTGCCCGGAGGTAGATTGGTGAGCGTGTAAGAGCCGTCTTCGCCGGTAGTCGTTTTACGCTCGGCTTTGGTCTCGCTGTTGACGACTGTGACGCTCGCGTTTTGCACCAGCGCGCCGGTCGAGTCCGTGACCTGCCCGTTGATGGCGGCCGTGATCTCCTCCTGGCCCAGGGCGGCGCCACTGAACGCGAGTATCAGAGCCAGCGACAACAAGATCGCTCTCAATTCGAGATTACGTTTCATGGGGATGATCCTCTTCATCATGGTTGTTGTGGAAGGAAGTTTATTCTTACATGAAGTTCATTCGGGCGCAACAAATCACTGCTAATTCGTGTTTCTTAGTGCCATGCCCGGCCGCGCTTCGGCCATTTGATTATTAGCCAGCACGACGGTCCCGTTTACCAGCACGTAACTGATGCCGAGCGGGTACTGGTGCGGGTTGTCGAACGTCGCCTGATCCGCGATCGTGTTCTCGTCGAAAATGACGAGGTCAGCCGCGAAGCCTTCACGGATCATGCCGCGATCGCGAAACCCAAACGTCTGCGCCGGCAGCGACGTCATCTTCCGTATCGCGTCCTCTAAAGTGACCAGTTTCAAATTGCGGACGTACTGTCCCAGCACGCGCGCGTTGTTGCCGTAGCCACGCGGATGCGGAACGCTTTCGTCCACCTGCCGCACGCCGCTGTCGGACGCGATCATCGTGAACGGCTCCTGCATGATCCGCTTCACGTCGTCTTCGCTCATGCCGTGGTAGATCATGCTCGCGCCGCCGGCCTGGTACATCTCGAGCATCTGCTCGATCTGGCTCGTGACGTCGCTCTTCTTTTTGACCTGTTTCGTGATCTCGGCGATCGATTTGCCGTTGAACGACTTGTCCGGACCGTACGAGGCAACGACGGCGAACGAGTAGTCTTTGAAGCCGCTGCGTTTGAGCGCGTCTTTCGTATCGCTGATGGCGCGCTCGCGTGTCGCCTTGTCAGCCAGCCGCTTCTTCCCTTCCTCGAGCCCGCCTGAGCGCAGCCAACTCGGCAGCCGAGAATCGAGCGAAGTCGAACTGGCGGTGTAGACGTACTGATCGACAGTGACACTCAGTCCGCGCGCGCGGGCCTCACGCACAAGGCCGAGCGTCATCGGCGACTGTCCCCAGAGTTTCTTGTTGCTGATCTTGAAATGCGAGATCTCGACCGGCAGTCCGGCCTGTTCGCCGATGGCGATACTCTCGCGAATCGCGTCCGCGACCTTATCGCCTTCGTTTCGCATGTGCGTCGCGTAGACGCCGCCGTAGCGTCCGGCGACGCGGGCCAGCGCAACGATCTCGTCAGTCTTCGCGTAGGTGCCGGGAACATAGATCAGTCCGGTGGACAGACCGACCGCTCCGTCTTTCATTCCCTGCTCGACGACGGCTTCCATCTGCTTGAGCTCTTCGGCCGTCGGCGGACGATCGTTCAGCCCCATCACCTTGCCGCGGACCGACCCGTGCCCGACGAGCGTCGCGAGATTCACCGCGAGTGGTTTGTCTTTGAGACGGCCGAGGAACTGGCCCACGTCAGTCGTGGAAGTGCCGCAGTTTCCGGTGACCAGCGAAGTCACGCCCATGCGGATGAAGTTCTCGGCGGCGGGCAAACTGTAGATCGACTCGACGTGCGTGTGGACGTCGATAAAGCCGGGCGCGAGTATCTGTCCTTTGGCGTCGATCGTTTTCGCGGCGGACTCGGGAGCAACGCGGCCGATGCGCGCGATGCGGCCGTCTTTGATCGCGACGTCGGCGCGGAACCACGGATTGCCGCTGCCGTCGACGATGCGCGCGTTTGTGATCACGACATCGTAAGCGGGTGCAACGGCATGGACCGGCTCGACTGGCGCGACGCAAAACACACTGACGAGCGCCAGCGCGCAGAAGGCCAACATGGCAGACTTGAAGAAGCTCGTCTTCACCTTCTTTGAAGAAAAACGAATCGCGAAACCCAACGCTCGTAATGAGTGATAAAGCGGAAGAAGCCGAATTATAGAGAATCGACTGGAATAATAATAGCTAAAGATTTTTATTCAATTGATAAGCATGCCTGATAGCCGCCTGAGCCCTTTCTGAATGAAAATCGGCAAAAGCCTTGACGCCGGATAGCATAGGAATATACTGCGCGCATCGCAACCAGATTGCTCTTTCGGCGTTCGCAGTTAATCCCTTAACCGCTCCTTCCAACGCCGCCTATTCAAAGCGAAGCGCGCTCGGCATCTTGCTCGTTAGCGCTTAACAAAGGAGGTTCCCCATGTCACGAGTCAACCTACTATTGGTCCTCGTACTTGCGCTTGCCGCCATGCCTGCGGTGGCAGTCGCGCAAACCAGCACGTCGAGAATCACTGGCCGCGTCATCGATGCGAAGCAGGCATCGATCGCCGGCGCCAGTGTCACCATCACCAACGAAGCCACGGGAGTCTCGCAAACACAGACGACGACTGAAGCCGGCGTCTATGCTTTCGAAGCGCTGCCGGTCGGCGATTACAGCGTCACCGTCGAACAGACCGGCTTCAAGAAGTTTGTAAAGACGGGAAACCATCTGGAAGTAAACAACCCGCTCACAGTCGACGTCGTAATGGAGATCGGCCAGGTCTCTGAAGTCGTCACTGTTCAGGGCGGTCCCGAACAGTTGCAAACGGCAAACGCAACGATCGGCAACGTAGTCGAGCAGAAAGCGATCGAGACGTTGCCGCTCAATGGACGTAACCCGCTGACGCTGCTGCTGCTGGAACCGGGAGTCGTGCAGCGCTCGTTTGGCGGCGCGGGCTCGGGCGTACACGTCAACGGCTCGCGTGATCGCGCTTACAACGTCACGATCGACGGCATTGAAGCGAACGAGTCGAGCGTTCCGAATCCGGTTTCGAATCTTTACCGAATCAATCCTGACAACGTGCAGGAATTCAAGGTCACCACTAACAACGCCACCGCCGAAGAAGGACGAAACAGCGGCGCCTCGATCTCCATCGCGACGCGCAGCGGCACCAGCGACTTTCACGGTACCGGTTTCTACTTCCTTCGCAACGAGGCGCTCAACGCAAATGAGTTTTATGCGAACGCGCAAAACGCTCCGAAGCCCCTGATCCGCATGGGCCAATTCGGTTTCGAGATGGGTGGGCCGGCCTGGAAGAACAAGAAGACTTTCTTCTTCGGCAGCTACCAGTACAACCGCGTCGACTTCACGCAGCCGATCGATCAGACGTTTGGGTTTCCCGTCGTCTACACGAACGAAGCACGCGCCGGAATCTTCCGCTACTTCGTCCCCGACCCGGCGAACCCGCTCGTGATCGGCACCACGACGATCACGCGCAACTCGACGCTGCTTGTGAACCCAACTACGGGCGCACTGCTGGTCCCGCTTTGCGCGACACCGACTTCACTTCGCTGCGTTCGCACTTATGACGTGAAGTCAGGGACCAACAACACAGCCAACAGACCGCTCGATTCAGTGGTGGCCGGTCTTCTCACCGCATATCCCTCGCCGAACAATTTCGCGGCCTCCGGCGATGGCCTCAACACCGCCACGTTCCTTTGGAACCCGCCGACCGCGATCCGAGGTCCGGCAATCAACGTTCGCATCGATCACAACTTCAACGAAAACAACAGCGTCTTTGTCAGGTATCTCTGGTCTGACTACAACACGCTCGAAGGCGATCCTCTGAACGGCAGACCGCAGGTCTATCCGAACAACCCGCCGCTCGGCGAAGTGTTCCGGCGCACCACCAACCTCGCGATCGGTTGGCGACGCGTTCTCTCGCCGCGCGTCGTGAACGAGTTCACCGCCGGCTACGGCCGTTTCGGTTTTCTGTTCACGCAAGGCGAGGCGAACCCGATCTGGCCCGACGTGCCGCCCTTTAACCTTAATAGCATCGACGAACCCTATATCAACACCCCACGGACGGCCCGCTGGGTGACCACTCCGCAGGTGCTCGATAATCTGAGTGTCGTACACGGCTCTCACGTCTTCCGCATGGGCCTGAACTTCCGCTTCTACCGGCACGTGGACCAGCGCGGCCAGCCCGGCGGCATCAACGTTACGCCAGCGGTCACCTTCTCCGCGGCCACACGGCCGGCGTTTCTCGGCACCACCGGAAATTCCGGTTTCGCATTGGCGCCAGGCATCAACTCGACCGACCAGACCCTTCTCGGAAGCCTGATAAACAATGTCTACGGTCTGCCGGCTTCGATGAATCAGGTCTTCATCTCCAATCTGAAGGACAATGCCTTCCTGCCGTTCAAGGTCGGCGACGAGGTAACGTTGTATGCGGAGAAGCACAACCTCGATCAATACAACTTCTTCTTCCAGGATGAGTGGAAAATCCGGAATAACCTGACGCTGAATTACGGCGCGCGTTGGGAGATCAATCCGCCGGCGAACACTTCGCCGCAGGACAACGTCTTTGTCGCCGCCACTCCGATCGCGGGCACGCCCCTGCCGGCAACACCCGTCGTCAACCAGCCCGGCGCGGTCAGTTTCGTTCCAGCCAGTCACTGGTACGAAGGAGACTTCAAGTGGGCCATCGGACCACGCTTCGGTCTGGCTTACAGTCCTGAATTCAAGTCAGGATTCATGCGCACTCTCTTCGGAGAGACTGGCAAGAGCGTCATTCGTCTCGGTTACGGCATCGCGTTCGACACGATCTCGTCGTTTCAGGTGACCGCGGCCGCTGGGAGAATTCCGGGACTGGTGCAAAGTTGCACGACGTCGTACTCGACGAGCACGTCATCATTCAGCTCGATCACCGCCGGTTGCGTGAACTCACCCGATATCAACAAGACAGTCGCTGGCGGGTTCCCGACACAACTGCCGCCGCCTTCCGTAAAACCCTCATCGCTGTTGACGCCGCCTCAGCAACTACGGGCCAACTCGCCGCCGATCACCGTGTTCGCGCCGGAGATGCAATTGCCGACGGTACACGAGTGGAACCTTAGTTTGCAGCGCGAGCTGCCGTGGGGGCTGGTGGCCCAGGCTTCGTACATCGGACGTCGTGGGCAATATCTGTTCATGGCGTACGACATCAACCAGGTCAATCCCGACAAGATCCTGCCGTCGTTCTTCATCATGCAGCAGAACCGGGCCAAGGGCTGCACGCCGTCAGGCACGGGTTGTCCGGCGGGTGTGACCGGCGTCGCGCCGCCGTTGCTGACGCAGTTGCAAACGCAGGGTGGTCTATCGGCGACCGCCGCGGCAGGTTTTCTTAACTCGACGACCACGGTCAACGAGTTGGACATCAACGGCGCCGGCAGTTTTGCGCGTCGCATTGAAGACAACACGCTCGGTCTGAAGTTGCGGCCGAACCAGCAGTTCGCGTTGATCACTTATCTCGACAACAGCGGCGACTCGAACTATCACGCGGCGCAGTTTACGTTGCGACGCCGGTTCAGCACGGGACTCGGGTTGAGCATGGCGTACACGTTCGGCAAATCGATCGACAATCAATCGGTCGATCCGGTCGGCGCGGCGTCGGGCGGCGGGCTCTCGACGACCAACTCGCGCACGCCGACCGACATTCGCAACTTCCGTGAAGAACGGGCGCGCTCCGATTTCGATCGCACTCACGTGTTTACTGGCGCGTCTGTATGGGAAGTGCCGGTGGGTAAGGGCCGCCGGTACATGAGCACAGCGCCGGGCATAGTGAACCACCTGCTCGGCGGATGGTCCATCAACACGATCTACACGCACATGTCGGGTGAGCCGTTTGCCGTTCGCAGTGGAGCATTCACTTCAAACGGCAGTCACGAGGGACGCGCGGGTGTGCAGGCGCCGGTCAAAGCGCAGCTCCAGGAACTGCCCGGATCGCCGTTGGCCGGTCCAGTGTTGTTCAAACCGGTGAACGCGCTCACGTGCGGTGTCGACCTGTCGCAACCGTTCTGCATTCCCGCGCCGGGACAAAACGGAGCAGGCCGCAACATCTTCGTCGCGCCGAGTTATTGGAACGTCGACTTTGGTTTCATCAAGATGTTCCCGATAACCGAGACGGTGAAGATCCAGTTCAGGGCTGAGATGTTCAATGCTTTCAATCACACGAACTTCGACAATCCGCGAGATGCATCAACCGGATCGCCGAGCATCCGATCGAGCGTATTCGCTTCGTCGTGCTGCGCCGGCGTCGCACCGCCGTCGACCCAGACGATCGTGCAGACCGGTGAGTCAGCGCGTGTGATCCAGTTCGCGTTGAAGGTGCAGTTCTAGCCACAAAAAGGCACAAAAGACACAGAAGGCACAAGCAGGTACTGGTTAATCCGCTTACCTGCTTGTGCCTTTCTGCGTGTTCCTAAATTAGTGGGTTCGTTTACCAAGGACGCTCGAGCAGTTAAATCGACCACTTACGGCTACCTTCATCCGTACCCGTGCTTGTGAGTGGTAGCTGCGCACTCTCAAGACCCGTTGCATAGAACCTGGAATCTGCGTCGTCAAAATAAATTGCCAGCGGCTGGCCCGCTTCCGCAAGCAATTATCGTATCGGCTGATGATTAGATTATTTTGTGCGAAATGATAAAGCTGGCGGCATGCAGGCAAATCACCAGAATAGCGACGCATGCGAAGAGGGCTTTTTGGTTGAAGGCATCTCGCACTTGCTGTCGGGAGTTGGTTTGCAGTTGAACCCAACTTCGTGTTGTCTGGTCATCGGCGATTACAGTAACCGAATGATGGTAAACCCTTCAGCGGCAGCGGCCTCGGAAAGATTTTCGTCGGCGCCAATTAGCGTCCGCCCACGCGAGCGATTCCCGCACCAGACCAGAGCAGCAGCAAGCTGAAGCGCGTCCGCAACGCGAAGCCGGTGTATACGAAGCAACCGCTCGGCACGCTCTCGCACCTCCTCGGTCGGTTGAATTTCGTTCCAGCGGCTACGTAAATAATCGAGACGCGCAAAGGCCTGTTTGCTCTCTTCACCAGTTAACACCCCGTCGCGCTTCAGCCGATTCAATGAGCTGACCGCCTCGACGACGGTCCCCCACCAGACAACTTGCCGGCTGTAGGTGCGAGCTGTCTGGCGGGCCTGCGCAGTCTGCGGCTGGAAGCAGCACAGGGGCACGAGCCCGCTCGTATCCCAGAAAGCAGTAATCGGCGCCGGTGACTTTCGCGTTCTTTTAGTCGCCATCGCGCTCCTGTTCGACTGCGCGACGCAAGGCTGCGACAGGGACACGCGGCGCCGGCATGTTCCAGAACGACTCTTCCAAAATGCCCTCGCCCAGACGTAGTTTTCCTTTCGAGGCGAGCGCCAGCAGTTCCTCGTCCTCGTCTCTCGAGCGCGCCAGCGGGACAATCCGGGCTACCGGCTGATTACGATCGCGTACCAGAATCTCTTCACCCGCCTTCACGTCGTTAAGGTATACGCTGAGACGATTCTTCAATTCAGCTATGTTTACGCTTTTCATCTATTGACCTCGCTCGCCTCACCAATCAAAAGCCCTTGAGAGCCATGACTTCATGTCCATTATAGCCATGAAAGACGCCACTGCAAGTTCTTAAGTAGAGCGGAGCAATAGACTGCGCAAAATAAAAACGGAGGGGAAACATCCCCCTCCGTCACTTGTGCCTTTTGTGTTCTTCCCTTGTGCCTTTTCGTGGCTAGAAGTTGAACTTCGCGACGAACTGCACCTTGCGCGAAGTGCTGCTGGTGCCGCCAAGGATCTGACCAAATGAACCGCTGGTCAGGATCAGGTTTGCGTCGGGCACTGCGAATGATGGTGTGTTGGTTACGTTCTGGGCTTCCATGCGGATCTCGAGGTCCTTGCTCTCCGAGAACCTGAAGCGCTTACCGATGGTCATATCCAGATTGAAGAAAGAAGGACCGTTGAAGTAGTTGCGCCCCACGTTGCTGGCTTCACCGGCCGCGGGCACGAAGAACTTCGCGCGCTGCTCCGCCGTGAAGAAGACGTTCTGCCCGTTCTCTAGCACGACGCTTCCCAGGTTTGGAGAGCAGTCCTTGCAACTCGCCGGAGTAAACACAACCTGCGAAAGCGTGTTCGCGCCGGCGAAGACCGTAAACGGACGTCCCGAGTAACGACGCATCACGCCGGCGATGTTGAAGCCGCCGAGCAACATGTCTGTGGTGCGGCCCCAATCAGCGCCCCAACGCCGTCCCTTTCCGATCGGCAGCTCATACAGCACGTAGCCCTGAATCGCATGACGTCGATCGAAATCGGATCGCGCGTAGTTCAAGTCGCGATTGTTGATGTCGAACGGCGTATTCGCGGCGGACTGTCCAGTGCCGCCTCGCGTCAACAGCGTGAGCGCGGGATCGAACGAGCGCGTGTCTTCAGACTTCGCGAGCGTGTAGCTTGCCTGGAACGCGAGCCCCTTCGACGAGCGGCGGCTCACCTGAATCTCGAGCGCGTTGTAACGCGAACGATCGTTGCTGTCGATCACGTTCACGGCGCCGGTGAACTGCGGATATGGTTGGAAGTAGAAGGGGCTGAACCCGTTTGCGATCAGCGTCACTGCGCCAGGCTGCCCCGCAAACGATCCCTGCGTGCTCTGCGCGATGATGAACGCGGCCTGGGCCACGGCGCCGGCGGCGACGAGGTTCGTCGTTGTCGTGCCGTTTGCGAGTCTCACCGGACCCGCGAGCGACTGCCGCAGCAGGAACTGCGAGCCTGTCTCACGAACGCCGTTTACGAGCGTGAGACCGGAGTGGCCCGCCAGCAGTTGATTGATACGCGCGCTGTTGCCCGTCGTTCTCAACTGCTCGAAGTCGGCGAGGAATCCGTTCTTCTTCATGTCGATCTGATTGACGTCGTAACCGCCGAAGAGGTTGCGGCCCTGGCGTCCGATGTAGTTGATTTCGAGCACGTTCTTCCAGCCGATTTCGTGCTGGAAGCTGATCGAGTACTGGTGCGTGCGCGGGTAGACGAGATCCGGATCGACGACGTTCAATGAGTTGGTCGAGAACGACGGCGGTTGTCTGAACTGAAGCGGCGTGACGTCGTTCGAGTTCAACACGGGCACACCCTGACGCAGCAGGCCGCCATTCTGTCCGAACGTATTGTTCGTGACGGCACGGGTCAGGCCGGGAGCGCTCTGGAATATAAAGGACGAGAAGACGAACGTGTTGGTCCGATCGTAGGCTAGACGATAATTGGCGCGAATCGACGTCTTCCCGTTGCCCGTCGGATCCCACGCAACGCCGACGGACGGAGCAAACTGATAGAGCGAGTCGTCGTACAACTTCCCTTCGCCGAAGCGGAAGGTGTTTGTCGCCGGTTCACCCAGCGCGAGGCGCTGTTCCGGACGCAGCACGATGTCGTTGGGAGCGCGCGGCGACAGTCTCATTTCCCAGCGCAGTCCCAAATCAACCGTCAGATTGCGGCGGACTTTCCACGTGTCCTGCGCGAAGAAGTCATATTCGGGATAGTGGGCCTCGTAGTTGAAGCGAGTGCGGCCGGGACCGAACTCGTTGTCATTAATGGCGACGAAAGCCTGGTTGATCGTGCCGACGCGTCCGAGGAGATCGTTGATGGTGCTGTCGAGACGACTGCGGTCCGCGGCGTTGATTCCGGGAACGAGCGTGTTGGCTCCAGCCTGCGTCCTGAATGACGCCGGGACCGGATTGATGCCCGTGCTCAGGAAGATGCGCGCGCGCGTCAACACGCCCGCGACCGCGCTGCGATCGTCGACGTGCCTCTGGAAACGCAGGTTGGTCCCGAACTTGAACGCGTGCGTGCTATGAATCCACGAAAGATTGTCGACAAACTGCCACGTCGTGATCGTGCGCAGGTTGTTGACCGGCTCTTCAAGGTTCAACGGATCATTCGGCACGTTGAGAATGACCGGCGGGTTCTCCCGCGGATCCGGGTTGTTGAAGCTGAACGTAAATCGATTGAAGCCGGTGACAAATTCGTTCACGACTGTCGGCGATATCGTCCAACGATAGTTGACTGCCAGGTTGCGCGGCGTGCGATAAGTGTCGACAAAGTTCGGAATGCCCGGGAACTTTTGCAGTCCGCCGTTGGCGTTGTCGCCTAGCGTGTTCTGCGCGCCGTGGGCCCAACGGACGTAAATCGAATGTCGATCGTTGAAGTAGTGGTCGATCTTGGTGGTGAAGTCGTACTGGCGTTCCGTTTGCGGCGCGACGAAACCGAAGCCGCCGACATTCAGGCCGTCGCCGACGTTGAAGTTGTTCGGCAATGGAGTGAAGCCGATGATAAACGACGTCGTGGGATCGAGTCCGAGACCGCCGGAGTTCGCCAGCACGTTGTACGAACCAATGGTCAGGCTCGGCAGCGGGTTGCCGTTGGCGTCGACTGACGGGTTCGTCTGCGAAGCGTTGCGATTGACTCCGTTCACGACGTAGCGATAGATGCCGGCGCGCGCCTGCTGCGTGTAAACCGTGCGGTTCACGAAGAAGCTCTGTTTGGTGCGCAGAAGCTGGATATTCGTGAAGAAGAAAGTCTTGTTCTTGCCGTTGTAGTGCGTTGGACCGCCTTCGCCGAAGCGCGGCAGATAAACGGGGCCGCCGAGGGAGCCGCCGAAGATGTGTTGCACAAACTGCGGACGCTGCGCGCGATTGATGATGTTGTTGTATTCGTTCGCATGGAAGCGCGGCGTTTGATAGAACTCGAACAGCGATCCGTGAAAGTCGTTCGAGCCTGATTTGGTTACGAGTGTGACCTGCGCGCCACTGCTGCGTCCAAGGTCGGCGGTGAAGTTCCCGGTCACCACCTGAAACTCCTGCAACGAATCCGGGTTCGTGCGAATGGGAGTAAAGTTGGAACCGCCCGCGCTCGTCTCGTTGATGTCGATGCCGTCGAGCGTAAAGTTGAACGCGCGATCGCGTGAGCCGTGCACGTGAATGCCGCCGCCGGTGTTGGCGCCGGTCACGACGCCAGGTTGGAAGTTGATGAACTCGAGCGGATTGCGTCCGCGGTTGCCGACGATCGGCAACGTCACCAGCGTGCGCTGCTCGACGGTGTTGCCGAGGTTTCCGGAACTGCTCGTCTGGACCGTCTCCGCGGAGCTGGCGATCTGCACCGTCTCGGAGAGACCGCCGACTTCGAGTGTGAAATCTACGGTCAGTGGTTGGTTAATGTTTGCGGTGTTGCCGACCGACACCGCTTTTTTGAACCCTTGCTTCTCGACGGACACCGTATACTTCCCGACCTGGATGGAATCGAAGACGTATGTTCCGCCACTCGAGGTCTCAGTCGTCAGCGAGCTCTGCGTGGCCTCATTAAGGAGTGTCACGACGGCGCCGGGAACTACCGATCCCTTTTCGTCAACAACGGTACCAGTGACACGCGAGGCTGTGCCCTGGCCGTTGGCGACGGCAATCAGACAGAAGGTCAGGAGCAAAAACGCAAGAATTGGCTTTTTCATTCTCATCCTCTCGTCTGAGACGGCGGGGAGCACGTGCTCCTCGGCCATCTCATTTTTGAATTGGCTGTCTTTTGAAGTAAGGGTTGAAACTGCGAAATTTCGGACGGATTATATATCGCTTCAGGAATAATGGTAGCTAAAGTTTGTTATCATTTTGATAAAAATTGCTGATGAAGGTTGTGATTGATTCGCTGGCGTTCGAAGGACCGGTCAAGACCGTCTACGCCACGAGTTTTAGTGAAGTAATTCATATATTGGACTTCGCTGAGCGACACGCGCGCGAGGGGTTTTATGTCGCGGTGATGATCAGTTACGAGGCGGCGCCGGCGTTTGACTCCGCGCTGTGCGTACACGAACCAAACGGGTTTCCGCTGGCTTATGCCGCAGTCTATTCAGAGCCATCGCATATCACCCAACACGGCCACGGTATTTCTTCAGGTCCGTGGACGCCTGCCGTCACGAAACACGAATACAACCAATCAGTGGCCCGCATTCGCGAACTGATTGCAGCCGGTGACACTTATCAGGTCAATTACTCGTTCCCTTTAACGTCAACATTCAGCGGTGACTCTCTTGCCTGGTTCATGCAGTTGAAGCCCGTCAAGCACTCGGCCTACGTCGATCTCGGGAGATACAAAGTGCTGTCGTTGTCGCCGGAGTTGTTCTTCGAACGGCGCGGCGATCACGTCACGACGCGGCCGATGAAAGGGACCGCGCAACGCGGACGTTCAACTGAGGAAGACGAGGAGCTGGCGCGCTGGCTGCAAAACTCCGCGAAGAACCGCGCGGAGAACGTGATGATCGTCGATCTGCTGCGCAACGATCTCGGTAAGGTGTCAGTCCCGGGAAGTGTTCGCGTGTCGTCGCTGTTCGATCTCGAACGCTTCGAGACTGTGTGGCAGATGACGTCCACTGTCGAGTCGACGCTGCGGCCGCACATCAGTTTCGCTGAATTGATGGCGGCGCTGTTTCCCTGCGGCTCCGTCACGGGCGCGCCGAAGATTCGCACGATGCAGATCATTCGCGAGCTCGAACGCTTCCCCCGTCGCGCGTACACAGGGACAATCGGGCTGTTGCGTCCCGGCGGCGATTGCACGTTCAACGTCGCGATTCGGACTGTCGTGCTTGATAGTGAAACCGGTGTGGCGACGTGCAGCGTCGGCGGCGGGATCACGATCGACTCGACCGCCGCTGAAGAATATGAAGAGTGTTTGGTGAAGAGCCGGTTTCTCGGGTGAAGGAGGTTCCCGCAAAGGCGCAAAGGCGCAAAGGAAAGACAGAGAGAGTTTGAACCAGACCTTCTTCTTCCTGTCTTTGCGCCTTTGCGCCTTTGCGGGAGAACTCAGTTGTACAACAGCACTTCCGATCGCGCGCGCCGGAACTCCTCTAACGACTTGTTCCACGAATCGACGATGTCTTTTGCCGCGTCCCCGCGTTTCACCCGTTCCAACGTGTCTGAATTGACTAGCAGCCGCAGATAGCTGTCGACCTTCCAGTCGTTCGGATACAGCTTCCGCAACGCCAGCGCCATTTCAATCCCCGCCGGCAACGGACGAAACTCCGCGCGATCAGTAATGATGATGTTTATGCCGCCGCATTGCTGATCCTTGAAGACCGACGCGTTCGGCGTGAAGCGGACCGGCACGAAGCGGACGCCGGGAATCGAACGCTGATTCAGATACTCGGCGAGTTTGTCACCCTGAATCCACGGCGCGCCGACGATCTCAAACGGCGTGTCGGTGCCGCGCCCGACTGAGACGTTCGTGGTTTCAAGCAGACCGACGCCGGGATACAGCGTCGCTTCCGTCAGGCTGCGCATGTTTGGCGACGGGTTGATCCACGTGAGGTTCGTTTCGTCGAACCACATCGAGCGCCGCCAGCCTTCCATCTTGATCACACGCACGTCAGCGCCAATCTTGCGCTGTCGATTAAACAGCTCGGCAAGTTCGCCCAACGTGAGCCCGTGACGCGTCGGGATCATGTGATACGAAGTGAATGACAGTTTGTCGCTGTCCGCGATTGGGCCCTCGACCTCAACGCCGCCAATCGGATTCGGACGATCGAGTACGAAGATCGGCAGCTTCGTCTTCGCTGTTTCCTCCAGCAGGTAGCCGAGCGTTGAAATGTAAGTGTAGAACCGCACGCCGACGTCCTGAATATCAAACACGAGCGCATCGAGATCTTTTAGCTGCTCGGGTTTGGGACGGCGACTCTCTCCGTAAAGCGAGTAGATCGGCAGGCCGGTCGCTTCGTCTTTTGAATCGGAGATTTTGTCGTCGGCGAGCCCGCGAATGCCGTGTTCGGGAGAAAAGAGCGCGACGAGTTTAACGTTCGGCGCCTTGCTGAGCACGTCGATGGTTTGGCGTCCTTCGCGGTTGCGGCCCGTGTGGTTTGTGACGAGGCCGATCTTCATGCCGGCGAGTTGTTTGAAACCGTCACGCTCCAGCACGTCGACGCCGGTCAGCACCT
>DASURS010000166.1:0-8846 GCA_036279935.1 Pyrinomonadaceae bacterium
TCTCCAAAGGCGGCAATCAAGCGAGACACGTCGCTTTTATAAGTGATTCGCCTGGCGCTTGACGATGACGAGCGTGATGTCATCAGCAGCACTCGTGCCCTGCGCGAACTTCGTCAACGACGACTCAATTCGATCCCGAATTCCCGCAGCCGAAGCCTCGACGTTCCGCTGAACAACTTCATACAGCCTCGTTGGACCAAACTCTTCACCCGTCGGGCTAACTGCCTCGGTCACACCATCGGAATAGATCACCAGCACGTCGCCGAGCTGCAACTGCGTCCGCCCTTCGCGGTACTCCGCATCCCGCTTGATCCCGAGCGGCAATCCACCCGACGCCAGTTGCTCGACAGTCCCCGCCGAATGGACGATCAGCGGCGGATTATGCCCCGCGTTCAGGAACGACAGCGCTCCCGACTCCGGATCGAGCTCCGCATAAAACAACGTGACGAAACGATTCGCGGGAATATTGTCCGCCAGGTATCGATTGACGGCCGAGATCGTCGCCACCAGCGAATCATGCGACGCCGACTGCGCGTGAATCGCGGCGTGCAGCGACGACATCAACAACGCCGCCGCCGTTCCCTTCCCTGAAACGTCCCCAAGCGCGATCACCAACCGTCCATCCTCGCGCTCGATGAAGTCGTAATAGTCGCCGCCAATCTCGTAACACGGAAAACTGATGCCTTGCAGTTCGTATCCGGTGATGTGCGGCGGCGCAGTCGGTTGAAACCGTTGCTGAATCTCGCTCGCCAGCGCCAGCTCACGCTCAAAACGCTCGCGTTCGAGTCTCGCTTCGACCAGCCGCGCGTTCTCAACACGGATCGCGGCGACAGACGCCAGCGTCGTCAAAACTTTCAAATGGTCTTCAGTGAAACGGCCTTCGGCAATCGGCGAGTCGGCGTAGATGATGCCAAACACTTTCTCGGCGACACCAAGCGGAACAGCGAGCACTGACCTGACGCCCTGCAACACGACGGTCCCGGTCGCGAAGCGCGGATCGTGTTGCGCATCCGACGTCAATACTGACTTGCCGCGAATCACCACCTCGTCGAGCACGTTGCGACTGACGCGAATCTCGCCGACTTCACCAACGCGATCTCTCAACCGGGCGACCGCGACGCGCAAGTCCTCGCTACCCTCGTCGCGCATCATGATCAAACACCGGTCGGCAGGAACTGCTTCGAAGACGAGCGTCACGATCTGTTCGAGCGTCTCGTTCAACGTCGCCGACGCCAGCAGCGTGATTCCCACCTTGCTGATCAGCGCCAGCAAGTCGCCTTGTTTCGCCTTCGGCGCGACAGAGGTCGCCACTGCTTCCGGCTGCGTTCGAGCGCCTTCGATCGCTTCGAGCAGACCGGACGTCGTGCGATCGCTCGAAGTGAGCGCAATCGTCGCTTCAGGAAGCGACGTGCCGGAGTTGTCGGTGATCATCGTGGCGCCCATACCGGAGTTATAGGTGCCGTCGTCAAAGATGATCTCCGTCTCGCCGATCTGAATGCGGCCGCCGGACGTCAGATGAATCGCGCCCTCGACGGTCGCGCCGTTATAAAGCGTGCCGTTTGCCGAACCGAGATCCTGCAACACGTACTCATCGCCCTCACGTCGCACTTCGGCGTGGACGCGCGAGGCGAACGGATCGGGAATACACAAATCGTTCCTCGCGGAACGTCCGATAGTTATGCGTAAACGACCCAGCGGAAAATGATCGGGGGCGCGGTCGGGGTACTTAACGATAAGCTCTGTCATTGTTCAAGCAGATATTAGGCGGCAAAAAGAGCAGCATCAGAAAACTACGACGAACCCTCGCGGACGACGATTGTGCCGGCAATCATATCGTGCAACCCTCTGCCATGCACGGAGACGGCCGCCATCAGAAAACCGAGGCCGAACAG
This sequence comes from Pyrinomonadaceae bacterium, assembly GCA_036279935.1. Classification (GTDB taxonomy): domain Bacteria; phylum Acidobacteriota; class Blastocatellia; order Pyrinomonadales; family Pyrinomonadaceae; genus PSRF01. The sequence continues at coordinate 1,893 of DASURS010000166.1, forward strand.
GGCGAGGGAGATCGGATAACCGATAAAGTGACGCAGGAACGCGCGTCCGAATCCGAGATCGCCGCCGTCGTACCTTTCGATCCGCAAGCCCGTGGCCCACTTTCCGAGCGTCAGTCCGGTGAGTCCCGGAAGGACGCCGAGATTCATGATCACCGCCAGGATCGTCATCACAATGCCGGCGGTCTCGGCTGAATTGCCGGCCGCGCGCGCGCCGCCGCCAAGCATGCGGGCGACGAGCGTGCTCATCACAAGTAGCGCTATCAGGATGATGTAGTCGATCAGAAGAGCGCCACAGCGAAGCGGGAACGGAGCCCGCAGTCGTTGACCGTCGTGTCTGGCGGCGCGGCTTCGTGGTTGGGAGCGTGGCAAACCCTGGGCAGAAGTCATGTGGCGTCTGGGGCCTGGAGGCGAAGGTTCATTGCCGATTTTCGATTGCCGATTGCCGATTTTTGTAAAACTCGCGCGTTGCGTGCTGCGAACCACGAGCTATGAACTTGTCCACTAGTCAAGCGACAAATCGGCAATTGGCAATTGCAAATCGGCAATGCCTTCAGCCGACCAGAAAGTGCAGTGTCGTTTCGCCGACGCGCAACTTGTCTCCACTATCTAATACTCGCGGCTGGCGTGGCGCAAGTCTGACTGAATCGTTGATAACTGTTCCATTCACCGAGCCGAGGTCCTCGACGAGGTACGTCTCACCTTCGAGCCAGATGCGAGCGTGACGCCGCGAAACCTTCGTCTCGGGATCGAACCGCGAAAGATCGATCTCGGGAAAGATGTTTGAATGCGGATCCGTGCGTCCCAACAAGTTGCTCTCTTTTTGCAGGATGAACGACGCGTCGAGCTCGGTGGTTCCGGCGACGACGAGTTTTGCCGTCGGCCGCGCGGTGTGCAACATCGCACTCGCGCCAACAGCGGCGAGTGGCTGCCGCGCGCCACAGTGCGCGCAGAAGACGTCATCCGCGGCGATGCGTCCGCCGCAGAAACCGCAGTAAACAGTCTGGACCTGAACAGTCTCGCTGCCCAGCACCGGCGCGGGCATGCCAAAGCTGACGCGTCCCTGCATCAGTTTCTCGAGGTGGTTCGCCAGCTCGCTCCGCAGCTCCCCTGCCGTGTGATATCGATCTTCCGGCTTGTACTCAACGGTGCGCATCAGGATCTGCTCCATCTCCGTCGAGATTGAAGGCGCGATCTGGCGCGGCCGCGGATTCTTCGAAAAGTCGAAAATCAGCAGCGGATTGTCCTGCGGATCCGCTCCGGTCAGCAGGTGAAACATCGTCGCGCCGAGACTGTAGACGTCCGACGCAGGCTGCACGCGCCCGCTGAACAACTCCGGCGGCGCGTAGCCCATCGTGCCGACGGCGGTGACGCCTTTCTCCTGTTGCGTGACCCAGCGGGCGATGCCGAAGTCGATCAGCATGATGCGCCCGGTGTTGCCGTCGATCATCAGATTCGCGGGTTTGAGATCGCGGTAGATGATGGGCTTGGGCCGCGAGTGGAGATAGTCGAGGACGTCGGCGACCTGCATGCCCCAGTCGGTGACGGTCTTCTCGTCCAACCGGCCGCCGACTGCTGCGCGCATGCGCGACGCGAGATCGCCGCCCGAGATGTACTTCATGACGAGATAGAAGCGGCCTCGCGCGTCGTCGTAGAAATAATCGTAGATAGTCGGGATCGACGGATGTTCGAGTGACGTAAGCAGCAGCGACTCGCGTTTGAAATCTCCGATCGCTTTCTCGTGCTGGCTCGGATCGAGATGGGATTCGACCATCTCTTTGACGGCGCGCGGAGCATCGCCGAGGTTACGATCTTTCGCGAGATAGACAGCGCCCATGCCGCCGCCGCCGATGCGACGGACGATCTCGTAACGAGAATTGAGCACGGTTTCCGCGGACAGTTGCTTGACTGCCGGCTGATGTCCGCCGGTTGTACCGCGTGGCGGAGCGCTGGTTCCGCTGCGAATGTTGTCGGTGTACGAGCCGCCGAGTGAGTCGGACGATATCGGCTTCAGTTCATCGGGCGCTTCTGCAGGCGCGGGCGCGGCGCTCACGGGTGCGGAACTGAGAAGCGCACTTTGCTCGACCGGCGCCGGCTCGTCGTCAGCCGGTGTTTCGCGTGTTTCGGCGTCTTCGAGCGTCGTTGCCAACTGGGCAGACGACAACGGCTGCGCGTCGACCTCGTCTCCGAGAGTCGCCGACATCGTCCTCATTTCCGAGGAACTCGGCATTAGTTGTGAACCGCAATTCCCGCAGAAATGTTCACCCGGGGAGTAGCGGGCACCGCATACGCTGCACTCAGCCATTATTTAACGATATGGAAACGCAGAAACGTCTTGCCGACGATGATCTCGTCGCCGTCGCACAAGGCCTGACGCTGTCCCGGTGGCAATCTCTTGCCGCGATTGATGAATGTACCGTTGGTCGAGCCGAGATCTTCGAGAAAGTACTGCCCGTTGCTTAGTGTGATGCGAGCGTGGCGGCGCGAGACTTTCGCTTCCGGATCGTCCGTGTCGAGATCGACGTCCGGGAAGATTCCGCCGTCGGCGTCCCAACGGCCGATCTGGGCTTCGACTTCACTCAGCATGAACTGCTTCCCGCTGGATCGTCCCCTTTCGATGACTAACCGGGCGTGCGCCTTGTTTCCGGGCCGCGCGGGCGGGAAGCTGAGTCCCGCTGAAACGCGGTTGCCGGCAAACTCCGGATGCGCGCCTCGTGACGGTGCATGAGTTCCGTTCGGTCCTTCCTGGTTGTACGTCGTCGGGCGCGGAGTGGGACGTCCGTTGGGCCTCAATGGCGCGCCGCACTCGTCGCAGTACTGCGATCCATCGAGGTTCTCTGTTTTGCACCGGTCACAGGTAATCATCTGCAATCTGATCTAACCAGGCTCAAGTACCACAAAAGCAAGACATTTTAGCGCGAAAGCCGCTTGCCGCGCCAACGCATCGCGATCGCCTTATTTCGCGGGACTGTTAACTTCGGACAGGTCGCGAACGTCTCTGATCGAGAGGTAATTTAGGTGCGAACCTTTTCCGTCCAATTGGTGTCTAAACAGGTCCGCGTTGGTTGCTCTTAAATGAAACAGTTTGGTAAGTTTTCACGTAGAACCACTTCGAGCGTACCGGTTTGGCGTAAGCGGTCCCGATAAAAACCACTACCTCGTTCATGTGTTAATTTTGCCCCGAATCGAAGGAACTTACAGATGGCATTGAGTCGAAAGAAGAAGATAATCATCGGTGTGGTCGTTGTCGCGGTGCTGGCAATCGTCGTTGTCGTCAGCGTTATCGCCACCCGCAAGGAAGAGCCTGAGGTCATCACAGTCAAGCTCGCCACACGGCCGGAATTGAAGCAAACTGTTACTGCTTCCGGCGAGGTTCGTCCGATTCGCTACATCAAGCTGACGAGCGAGGTCCCCGGACGTATCGAGGAGATCTACGTCACCGCCGGCGATTTAGTCACCAAAGGCAAGCCGCTGGTCCGAATCGATCCCACGGAGCTTCAGTCGAGCCAGGAGGCCCAGTGGGCCGCCACACAGGCGTCACTGAACGACGTGCAGAACGCGCGTAACGCCGTCAGCTCAGCGCAACAGGCGCTGGTCGTTGCGGAATCATCCGTCGCAGCCGCACGGCAACAGGTCGTCGCGATGCAGACCAACGTCGACAGGGCGCAGGTCGAGGTGAACACCGCGCAGCGCGAACTGAAGCGCGTCACCGAACTCATCGAAGCCGGCGTCTCTTCGCGGTTCGAGTACGATACAGCGCGCGACCGTTTCGAGACCGCCAAGATCGCGCTGCAAACTGCCCGCGCCAATCTCGAAGCGCAGAACATCGCCGTCAAGGAAGCGATCGAACGCGCTAATCAACAGCGCATCGCCGTCAAGGACGCACAGACCAACATCAAGTCGTCTGAAATGCGCGCCAATCAACAGCAGGCGATGCTGCGCGGCCAAACCGTCCGGCGCGACAAAGCACAACAGTTTTCGCCGCTCAACGGCGTCGTAGCCGACATTCCGACGCGTGTCGGTGAGTTCGCAGTCGCCGGTCTCTCGACCACGCCGCTGATGACCATCGCCGACATGTCGCAGATCAACGTCGAGGTGAACGTCGACGAGACCGAGATCAACAACGTGAAGGTGGGCCAGGAAGCCAAGGTGAAGGTCGACGCACTCGGCGACAAGGAGATCAAGGCAGTCGTCACGCAGAGAAACCCGCTCGCGATCGCGAAGTCAGACCAGACCGGCGGTCTCTCGAACCGCGTCAACGTTCAGGAAGCGAAAGAGTTCAAAGTCACGCTAGAGCTGAAAGATCTGACCGAAGACATTCAGAACGCACTGCGACCGGGAATGAGCTCGACGGCCACCATCACGACTGACACGAAGACCAACGTGCTCGCCGTGCCGCTCGAAGCCATCGTCGAGAAACAACCGACTCCGGCTGCATCGCCGGCGCCGACTGTCGCCGGCAGCGTTCCGGCGCCGTCGCCCGAGAAGCCGAAAGCGCAGAAGGGCGTGTACATCATCGAAGGCAACAAGGTTAAGTTCGTCGAAGTCACGACCGGCATCACCGGTGAAGCCGACATCGAGGTCACGAGCGGTCTGACGCCGGACAAGGAGATCGTCCGTGGACCAAGTCGCGTGCTTAAAACGCTCAAAGATGGTATGACTGTCAAACGTCAGACGAAGAAACCCGGCGGCAACGCTAATGAGGGCAGCTAAATGAGCAATGCGACGCTCACGCTTTCTCCAACGGAGAACGTGATTAAGGCACAGACCGAGGTCAACGGGCACGACCCGCGGATGCTGATCTCGATGCGCAACATCTGGAAGACTTACCAGATGGGAACCGAGTCTGTTCACGCACTGCACGGCGTCTCGTTTGATATCCCGCGCGGCGAGTACATCGCCATTATCGGCCCGTCAGGCTCCGGCAAGTCGACGCTCATGAACCTGATCGGGTGTCTCGACACTCCGTCTCAGGGCGAGTACTGGCTCAACGGCAAGAACGTTTCCGAGATGGACGACGACGAGCTCGCGCGCATCCGGAATCAGGAAGTTGGATTCGTCTTTCAAACGTTCAACCTGCTGGCCCGCGCGACCGCGCTGCACAACGTCGAACTGCCGCTGATCTACGGCGGCGTCGGCGCTTCGCAGCGGCACGAAATGGCGAAGAAGGCGCTCGAGGCCGTCGATCTGACCGAGCGCATGATGCACAAACCCAACGAGCTCTCGGGCGGTCAGCGGCAACGCGTCGCCATCGCCCGCGCGCTCGTCAATCACCCGTCAATCCTGCTGGCCGATGAACCGACCGGCGCTCTCGACTCGCACACCAGTATGGAGATCATGGATCTCTTCGAACGGTTGCACTCCGAAGGGAACACGATCATCGTCGTCACCCACGAGCACGATATCGCCGCGCGTGCCCACCGCGTTGTCTCCATTCGCGACGGACTGATCGAGAAGGACGAAAGGATCAGGTAGGAGTCTGATCATGCAGCGAAGTGGCGATCAAGAGGTCAAGCCACAACGCTTCACGTACGCCCGCGCGGTGCTCCCGGCGCGCATCACCTCGCACCCTCTCTTTCGTATCACCGCGATCTGGGAAGCGTTTCGCGTCGCGACTGCCAGCCTGCGAGCCAACAAACTGCGCACAGCGCTCACGTTGATGGGAATCGTCGTCGGCGTCAGCGCAGTGATCGCCGTCGTCACCATCATCAAGGGCCTCGATAAGACAGTCGCACAGACATTCTCGTCGCAGGGCTCGACAGTCTTCACAATCTCGAAACAACCGCAGATCATCACGTCGCGCGAGGACTTCATCAAGTTCAACCGGCGCAAAGACGTGGTCCACGAAGACGCCGAAGCGATCGCGCGACTGTGTACGTCGTGCTGGCGGGTCGGCATTGCCGCCAACGCGGGTGAAACCGTGAAGTATGCGAACCAGACGGCGGAAAACGTTCGTATCCGCGGCGTCACGCCGATCACGATGTTCGACATTGACGGCGTGTCCATCGACAGCGGACGCATCTGGACGGAAAGCGAAGGCGAATCCGGACGCGACATCTGCGTGATTGGTCCGGACCTGCTGAAGAACCTGTTTCAGGATGCGCCGCCGGACCAGGCTGTCGGCAAGGAGATCCGGATCGACGGCCGTCCGTACCTCGTGCTCGGCGTACTCGAGCCGTTGGGATCAATCTTCGGGTTCTCGCGCGACAACGTCGTTTACATTCCCTACTCGACGTATCAGAAGATTTACGGCGCGCGGCGTTCGCTGGTCGTGTTCATTCAGGTGCCGGCCGCGGAGCAACTCGAAACCGCGGAAGATCAGGTCAGGACCATCATGCGAAACCGTCGCGGCCGCTCGATGGACGATCCGAATGACGAAGGGTTCACGCTCGAAACGCAGGACGTGTTTCTCAACTTGTACGGCTCCGCCACGTCGAACATCTACATCGTGACGATTGGCGTGGCTGCTGTTTCTCTCGTCGTCGGCGGGATCGTGGTGATGAACATCATGCTGGTGTCCGTCAGTGAACGGACCAAGGAGATCGGAATTCGCAAGGCGATTGGCGCACGGCGCAAGGACATCCTGACGCAGTTTCTAATCGAGGCCGTGACGGTGACCGCGATCGGAGGCGCTCTCGGCGTTGGTACCGGCTTCGGCCTGGCATGGCTGATTTCTACGCTGATTGGGTTCCCGTTGCTCATCAGCGTTGCTTCCGCTGTACTCGGCGTCGGCGTTTCGTCTGTCGTCGGCATCGTGAGCGGACTGTGGCCCGCGTGGCGTGCGGCGCGGCTCGATCCGATCGAGGCTTTGCGAGCAGAATGAAGGCATTGCCGATTGGCAATTGCCAATTGCCGATTGCTTTCGCACGCGAACAAGGGCCACACGCAGCAGACGATTGGCAAACGGAATCGGAGATCGGCAGGTGGCCAATTGGCAATCGGCAATTGGCAATTGGC
>DASURS010000167.1:0-14396 GCA_036279935.1 Pyrinomonadaceae bacterium
GACCTGGGGCCAGGGTGATTTCCACACTGCTTACGGGTTCCCGATTCTCGCCTGGAACGACAGCTTCGCGATCACCGATAACCTGGTGAAGGTTCAGAACACGCACACGCTGAAGTTTGGCGCGTTCATCGAACAGGCTAACAAGCGACAACAGTCAAACAGCGATACGAACATCGTCACCGCGCAGTGGGGCCAGCAGACCGGCACGCTGAATAACTTCGGCGACATCTTCGTGGGCAAGCCGATCGAGTTTGCGCAAGCGACCACTCGTCCGCTCGACAACTTCCGGTACTACAACTACGAGTTCTACGCGCAAGACAGTTGGAAGATGCGCCCGAACTTCACGATCGAATACGGAATGCGTCTGGGCTACTTCCCGCAGAACTTTGAGCGGAAAGGCCTGGGCGTGCTGTTCGATCCCGACGCTTACGTCCGCGGCGCAGGCGCCTTCATTAATGGCGATCGGACTCGTCCGAACGGCTTCAAGCTCGCCGCCCGAGGTGAGATTCCCAAGGGCGTTCTCGAGAACGTGCCGGTGCAATGGATGCCGCGTTTGAACGTGGCGTGGGACGTCGGCGGTAAGGGTGATCTGGTGCTGCGTGCCGGCGCCGGTCTCTTCTACAACCGCGTACAGGGCAACTACGATTACTACTCGTCCGGCCAGATGCCGAACACTTACAGCTCGACTGTCGATACTCCGTGGGCTTCGGCGAACGGTCTGAACTTTGGCGACCTGACCAACTTGAATCCGTTCACCAGCAATATCGGAGCTATCAACATCAGCTCTCGTGATCTCGATTCGAATGAGATTCCGAGAGTCGCGAACATGAGTTTCACGATCGAAAAACGGCTGCCAATGGACAACATCCTGTCAGTCGCTTACGTGGGAACTCAGGGCCGGCACCTGCCGCAGCAGCGCAACGCGAACATCGTCCCGTTGGGCACGTTCTCGAGCGGATTTATTCCGTTGAATGCGCCGGTAAATGGAACGGACGCCAACGGAGATCCGAAAGTCTACACGCAGATCAACTTGAGTGATCCTGTGCAGCGCGCAGGTCTGGCTGGCAACGTGCTCCGCAGCTTCAGACCGTACGATGCGTTCAACTCAGTCGGCCTGTACCAATTCACCGGTACTTCCACCTATCATTCGTTGCAAGCCACGTTGAGCCATTCAGGAAGAAGGCTCCAGTACTTTGCCACTTACACCTTTGCTAAAGCGCTCGGCACGGTGGCGACAAACGAGAGTGATGGAGCGGCCTGGGCCGATCCCATCGACACGAGAAACCGAAGCTGGGGTGTGCTGCCGTTCGATCGCACGCACGTCTTCAATCTCTCATACAACTGGAGCGTGCCGGACATCGCTCGCGGCAGTTTCAAGAATGCCGTGACGAACGGGATCTTCAATGACTGGCAGATATCGGGCATCACCACCGTCCAAAGTGGTATCCCGATTCGATTGAGGTTCACCGGCGACCTTGCGCAGGGAAGCCAGGCGCTTGGTTGGTATGGCTCGGATGCGTTCAATGGAACGAACGCCGGCGCCAGCCTCGGCGCGATCACGCCGACTTACTTAGGCGATCCGCGAATCAGCGGCAGCACGGGAGTCGGGTCGAAGATTCTGGATATCGGAAAGCTCGGAATTCCGTCGTTCCCGAACACTGGCCCATCTCAACCGCCGTTCTATATCCGGAGTCCGGGTCGAAGCAATTTCGACATCTCGTTCTTCAAGAACTTCAACATTACTGAAGAGAAGAAGATCCAATTCCGGACCGGCCTCTTCAACGTATTCAACCAGGCCTATCCGACGACGTTCAACAACACGTCCACGACCCTGGGCGCGAGCGACATCTATCTCGCGTTGGATACAGTCTGCAATCGCAGGGTCACGGTTCCGACTGGTGACGGCGGCAACACTGCCAGCACTTGCGATCCGACTGGCGGGTTCCGGTTCACCCAAGGGACCATCGACAACTTCGGAAAGATCGTTAACAAGCACGGACGGCGAATCGTGGAGTTTGCTTTGAAGTTCACGTTCTAAGTCGCCCGTCAGGCGGTAGGTCAATCTTCGGCGCGAGGAGCAGCTAAGCCGCTTCTCGCGCCGTTCTAGTAATTATTCTTAATCCGTGTTTCACTAAAACTCGTCATGCGAGCTGTTCGTGCTTCTTTGGGATTGCTTCTTTTGATCCTGCTGGGTGGAGCCGCCTCGGCGCAGGATACCCTTGAACCGAGGTTCAAGGTTCCCGACACGAACAACGCCGTGATTCGCGGGCGCGTGACGCTTCCCTCGGGATTCGCAATGGAAGGCTACGCGCGGATCACGTTGAGGAACGACCAGAGCACCCTCCAGACTATCTACACTAACAACAGCGGCGAGTTTCAAATCAGAAATCTGAGTGAAGGCACGTACTACGTGCAGGCCGAGATCGTAAATTCCAAGTTTGATCCGGTGGTGCACAAGGTCGGGCTCGGCCGTGGACTGACGGTCGACTTGAACATGGAGCTGCGGGACAAGAGAGAGGCGACGGTCACTACTCGCCTCAACAAGGTCGTCTCCGCCGCCGAGTTGCGGCAGGTTGTTCCACCGGCGGCAAAGAAGCAGTACGAGCTCGGTTTGAAGTTCGTAAACAAAGGCGACTTCCAACAAGCCGCGAACCGTTTTCAGGAAGCCCTCACGATTTACCCGGAGTATATTGCCGCGCGCAACGATCTCGGCGCGCAGTTCCTGAAGTTGAAGCGCATCGACGAAGCCGAGCATCATTTCGAGACGGTGCTCCGCGACGATCCGAAAAACTTCAATGCGAAGTTCAACATGGGACTGGTCCAGGTCGAGCGCAAACACTACGCGGAAGCGATATCGCTACTGAACCAGGCCATCGCCATCGACAGCACGCGCCCCGTTGCACGTTTGTGGATTGGCATCGCAAAACTTGAAATGGGCGACGTGCAGGTTGCGGAAACGGAGCTCACGCGCGCGTTGATTATGGGCGGAGACGAGTGCATCGCCGCTCATTACCATTTAGCTCGCGTGTACCTTGATCGCGGTGATCTGGCGGAAGCGACGCGTTCAGTTCAACTCTACATTCAATCGGCGCCGCGTGGGGAACTGATCAAGGAAGCGAAAGAATTGGCCCGCCAGATCGAGGCGAAGAAGAAGTAACCACAAAAGGCACATAAGACACAAAAGGCACAGAGAAAGCATCAAGTACAAAGACAGGTACTGCTCATTCCGTCCTCTTTGTCCTTGGTTTTCTCTTTTGTGCCTTTTGTGTCTTTTGTGCCTTTTGTGGTTAGGGTCCGACGCTGAAGGTCGTCGAGCGACTGGCACTGTTCACGCCGTCACTCACCGTCACTCTCAATTCAAACACTCCCGGTGAAAACTTATCGAGTGAGAAGGAACTCGCGTATTTGATCTGTCCGCGCTCGTCGGCGGGTGGAAGTTCGCCCGACGTCTTACCGACCGGACGCTTGTTTTGCAGAATCTCGAGCGTGACCTGCAAAGGTTTGGACGCGCCTTTACCTGGCCAGGCAGTGAAGAAGTACGCAAGCTGTTTCACGGCGCCGCGGTCGATTCGCTCGCCGAGATTTGGATAAACAAGCAGTTCGCCGAATCCCAGCGGCCGATCCTGTTTCTGCTCTTCGGGCGTCAATCGTTCGGCCCGTTTCAGCACGGCGACGCTGCTGAGACGCGGCTTTGTTTCGTCGGTGCCGGCGATCTCGAGTGGCGTGGTGCTGACTGTCGCCTCGCCGGTCGCGGTATCGTGGGCGATGACCTGGACGCTGTACTTGCCCGGCGGAAGTTGCGTTTCGCGATAGAAAAGAACGTTTCCTTTCTTTACCGCGTCGGAGTCCTGACCTGTCAGCGCGTAATGTTGACTAACCTTTTGCACGATCTGATCCGACTCGTCCCTGACCAGCGCAACGATCGAAAAGTCAGTGTTGAAAGACTTGTCAGGGCCGGCGACGGACTTGAACGCGCCCACCTGCGCCTCAGCGAGAACCAGCGTGAGTCCACTGTTGCCGGACATCGGATAACTCAGCGCGGTGCTGTGTAAGGAGTTGTTCGACGAGCCGGCTCTGAAGTTTCTCGCGGCGGCGATTGCCGGTGCTTCGTAATCCAGCATCGGCAACTGACCGACAGACTCGACGGCGTAGTAACCATGACGCGATTGCACGTCGACGTTCGGACGTCCGATTTTTACGCTGATCCGGCGAAAGCGTCCGTCGTAGTCTTTGTTCTGCGGCACGTAGGTGAGGAAGTAATAGCCATTCATGTCGTCGTCGATCTTGTGAAGTCCGGCGACGAGATCGTTCGTGTTGTGGATCAGAAACCCGCCGGTTTGTTCCGATAGCGTGCCAAGACCGCTGCGAGGATCGAAACGCAGCAAGTCTTCATTACGTTCGAGCGATCGCATGTACGGCCCGCTGGCGGGACGATCCGGGCGGGCCATTTGCGCCATCCGCGCGTTGGCGATCGAGTTGAGCTCGCGCGCGGCTTCGGCGGTTCCGCTTTCGATGCGCAATCCAGCGGAGTCGATCGAGTAGATACTGACGTTGGCGCGGTTCGCGGCGTTGATGACGGCCTGAAACTTATGTTCGACGGACGGCGGCAGCTTCAGACCTTCCGAAAAGAAGATGATGGTCTTGCGTCCCGGAAGCCGTTGCATCGGGCTGATGACCGCGAGGAGACTGTTGATCGTTGCGTATCCTTCCTGGTCTCGCTCCAGACGATCGTAATGTTCGAGCATGCGGGTTTGCATTTCGACGAACGTTTGCGTGAGCGCGGCCTGAGCACCGGCGGTCGCAGCCTCGGAAGCGCCGGCGTTATCGCGAGCTGCGCCTGCCGCCGACACTGCGGCGACGGAAGTCGATATTTGCTGGTCCAGATTGCCGCTGCGCTCGATGTTCGCCCGGATCTTCGCCGGATCTCCGCCCGAGGACGAGGTGGCCATACTCGTCGCCTGTTCGACGGCATCCTTAATTAATAGAGCGTTGTCAGTAAAAGTCTGATAGGTGTACAGGGATTGATCGATGCCAAACACTCCCGTGAATCCCGTGGCGACCATGCCTTCCTGCGCATAGGCGAGCCCTGCTTTTCGTGCGAGAGCGCGAGCTTCCGGTGATAGCCGGTCGAACACGAGGGCGGTCACGGTTGGAGTTGATCGCGGCGGTGGAGTTGGCTTCGTTGGTTCGCCGCCGGCCGGCGCAGGCTGGGGTTGGTCTTCTTTGGCGGCCGCGGATTTCGCCGGCGCTGCTTCCCTGGAGACGAAGCGGAACGATTCAACTTTCTGTGGGACGCCGTCTTCAAAAACCTCAAATTCAGTAGGCTTCAGGTCCTTGATCGGGCGTCCTTTCTTGTCCTTGACCACGACGTCCAGGCGCACCTCGTTACTGCGGACACGAACGACGTCGTCCGGGTCCTGCGGCGCGGTGGTTTGGCCGCAAACCGGCATCGGCGCGAGGCTGGTGGAAGCGATCAGAAGGACACCCAAAAAACTTTTCATTTCGCTGGAGTATAGTGGAATCTTGAGGACGGCAAAAGGGTAAATCAGGCGTCAATATTGTATACTCTCACCTATCTTAGGCTCGCCCGGATTTATAAATGGCCTTCAATAGAGGACGGCGCAAAGTTGTTGCTGCAATCTTGTTTTTTATCGCGTCAGCGGTGTGCGTTGGCGCGGCGCAAACGCAACGTCCGGCCGCCGATGTAGAGCGTGAATTTGAGCGCGCTACGCAGTTGCATCAGTCGGGCGATCTGCAGGGCGCAGTGCGCGCCTACCTTGCGATTCTCGAGAAGCATCCGGCGCGAGTCGACGTGCGATCCAACCTTGGCGCCGCGTACTCGGCACTCGGCCGTTACGAAGACGCGATCGAACAATACAAACGCGCGCTCGCGCTCGACGTCGCAAACTACCCGATCCGTTTCAATCTCGCTCTCGCCTATTACAAGGCGGCGTATTTTGCAGAGGCGGCGACTGAATTGGAGGGCCTTCTTGCTGCCGCGCCATCGAACCCGCAAACGTTGAATGCTCGTTTGGTGCTGGCGGACGCTCAGGTCAGGCTTGGCGATTACAAGAAAGTTATTCAGTCGCTCTCGCCACTGGCGGAAAGCGATCCGTCAAACCGCACGGTCGCATACCTGCTGGGCAGCGCCCTCATCGGCGATGGGCAGTTAGAACAAGGACAGGCAATTATCGATCGACTGTTTCGGCACGAAGACTCCGCCGAAGCTCATATATTGATGGCGTCGATCCTGTTGCTCGCGGATGATGCGCAAGGCGCGCTAAAAGAGTCGCAGCGTGCGCTCGAATTGAATCCGAAGCTGCCCGCTGTTCAGGCGTGGCACGGCCGGGTGTTGATGCGATTAGGGGATACGGACAAAGCGAAGATCGCTTTCAAAAACGAACTCGCGGCCAACCCGAATGACTTCGACTCCAATTTGTACCTCGGAATGTTGCTGCGGCATGACAGACAGATCGACGAGGCCGTCAGCCACCTGCGACACGCAGTCGAACTGCGTCCGCGAGAACAGTACGCGCGTTATCACCTCGCGGCAGCCTACGCGGCCGCAGGCAAACCAAACGACGCGCTTCCACTGCTCGAAGGCGTCGTGAAAGAGCACGGCGACTTCGTCGAAGCCCGCGTGCTGCTGGCGTCAGTCTATTACCGATTGAATCGTAAAGCGGATGGCGACCGCGAGAAGGCGCTCATTCAGAAATCAACTGCCGAGCAACAGGCCAAACAGCCCGGCGCCCAGGTTGGCGGAGATCAGGTCCCCCCTAAACCGCCACCGAACTCAAACGATAAACCGCCCGAGTGGCGATAGGTTTTTGTGACTACCGCGAATCGTGTGTTCACGGCCATAGCTTTGTCCGCTGCCTTGGGGATCTGCTCGGCGGCGGCGGCGCAGTCTACGCGCAAGCCCAGGCCCAAAACTCAGCCTCGTCCGGCGCCGCAAACGTCAGCCAAAAACGATGCCGACTTTGATCGCTACGTAAAGCTTGCCGACGAGGCCCGCCTGGCCGAACGTCTCGAAGACGCTCTTTCAAATTACGGCGAAGCATTGAAACTCAGACCGAAGTGGTCCGAAGGCTGGTGGTACGTAGGCGCGATCTTTTATCAGAAGGACTTGTACCCGCAGGCGCGCGATGCGTTTATCAACCTCGCCGCGCTCGAGCCGAACAGAGGACCAGCCTGGGCGATGCTTGGTCTATGTCAGTTTCAGACTGGCGACTTCGAAAAGTCAGTGATGGCGCTACAGCGTGCGCGGGCACAAGGCGTCAACGACGACAGTGAGCTCGCGTCAGTTGTTCGTTATCACACGGCGTTACTTTACCTACGTTTCGAACTGTTCGAAAGCGCTTACGAAGTGCTGACTGAGTTCATGCGCGTCGGCAACGACAGCCCCAAGATCATCGAAGCATTCGGCCTGACGCTGTTGCGAATGCCTTACCTGCCGAAAGACATTCCGGCGGCGCAACGGGAGAAGATCCAGATCGCCGGACAGGCCGGATACAACATGGCCGCCCGCCGGCAACCGCAGGCGCGCGCGGCGTTCGACATGTTGTTATCTCGTTATCCAAACGATCCGAATGTCCATTACCCGTTTGGTGTTTTCATGCTGGCGCAAGACGCGGACGTCGCGCTCAAGGAGTTCAAACGCGAGTTGGAGATCTCCCCGTCGCACTTCCCGGCCATGGTGCAGATGGCGTTTGAATATCTGAAGCGCGATCAGTACAACGACGCGTTGCCGCTGGCTGAAAAAGCCGTGCAGCTTGCGCCGAAGTTATACGCTGCGCGCAACGTGCTCGGACGTGTGCTGCTGGAGTTGGGACAAGTAGAGCGCTCGATCAAGGAATTAGAAGAAGGAGTGAAACTGGCGCCTTCGAGCCCGGAGATGCATTTCGCGCTGGCGCGCGCTTACACCCGCGCCGGCCGCAAGCAGGAGGCCGCGCGAGAGCGCGAAGCTTTCAAGAAACTACAGGACGATATCAACCAGAAGCGCCAACTCGATAAATCCGGAACGCCGCCAGATCAAACGCCGAACAAACCGAATCTACAGTGACACAGATTGCCGATGGCCAATTGCCGATTGCCAATTGGTTTTCTCTCAAGCTTGCAGTTTACAAGCACACGGTTCTGGAGCGGTACACAACGGTTCTGGGGCGGTAAACAAATCGGCAGTTGGAAATCGACAATCGGCAATAGCTAAAATGAATCAACGTGTCAGACAGTCTTTGTTGCTTGCGCTGGCGATTGCCCTATGCCTGCTGGCTGTGGCAGTCGTGATGTTCGAGCCGCTCTCGGTCAACGGACAGGTGAACGCCTCCGTCGCGCGCTGGAACCCGCGAAGAGTTCCAGCGGACACGGTTTTTCTCGGCGATCAGGCGTGCAATGAATGTCACAAGAAGTACGTCGCAAACTACGCTCCGACCGGCATGTCCATGGCGATGGAAAATATCGCGACGTCGAAAGTGCTCGGCGACAACCCGCAGCTCTCGATGCGCAATGGCCCATACTCCTACACCATCAAGCGCAACGGCAAAGAAAGCATCTACTCAGTTACCGACGGAAAAGACACGATCACCATGCCCATCCTCTACGCCTTCGGACAAGGCAAGATGGGCCAGACCTACATGGTCGAGCGCGACGGCAAGTTCTACGAAAGTCTGGTCAGTTATTACAACGAAACGAAAGCCCTCGATTTCACGATCGGCGCGCCGCGCAACGTGCCCGCTTCGCTGAACGACGCTGTCGGACGTGTCCTGTCGGATCGCGAGGTTTCCGACTGTTTTAGTTGCCATGCAACCGCTGCGCTCAACGGCTCACAGTTGCGGCTCGATAAATTCGTCCACGGCGTCCGTTGCGAGAGTTGTCATGGCCCAGGCGGCAAGCACGTCGCGGCAATCAAAGAAGGCGAACCGGGATCGAGACTGATCTTCAATCCCGGCCGTTTGAGCGGCGACGAGCTGACACAACAGTTCTGCGCCTCGTGTCATCGCGGCGCTGACGAATTCTCCTTGCTGAAGAGTCTGGAGATCAACAACGTCCGCTTCCAGCCGTATCGGATCTTTCACAGCAAGTGTTATTCAGACGAGAAAGCGATCAGTTGCATCGCCTGTCATAACCCGCACGAGCAAGTCAAAGCGGACCCCGCTTTTTACGACAGCAAGTGTCTGGCCTGTCACTCGTTGAAAGGTAAACCCGCGAAGGCCGAGAGCAAGGGAACGTCGTGTCCCGTGGCCGACAAAGATTGCACGTCCTGTCACATGCCGAAAGTCGAGGTGAAGGCCGCGCACTTCAATTTCACGGACCATTACATCCGCGTAGTCAGAGCGGGAGAAAAGTTTCCTAATTGAGCCGCCCATCTCATAAACGACGAATGAAGTATTTTTACTTAGCGACGCTGGTCGCACTGTTGGTAATGAGCGCCTGGCTGCAACCCTCCACCGCGCAGAAGAGTTCGGCTGAAACGGCTGCTGCGCCGGTGACGTTCGCTGAAGTCACGCCGGCGCAGAGCAAGATCACCTGGGTCCACGACAACGGCCGGTCCGAATTGCGCCATCTTCCCGAGACGTGCGGCGGCGGCGGTCTGTTCTTCGATTACGACAACGACGGCTGGATGGACATTTACCTCGTCAATAGTGGCCCATCCGATTTCTACAACCCCAAAACGCCGATCAAAAACGCGCTCTATCGAAACAACGGCGACGGCACGTTCACGGACGTCACGGACAAAGCCGGCGTCGCCTGCGGTCAGATGGGCCACTTCGGCATGGGCGCCGCGGCGGCTGATTACGACGGCGACGGCTGGCAGGATTTGTACGTGACGAACTACGGCGTCAACGTTCTCTTCCACAACAACGGCAACGGCACGTTTGCAAACGTAACCGACACCGCCGGCGTCGCCGCGCCAAACTGGTCCACCTGCGCGACCTGGTTCGACTACGACAACGACAGCAAGCTCGATCTCTTCGTCTCCAGCTTCGTTCAGTACAGCGGCACCGGCACGATCTTCTGCGGCGACAACCGCATGGGACGCCGCTACTACTGCGTTCCGCGCGTCTTCAAACCGCGGCCGAGCTTTTTGTTTCACAACGAGGGTGGTGGGAAGTTTGCCGACGTCAGTAAAGACTCCGGAATCGCAGCCTCGCTCGGCAAATCATTCGGCGCGGTCGCGACAGACGTGAACAACGACGGCCTGATGGATCTCTTCGTCGCCAACGACACGCTCGCAAATTTCCTCTTCGTAAACAAAGGAAAAGGCAAGTTTGAAGAAGCCGGACTGCTCTCCGGCGTCGCGTACAGCGATTCCGGCGCGCCGCGTTCGGGAATGGGAGTTGACGCGGCTGATTACGACGGCGATGGCTGGCAGGATTTGTTTGTCGCCAACATCGACCAGGAACTCTTCAGTCTCTATCACAACCAGAAAGACCTGACCTTCATCGACAAACCCGGCGAGATTGCGCCGGCGACGCGACTGCTCAGCGGTTGGGGCCTCCGGTTCTTCGATTACGACAACGACGGCGATCCCGATCTCATTCTGGCCAACGGCCATCCGGACGACATGGTCGAGATACAGTCGCTCAAAGTTAAGTACAAAGAGCCGCTGCTGATGTTCGAGAATGTCAAAGGCACGTTCAAGAACGTCACCGCGACTTCCGGACCGGCGTTCGCCAAAGACTATCCCGCGCGTGGCTTGTCCGTCGGCGACTACGACAACGACGGAGATCTCGACGTTCTTATCATCAACAACGGCGACGCTCCGCTGCTCCTGCGAAACGAAGGCGGCAACCGCAACAACTGGGTCGGACTCAATCTCGTCGCGACGCGCAGCAATCCCGGAGCAGTCGGCGCGATGATCACGTGGGAAGCGGGCGGCGTGAAATATCGCAGGCTCAAGACTGCGGGCGGCAGTTATCTTTCGTCGCACGATCCACGTGAGATCCTCGGCATTGGCGCGGCGACGAAGATCGACAGCATCGAGATCAAGTGGCCCAGCGGCCGCGTCGACAAAATAACGAATCCGCCGCTGCGCAAATACATGAAGGTTGTCGAAGGCGGCCAATGATCATTCGTTTGGTGCTGCTATCGATCTGTGTTGCCGCGGCGATGGTATTGCAGTCGCCGCAGTCCTCACAGCCGAGTTCCTACCCATTCCAGAATCCCGACCTTCCGATCGAACAGCGCGTCGATAACATTCTTTCGTTGATGACGCTCGACGAGAAGATCGAGTGTCTCGACACGAATCCGAGCGTGCCGCGTCTCGGGATCAAGGCGAGCGGCCACGTCGAAGGCATTCACGGTTTGACGCAAGGTGGTCCAGGCAAGTGGGGACGGCCGTTGACGGTGCCGAGCACGACGTTCCCGCAGGGAATCGGTCTCGGAGAGACGTGGGACCAGGAGCTGCTGAAGCAAGCGGGCCAGGTCGAAGGTTACGAGGCGCGTTACGTCTTTCAGAGCCCGAAGTATCATCAGGGCGGAATCGTGATCAGATCTCCAAACGCCGATCTCGGACGCGATCCGCGTTGGGGCCGGACGGAAGAGTGCTACGGCGAGGACGCTTACCTCAACGGCGCGCTCGTCGTCGCGTTCACGAAAGGCTTGCAGGGCGATCATCCGACCTACTGGCAGTCCGCGGCGTTGATGAAGCACTTCCTCGCAAACAGCAACGAGAACGATCGCGATAAATCAAGCTCCGATTTCGACGAGCGTCTGTTTCACGAGTACTACTCGTTGCCTTTTCGCATGGGCGTCGTCGAGGGCGGCTCGCGCGCGTACATGGCTGCCTACAACGCGGTCAACAAAGTTCCGATGACGATCAATCCCGTCCTCCAGAAGATCACACGCGAGCAGTGGGGACAGGACGGGATCATCTGCACTGATGCGGGCGCGATGCGCAATCTCGTCACCGCGCACAAGTACTATCCGGATTTCGAGACTGCCGCGGCCGAGTCGGTCAAAGCCGGAATCGGCCAGTTTCTCGACAACTACCGCGACGCGCTGCGAGGCGCTCTCAAAAGAGGACTGCTGACTGAAGCCGACATCGATCGCGCGTTGCGCGGCAATTTCAGGGTGATGATCCGGCTCGGCCTGCTCGATCCGCCCTCGCGCGTGCCTTATTCGTCGATCGGAACGGAGTCGATCGATCCGTGGCTCACGGAGAAGCACAAAGCGCTGGCGCTGCTCGCGAGTCAGAAGTCGATCGTGCTGTTGAAAAATTCGACGAACCTGTTGCCGCTCGATAAGAAGTCGTTGAAGTCGATCGCGGTGATTGGCCCACGAGCGAATGAGGTTTTGCTCGACTGGTACAGCGGCACGCCGCCGTATGCGATCTCCCCGCTGGAAGGAATCAGGAGCGCGGTGGGCCAGGCGGTGAAGGTCAACTACGCCGCCGGCGGCGACGAGGCGGTTAAAGCGGCGCGCGAGTCGGACGTTGCGATCGTCTGCGTCGGCAATCATCCGAATGGCGGTTTCGACAACCAGTGGGCGAAGGTTTCGGCGCCGAGTGAGGGACGCGAGGCAGTCGATCGCCAGTCTATCAAGTTGGAGCAGGAAGAGTTGATCGAAGCTGTGTATCGCGCGAATCGGAAGACGATCGTCGTGCTGAAATCGAGCTTTCCCTATGCCATCAACTGGACGCAGGAAACCGTGCCCGCGATTGTTCATATGGCGCTGAATGGTCAGGAAGAAGGACGCGCCCTCGCATCAGTGTTGTTTGGCGACTACAACCCGGCGGGGCGGTTGGTGCAGACGTGGCCCACGTCGCTTGCTCAATTGCCCGAGATGATGGACTACGACATCCGGCACGGCCGAACTTACATGTATTTTGACGGTAAGCCGCTGTATCCGTTCGGCTATGGATTGAGTTACACGACGTTCGCGTATCGCAATCTGAAGACCAGCGCGCCGTCGCTGGCCGCGGATGGCGCGGTGGACGTCAGCGTAGTCGTGAAGAATACGGGGAAGCGCGCGGGTGATGAGGTTGTGCAGTTGTATGTCCGGCACGTCGATTCGGCGGTGTCTCGGCCGCTCAAAGAGTTGAAGGCGTTCAGCCGTGTGTATCTGCGTCCGCGACAGGAGAAGACGGTGACGCTGTCGCTGCCGGCAGCGCGACTGGCGTATTGGGACGCGGATGGGGATCGATGGACCGTCGAAAAAGATCAGATCGAGATCATCGTCGGCGGATCTTCTGCTGATGCGAGATTAAGAAAAGTTATTAGTGTGAGATGATTCCGGTTCCGAGTTAGTAACTTTGAATCAAGCCCTCTCGTAGTCTGCAACAAGTTAGGTAGGATAAGAAGCTCTTGATTTACTCGGAACCGGAAAATTGGTGTCGAACGCACCGGAAAATAGCAGTATTTTCGGCAAGTGTCATCCAACTTTAGGTGGATTTTTAACCACAAGAGGCACAAAAAACACAGAAGGCACAAAAGAGATCTTTTCATTGATGGTGACGCTCTTTCAAAAATCAATTTTGTGCCTTCTGTGCTTTTTGTGCTTTCTGTGGTTAAAGGTGGACGATGCCGCGTTGGAGGGCACGGGTGGCGGCCTGGGTGCGGTCCGTAACGCCCAGTTTGCCCAGAATGTTGTTGATGTGACTCTTCACGGTCGCTTCGCTGATGTGCAGCGTCGTCGCGATCTCCTTGTTGGTCTTTCCTTTCACGATCTCCTGAAGCACTTCCAACTCGCGCAACGTTAACTCAGATGCGCCCATGCGCTCTGCCAGCCGTTCGGCGACCACCGCTGGCAGACGTTTCGCGCCCGCATGGACCTTCCTGATCGCGTCTTCGAGCTCTTCGAAAAACATGTCCTTGAGCAAATACCCCTGCGCGCCCGCTTGCAGCGCACGGTAGATGTCTTCGTCGCCGTCGTACGTGGTGAGCACGATGATTCTCGCGTCGGCAAACTCGTGTCGAATCTTCGCAATCGCGTCGACGCCACCCATCACCGGCATCCGCAGGTCCATCAGCGTGATGTCCGGTTGATGTTCGCGGTACAGATCGAGCGCCTGCTGCCCGTTCACTCCCTGCGCGATGACCTCCATGTCGGCGACGGTGTTGATGAGTGAAACAAACCCCTGTCTGACCACCGCCTGGTCGTCGATCACCATGATTCGGATTTTATTACTCAACGTCAGCTAATCCTTTCGATTTGTAGTGAATCGCGTGCAGCGCGCGAAGCTCCTGCGCCTTCTCCTCTGCGCTCGTGTCACTCAAAAAATTCCCGCCGCCGATCTCGGGCCCGGCCAGGTACTTGAGCAGGTTCGGACGTCGTAACGGCGGATGAAATTCTATGTGAAAATGAAATCCTGAGTAATCGCCGCCGTCGGTTGGCGCCTGGTGCAACGCCATCACGTACGGAAACGTCATGCGCCACAGATTATCAAACCGCACTAC
>DASURS010000168.1:0-4678 GCA_036279935.1 Pyrinomonadaceae bacterium
GCTGCGATATGGCCCAGCCGATGTTGCCGCATAGACGATGTTCGGAGCATTCGGAGCAACAGCGAGCGCACGCACCTGGCTCGGCATGCCGCTGTTTATGTTGTTCCAGGTTGCGGCGCCGTCAGTCGTCTTGTAAAAAAAAGAGCCGGTCTTCAGGCCGTTGACGATCGGAAAGTCGGGCGCGGACGTAAAGCCGGCAACGTGAGCATTGCCTGCTGAGTCGACGGCGATCGACGTTCCGGTTGCGCTCCCGCTGCCGGCGAGATATGTCGAATAGACAAGGCTGCTGCCGGTCGGATCGAATTTCGTGACGAAAGCGCCGCCAAAAAGATTGCTCTGCTTGAACGCGCCGGCCGTAGTTGGGAAGGGGCCGAAGTCAGTCACGCCAGTGACGTATGCGCTTCCCTGCGCATCGACGGCGATGCCGAACGCTTGTTCGTTACCGCCTGCGCCAAGGAATGTCGCGTACGACAAAATCGGATCGATGATCAGCGGCCGGCGCGCGTCGAAGCCGCTCACCTTGAAGCTGATCTCGTTTCGGTTGACGACGTACGCGCCTTTTACTTCACGCCTGCTTCCTTCCGCAGTGAGTTGATAAATCACGGGCTTCTTCAATTTCACTTCGCCATGTTTCAGCGCGATCAGCAAACTGCCGCTCGCGTCGAGCGCGATTTTGTCGGCGCCGTCGATGCGAAACTTGATGGCTTTCGGATTCGCGCCCGGCGCGACGACGAAGTCGTATTCGAGCTCCTGCTGGTTGCCGTAGTAGACAATGTCGATCCCGGGATAGACGTCTTTGTAATAGACCTTCCGAAACGTTGGGACATTGCGACGCCATTTGTCCGGATCGTTGCCGATGAAGTAATTGACCTTCCCGGGCAGCTCGTCCTGACCCTCGACGCGTGGGGCAGTGTTGCCGCCGATCATGTTCAGCCGCAGCACCGAGCCTTCGCGAGGCTCGTCACGAGACGCGCGCGGCTTTTGCAACGAGAGAACGGCTTCGGTTGACGTGAGAAACAGATCGTAACCGAGACCGTGCGAGACGAACTTGACCGACTTGTCAGTCTGGCCGTTGTTGGCTTCAAAACTGAGTTGCAGCTTACCGAAACGCTCGGCGATCTTCGCTTTCAGCGACGGATCAATCTGCTGCGAGGTTTGAGTTTCGGAAGATAGCTGCGTGCTGTCATTGCGAGCGGCAACAAAAACAATGCTTGCGAAAATCGTCACCAAACAAACTATTGCAATGACAAACACCACACGACGGGCGCGGGAGCAGGTAATAGAGGAAATCATTTTTTCAACTCAGGACTTAAGACTAGTGCTACGGCGGAGTAGGCCTGGTGTGGACACTTCGCTGACTCTGGGCGAACAAGTTGGCAAGCCGGGGAGACGGATTTGAGTATTGCCGCACAACGCCTGCAAGCTGAACGCTTGGCTTGTTAAACCATGTAACTTTTATTACTAACGAGGCAGGAAGTCAACCGGCGTTTGGTGAAGAAGAAAATGATGCGAGAGAGGCGGGAACCTCCCACTGTCCCCGCCTCAATGACTCTCGTGCCTTCCCCACGCGAAACTCGAGTGCTTCGCTCACTCTAGTGGGCGATGAGCCATGTTATCTCGCAACTTGCCGGATTCTATTTATCGCTCAGGCGGGAAAATATCAGGGTTTTCCCTTAGGTTTTTCGCCCCCGAACAGGGCGCGCGGCCGTTCATAGTATAATTCGCGGACTCGACCGCAGTTCTACTATGCAAGCAAGTCCCGCACTCTATTCGAGATTGGTGAACTCCCTCGACGGCATCGTCTGGGAGGCTGATGGAGAAACGTTTCAGTTCAAGTTTGTCAGCCCGCAGGCCGAGAAGATCCTCGGTTATCCCATCGAGCAATGGCTCGAGCCGAACTTCTGGCGCGACCATACTCATCCGGACGACACCGACTGGTGCTCCGCGTTTTGCCTCGATTCGACTCAAAGACGGAAGGACCACGAATTTGAGTACCGCATGATTGCCGCCGACGGCAGTGTCGTGTGGCTGCACGACATCGTGTCTGTGAAGGAAGAGCCGTCAGGTGAGGTCTACCTGAGCGGCATCATGCTGGACATCACCGGCAGGAAGCAGGCGGAAGAGGAGCTGAAGCAGAAAACGGAGATCCTGCAGAAGATTTTCGATCACATCCCCGTGATGATCTGTTTCCGCGACGCTGAGGGCCGGATGAAACTCGTGAACCGCGAGTGGGAACGCACCTTTGGCTGGTCATTCCAGGAACTGCAACACCGCAACGGCGACATTCTCGCCGAGGTCTATCCCGATCCGGTTCATCGCCGCCAGGCAAGAGACATTATCGCCGCCGCGGCCAGCGAATGGCGCGATTTCAAATCCAAAACACGTGACGGCCGGGTACTGGATACGACGTGGGCGGTCGCGCGTCTTTCGGATGGGACCAGCGTCTCGTTCGGTCAGGACGTCAGCGAGCGAAGACGCGCGGAAGAAGAGCGGAAGCGTCTGTTGCAACGGTTGATGACTGCGCATGAAGACGAACGGCGTTATCTCTCGCGCGAGTTGCACGACAACCTGGGCCAGTATCTTTCGGCGCTGTTGCTCGGGCTGGAGACGTTGGCGCGCGTTCCCGACTTGTCGGCGGCTGCGTTGCGTCAGTTGTCGTATTTAAAGGAGACGACGAAACAGTTTGAGCTGGACGTACACAGCGTCGCGCTGGAGTTGCGCCCGACTACGCTTGACGATCTCGGGCTGGAACCGGCGTTGTCGAGTTTCGTGCGCGAGTGGTCCAAGCGACACCATGAGCGGATCAGCGTCGTATACAACAGCAGTGGGTTTGCGAATCCGGACAAACGGCTTCCGTTTGATGTTGAAGTGGCGATCTATCGCGTCGTGCAGGAGGCGCTGACGAATGCGTCGCGCCATTCGGGCGCCGAAGTTGTCAGCGTCATTCTTGAACGTGACGAGCGGCAGGTGCGAGTGACGATCGAAGACGACGGTCTTGGGTTTGACGTGGAGAAGTTGATGAGCAGCCCGGTCGAGAATCCCAGACTCGGATTGCGCGGAATGCAGGAACGAGTGCAGATGGTCGGTGGCGAGTTCAAGATCGATTCAGGCGCCGGGACCACGATCGTGGTTACGATTCCACTGGAGCGCTAATTCGTCGTCATGGAAAAGTTAAGAATTCTGCTGGCGGAAGATCATCGCATCCTGCGGGAAGGGCTGAAGAGACTCATTGACGAGCAGCCCAACATGGAGGTCGTCGGCGAGGCTGACAACGGCATTGCCGCGTGGCAAAAGGCGAAAGAGCTCGAACCCGATATCGTGCTGATGGACATCACGATGCCGCGGCTGAACGGCGCGGAGGCGACGATCAAGATTCGCGAGCTGTGTCCGAATGTGAAGATCGTGGCCTTGACCGGGCATCGGGCGAGTGGCTATTTGCACGAGGTGTTGAAGGCCGGTGCTGCCGGGTTTGTACTCAAGCAAGCCGCGGTCGATGAGCTTATCGACGCGATACAGACAGTGGCGAAGGGTGGGAGTTACATCGACCGCGCGTCGCGGGAAACGATGGCGCATTCGCACCTCGATCGCCGCGTCTATAAAGGAGAGCCGCAGGGGAAGCCGTTGTCCCGTCGTGAGGTGCAGATACTATCGCTGGTCGCCAACGGTTACACGAACAAGGAGATCGCCAACGAGCTCTCGATCAGCGTCAAGACCGTCGAGACCCACAAAACCAACTCGATGCAAAAACTCGACCTGAAAAGCCGCGCCGAGATCGTCGACTACGCCCGTTTCCGCGGCTGGACCTGATATTTCCGTCAAAAATTGGTGAACCAAAAGGGCGCGGAAGTGCGCGTTAGTGTATGGGTTAGCTATTGGTGCTAACCAGAAAGGGTTCCCCATGAAAGTCAACGCCAAGCATGTTGTCTTTTCCGCAATCGCCGCTGCCAGTCTTTACGTCCTTTATCACAACGAACGCTTCGTAATTCAAGCCGACCATCCGGCCTGGCAGCATTATGCGCCGTTCAAGTGGTGGCTGCTGCCCCACGCAATTTTCGGCACTATCGTGCTCGTATTCGCGCCGTTTCAGTTCTCGAACCGCATCCGGCAGCGCTTTACACGCGCCCACCGCATTATGGGCCGTCTTTACGTCGTCGGTGCGTTAGGTTTAGCGCCGCTCGGCGCCTACATCCAGTATTACCAGGAGCGAATGGGCGCGCCGCGTTCATTCACCGTGCTCGGCGCCGTTGACGCGGCGTTGCTGATGGGCACGACGTTGATGGCGTTTATGTTCGCGTTCCGTCGCAAGATCGCGCTGCACAAACAGTGGGCCACGCGCAGCTACGCAGTGGCGCTGGTATTCATCGCAGGCCGATTTGTAATGGGCGTCACCGGTTGGGAAACGCTCGGCGTCGAAATCGTGCAGGCCATCATCTGGTCGTGCCTGGTCATGGCGGTTCCGTTAGCCGACGTCGCCATTCACTGGAACGAGCTGAAGGCGTCGTTGTCCGGTCGCACGAAGAAAGTCGTGGCGCAGACGCCAACGGTGGCGGACGCTGTTGTTCGACGAGCCGCTTAGGGGAGCAAGCGGATCGCGACGCGGCTGAAAAAGTCATTTGGTCTTTAGAATTACGCTTCTCTCTGCGCTACCTCGGCGGCCTTTGCGTCTCGGCGGTGAGCC
>DASURS010000169.1:0-7928 GCA_036279935.1 Pyrinomonadaceae bacterium
GCCGCAAGTAGACCCGCGCGGTTGCCGACTTCCGTCGTCCCGTTCCGTAATACTGAATTTCAGCCACAGTAATCTTTCCTCTTTGTCTCTTCGGGTCCCGTTTACTTTGAATCTGCTTGGTGAGTTAGGTCGAGTGGTTGAGGGCGCTGGGCTGAGTGCGGGTGCTCGGCATCGGCGTAAATCTTGAGCTTCTTCGCCATGGCCTTGCCGAGTTTCGTCTTCGGCAGCATGCCTCTAATGGCGAACTCGAGGACCCGCTCGGGCTTTTTGGCAATCATCTCGCGGGCGGTGGTCTGTCTCAGGCCGCCGGGGTAACGCGTGTGATGGCGATACAGTTTCTGATCGACCTTATTACCCTTCAACACTGCTTTTCTGGCATTGATCACAACGACGTGATCGCCGGTATCGAGAAAAGGAGTCCACTCCGGATTGCGCTTGCCGCTCAGGATCGAAGCAACCTCTGATGCGAGGTGTCCGACCGTCCGGCCGCTCGCATCTACCACGTACCATTTTCGTTTTCCAGCGAGGTCTTTACCGCTGGGAAAGTGTGTCGACATAGTTAACTATCTCTGTTTTCAGCGAATAAAACGCGAACGGCTAGAATACCGTCCGGCCCAAAAAGTTGTCAAGCAAGCGACATAACCCGAGCAAACAAAATCCGTGTTTCCCTTCGGACCAAAGGAAAACACGGATTAAGTGGTGTTTGTAATCCGAGGTTACGGCTTGTCGGGCGTCTTCGGAGGCGTCGTCGAGCCGTCGTTCCGTTTTAGTTTCGGAGGCGCTGACGACTCAGCCGGCTTCTGCTCGCCATCAGGCGTGGTCGTCGTCGACGGGTCATCCGGTGTTGGCTGACGCCGTTTCAGCGTCGGACGTCCAGGTGCACCGTCTTCGCCACCTGCCTGGAGCGCGCCACTCGTCGCCGCACGTGCGTTCGAGAGTCTCAACAGCCGGTTCTTAACTCTCTGAAACTCCGAGCTGCTGATCACATACTCCTCATGCTCAGGGAACCTCGCTGCCAGAGCCAGCGCCGTAGCGCGCCGATCCGGCGGGGCCGGGTGACTCGCAAAAGCACGTGAGATGAATCCTGGTTTCTTTTTGTTCTTGGCTTCGAGCTTCTCGAACATCGTCGCCATTGCGCCCGGATCGTAACCCGCGGCGTACATGTACTGAACGCCCAGCTTGTCAGCCTCTTCTTCCGCGCCGCGGCTGAACTTCATGAAGATTCCGAGTAAACCGATGCCGGCCGTGTTCTGATAAATCAATCCCGGAATACCGCCGAGGAAGATCGAACCACCGAGCGCCGCGTACTCGAGCAGGCTCGCTTTGGTCTGGTTTTCGACTGCGTGCCGCGCCGCGACGTGCGCGATTTCGTGCGCCATCACGCCGGCGAGCTCCGCTTCGTTGTCAGCCGCAAGCAGCAGTCCCTTGTTCACGTAGAAGAAGCCGCCGGGCAGCGCAAACGCGTTTACCTCGTCGGAATCGATGACCTTGATCGTGAAGGGCACTTTCGCGTCCGAGTGCAGCACGATGTTCTGACCGACGCGGTTGACGTACTCGGTAATGATCGGGTCGTCAATAAACTTGGCCTGCCGATCCACTTCCGCCGCGGCCTCACGTCCCTGTCGGACTTCCTTCTCAGTGGAGCCGCTCATCTTGGCGATGATGCCGGAATTGATATTCCGCTTGCCGATCATCGAAGGATCTTCATTTGTAGATAATGGCTTTTTGCTTGTCGTCGCGGTGGTGGTGGATTTCTTGGCCGTGTCTTCGGCTTTGGTGGCGACCGGCGCCGTCTTTGCGGCGTCCGTCGTCTTTGCGGCTTCCTGGTCAACGGGTTTCGGCGCCGACGCTGTTTGCCCGACCGCAGCCACTGAGCTTGCCAGCAGCGAGGCCATCAGAACAAAAGCACTCGTGGCGCGGGAGAAGTTATTCATTTCGAACCTCCAAAAAATCGATAAGAACCTGAGGCTAGGGGTCTGGGGTCGTTTTCTATATGCCTGACGCGCAGTCTATGATGCTCGGGCTTGGCAGACAGGTTGCGCGACGTCAAACAACAATGTGTCTTGGCTTTGCTGTTCAAATATACGCGCATCCGGGCGACCAGTAAACAGAAACAGAGGCACGAATTCGACGGATCGCGGCCAAAATGAATCGCAAACCGGAAGTGTCAATCATCGGCGCCGGACGGCTCGGAACTGCGCTTGCACTTGCGCTCGCCGCCGAACAATACCCGATTGCATCGCTGGTCGCTCGTCGTTCCGAGAGCGCGCGTCGCGCGGCCGCTCTGCTAGAAGTTCCCACGCGCGTCTCGGCTTTAAAAGATCTCGTTGATCACCCGGCACCCGAACTCTTACTAATCGCCACGCCTGACGATCAGATCCCCGCTGTCGCTGAAGCACTGGCGAGACTCGATTGGGAAACCGCGGACGAAACGCCCGTCGCGCTGCACACGAGTGGCGCCCTCTCAGCCGAACAGTTGGCGCCGCTCGCGGAGAAAGGCTGGAGCACCGGTTCAGTCCATCCACTCATGTCCGTCAGCGAGTCGAAGGCCGGTGCGCGACTGTTGAAAGGGGCCTTTTGGTGCGTAGAAGGCGACAAACGCGCTGTTCGCACCGCGCGAGCGCTCGTGCGAGACCTCGGCGGCAAGAGCTTCTCGATCGAGTCAAACAAAAAGCCGCTGTATCACGCCGCTGCGGTCATGGCTTCAGGAAACGTAACGGCGCTGTTTGGCGTCGCGTCGCAGATGCTGGTTCAGTGCGGCCTGAACGACGAGGAAGCGCGAGAAGTGCTGCTGCCGTTGCTCTCGAGCGCCGTCAGGAATCTGCAGGAAACAGATCCGGCCCACGCGTTGACCGGCACGTTCGCGCGCGGCGACGTTGAGACAGTCAAACGCCATCTCCACGTGTTGCAAGGCAACGAGCCCGCGCTCGAACTCTACCGTTTGCTCGGACGGTGGTCGCTGGACCTCGCAGCGCCGCGACTCGATCCCGCAGTGGTGAAACGGATCAAGAGATTGATAGGATAAAAAAAGGGATGCACCAACCAACACCGACCGCGAGTTACAGCCTGACGTTGCGTGTCCGCCTGTCGTCGCGCGCCGGCTCGCTCGGCGAACTGACGATGGCCATCGGACGCGCAGGCGGTGACATCGGCGCGATCGACATCGTCACCGTCGGCAACAACTACATCATTCGCGACATCACCGTCAGTTCAGCGTCGAGCGCGCACGGCGAGCAGATCGTTCAGACAGTTAAAGACATCGACGGCGTCGAGTTGCTGCAAGTCTCGGATCCGACGTTTCTCATGCACCTCGGCGGCAAGATAGAAGTCGTCTCGAAGGTGCCGCTGAAAACTCGCGCCGATCTCTCGATGGCATACACGCCGGGCGTCGCTCGCATCTGCGACGCGATCGCGCGCGATCCCGAGAAGGCTTACACGCTCACGATTAAGAAAAACACCGTCGCCGTCGTTACCGACGGTACCGCCGTGCTCGGTCTCGGCGACATCGGACCCGCGGCGGCGATGCCGGTGATGGAAGGCAAGGCGATGCTGTTCAAGGAATTTGCCGGCGTTGACGCTTTCCCCATCTGCCTCGACACCAAAGATCCGGACGAGATCGTGCGAACAGTGAAAGCGATCGCGACGACTTTCGGCGGTATCAACCTGGAAGACATCTCCGCGCCGCGCTGTTTTGAGATCGAGGAGCGACTCAAAGAGGAGCTCGACATTCCCGTCTTTCACGACGACCAGCACGGCACTGCCGTCGTCGTACTCGCTGCATTGATCAATGCGCTGAAGATCGTGGGCAAGGAGATGGACCGGATCAAGGTCGTGGTCAATGGTGTCGGCGCGGCCGGCGTTGCTTGTTCGAAGATCGTCATGGCGGCCGGAGTGCAAACGATCATCGGCTGCGATCAGAGCGGCGCGATCTATCGCGGGCGCACCGAGAACATGAACTGGGTGAAAGACTGGTACGCGCAAAACACGAACCCGAATCTCGAAAAGGGTTCGATCCACGACGTGATCAAAGGCGCGGACGTTTTTCTGGGACTGTCAGTGCCGGGAGTGATCGACGAGAACGACGTCAAGAACATGGCCGCGAAGCCCATCGTCTTCGCGATGGCGAACCCGACGCCGGAGATCATGCCGGAAGATGCAGAGCCGTACGTCGCCGTCATGGCAACCGGCCGTTCCGATTATCCGAATCAGATCAACAACGTCCTCTGCTTCCCGGGCATCTTTCGCGGCGCGCTGGCGTGCCGTGCGAGACGCATCAACGAAGAGATGAAACTCGCGGCCGCCAACGCCATCGCCGGAATCATCACCGCCGCCGAGTTGCACCCGGAATACATCGTCCCGTCTGTTTTCGATAAACGAGTCGCGGAAGCTGTCGCGCGCGACGTTGAGACAGCGGCGTATCAGACCGGCGTGGCGCGTCGCGATCGCGTCGAGACAGGTTCGAACTAAGACTTCGGCTTCTTCGTCGTCGACTTCGGCGGCGCTGCTTCGAAACACGGTTCGATCACGGCGAGAGTGGTCAGCGCGCGGAGTGATTTGTCGGCGAAAGTAGCCGCCTGGACCAGCGAGCCGTCGAAGTCGAGTTTCCCTATCTCGCGAAACGCGTTCTCCGGATTGAAGCCGGGCGTCGCGTACGACGCGAAACTCCCAAACGTCTTTCCTTCGAGCTTCATCATCACGAACTGCTGCGAAAAATCCGGCGACTCGATCGCGTTGATCACTTTCACTGCATTCCCCATCTCTTCAACGCCGCGGTTGACGTCAATCTTCGCGTAGAGATATGCGAGCGCGAGCAGGGCGCGCGCGGAAACGACCGTCTTCGGCGCCTTGCCGGCTGCTTCGCCGATCTCGTTTAGCATTTCGCGAGCCTGCGTCTGGTCCTCGGACCGTTTCAGCGACTCTTCCGCGATGCGCGAGAACAAGTACGCGCGCTGGTCCAGCTCGACGACCTTCGCCGCCGTCTTTCTCGCGTCCTCGAGGTTCTTCTCTTTGATCAGGTCCTGCGTGCGGAAGAAGTAGAACCAGTTCAGCAATCCGGAGCGCACATCAGCATCGGAGATCTTGTCGACGACGCTGACCACGCGCTCGATCGATTCGCCTTTCGACGATCCGATGACGGCCATCGTCAAATTCTGATCGCGAGTGTTGACGTCCGGCATTTTCTCAGCGGCTTCGACCAGCTCGTCAAACGTTTTCTTCGGTTGCGTTTCTCGCGTGATCGTATTCGTCAATCGGGTTTGGGACGGCTGCGGAAGTGACGAGTAAAGCTGGTCTTTGGCCACGGCCGCCTGTTCGGCGAGATCGGGAAGATTGGCCTGTATCTGTTTTTCCAAACGGGTGAACGCGAGCCACATCTGCCCGTGATCCGAAAGCCGGTTTGGCGGCGCCGGCTCCATCACGACTTCCGTAGCCGCCTGGGCCCGCGCGAGCAATCGTTGCACGAACAGGCGTTGCAATCCCTGATTCGCGACGAAGGTTTCGGGAATCAGGTACGTCGTGTAGCCGGGCATGTCGCCGGCGTCGCGTGTGTTGGCAAAGGGATACGCAGACAGGTAGAGCATGCGGTCCATCGATGCGCTGCTGTACGCCGCCAGCGCCTCTTCGTATAAACGATTCGCGGCAGGTTGGTTCACTTTTGCGAGTTGATAGAGAAATATCGGAAGGTACAACGTCGCCGGATAGCGAAAACTCTGGCGCGCAAAGTTCATCGCCGCTGTCTGGTCCGTCTTTACTAATTCAGTAGCGACCGAAAGCAGTTTCTCCGCTGTTCGTATTTTGTCCTGATCGTTGGCGACAGGTTTGTCGGCGGCTTCGCGCGCGGCCTCATCCATGAGCTCTTCCGATAACTTGCGCGCCTTTGCCGGATCGCGCTTCGCGATCGCGCCGATCACTTTGTAACGCTGATCCGGAACCTCAATCACTGCCGCAAACCGGCTCTGCGAGGTGCGCTTGACCTGATCGCCGTGCTCCTTGAAGTTCTGCACCGCGAGATCGAACGCTTCCATGAACGCCGCCGACGCCTTTTCCGCGTCGTAAGGCCACAGCAGATCGGCTGCTCGCAGCAAGACGCTGATTCGCTGGACCACGCCGTCGAACGTGCGCGCGAAAAGTATCTGTTGTTTGGCGTTGTCGAGCGCGAGGTTTCGGGTGCAGAGTGCGGAGTTTGCGACTGGAGCTTTTTTCTGCGCCTGCGCGAGCGTGATTGGCGTCACGCACACGAGCAACGTGACCAGCAGGGCAACACGGGTCATTCGGTTTTACTCCTTCAGTCGTGCGGCGATGAGTGGAACGACGCGACGCGGCACGTCAATAGCGGCCTTGATGTGACGCGCGTGCGTAAAGTGTCCGGCGACGTACACTCCACGCACGTTTGTTTCAAAAGTCTCAGGATCGTAGACCGGGACTTCGGTAAGTTTCCCCGCCTCCGTTTTCACTCCCAACGATTTCAACAGACTCAGATCCGCGTCGGCGCCGGTCAGGATGAAGACGACGTCGTTCGGCAGCGTCAGCGACTTGCCGGTCTCGGTGGTCAACGTCACTTCGCGCTCGCGAATCTCGTCGATCTGTTTGTAAAGCACGACCTTGAGCCGGCCGGCCTCGATCTCGGCTTCGAGCGGCGTGCGCACCCAGTGTTTCATCGCGCCCGCTTTCGGGTCGCGGTTTTCCCAGTCTTCGCGCCAGATGGCCATCGTCGTTCGCGCACCTTCTTCTGAGAGAAACAACGCGGCCTCGGCGGCGCTGTTGCCGCCACCGACGACCAGTGCGTCTTTGCGAACGTAAGGATACGGATCTACGAAACGATGATGGACCTTCGGCAGGTCTTCCCCCGGCACGTTCAAATGGCGTGGATGGTCCATCGCGCCGATCGCGAACAACACGGCCCACGCGCGATATTCGCCGTTGTCCGTGCGAACGACAAACCCGTTCTCCACGTCGCCGCTTACTGAAAGAACTGTCTCGCCGGTGTTGATGTGCAAGTCGTTGTCGAGAACGAAGTGGATATAGTGTGACAGTAACTCTTCGCGCGTCGGTTTTTCGCGCATGGGCTTGAGCGCGCCTTCGAGCATCTCGACCTCGTTGGGGGTCGAGAACATCGTACGGCCCACCGGATACTGCCGAATCGTGTTCGCTATCGTCCCTTTCTCGATCACGAGATAGCTCAGCCCTTCGCGCGCGGCACTCTCCGCGGCCGAGAGCCCGGCTGGACCAGCTCCGATGATGATCAGATCAAACGAGTTCATTTCAGAAAACCACTTCACCACGAGCGACGAGCACCGATGGCCCGCCAACTTTCACTTCTTCCACCGAGCGGCCGGCAACGCCCTTCACGTTCAGGCCGATCCGGCTCGGACGGTGAATGAAGTCTCCTTGTTCGATCACAAACTTGTATCGCCCGTCTTCAGGCTCCAGCGACAACGCGCCGTGATGCACGAGATACGCGCCGAGCGCGCCGCAAGCACTGCCTGTCGCCGGATCTTCCGGGATGTTATCAGCCGGAGCAAAGAAACGCGCGTGCGCACGCGATGCGCCGATTTCCAGCGTCTCGCGCGTGAACGCGAGACAGCCGGTTCCGCCGCGCCGTGTGTAGATCTCACCCAGCAACGTCCCGTTTAGACGAACCGCGCGCAAGTCGGCAAGAGCACGTATCGGCACCGCCATAATCGAAAGTCCGGTACTAATAACCTGAATGGGAAGACTCTCATCCAGGTCTTCACGCGCGAGACCCAGCGCGCGAGCGATCTCGGCCTGCTCGCCACCGTCGTCAACTTCATCAACGATCTCGAAGCGGCCTTGAGTCATCACGACCTGAAGGGGTTGTCCGTCCTTGAACTCGATGTCGACGGGCAGCACGCCAATCCCTACTTCATGCTGAATACGCTGCCAGCCGGTGCCGCCGTCAGGCAGCGGCA
>DASURS010000170.1:0-34951 GCA_036279935.1 Pyrinomonadaceae bacterium
TGATTTTGGATCGACTGTCAGTGAACCGTTGACGTAGCTGATGCTGTAGTTCCCGAGGCCAGTGCCGACTGCGGCGCTGGGGATGATGTCGTAGGGCGAGCCTGCGACTGTTGCGGTCGCTGCCGCGCCAGTGCTGGTCAAGGTAATGCTGTCGACCGTGTCGCTGTTGACGAGCCCAACGACGGAGAAGTCGGTCGATGGAGTGGTTTCATCGAAGGTGACGGTGTCGCCGTAGGTCTTCGTCTTGTTGCTGGCGGTGATCGTCAGCGACGCCGCGTTGATCGTTTGCGTTTGCGTCGCGCTGGTAAGTCCGCTCGCGGAGACGGTGATGTCGTGCGTGCCATCGCCGCGTCCTGTTGCTTTGTAAAAGAAACTGGCCGAGTTGTTGCCGGTGCTGATCGAAACAGTCGTGATCGGCGTCGTACAACCGGCGTCGCTATAAAACGCACCGGATCCGCCAACGCCGAAGTTGCCTGTCGCAAGATTGACCGTCGTGTTGCTCGTGACGTTCGTCGCGACGTTGCTCGCGTTCTGCGTTTGAATACTGATCGCAGGCAAACACTGCGCGTACGTGCCGTTATGATCGCCAGTCGTGAAAGCGAGCTTAGTCGGACCAGCAGGAACATTCACTACCACCTGCGGATCCGGCCCGTGCTGATTGTCAAACGTGTACGTCGTCGTCAGCGAAGGCGACGGCGCGGTCGCGTTGGCGTACGTCAACGTGAAGCTCGTGTTGTTGGCGCACGTGCCGGTCGTCGGCGAAGGCGGAGATTGTCGAATGGTCACGACCATCCCGCTGATGCTCTGCAACGAGACGTTGCACGGACTCAGTCCAACACCAGCAACCGTGACTTGTCCTGGGCCCACGCCAGTCTGCGGCGCAGTCCAACCAGCCGGAATTGTAAACGTCGTGGTCTGCTGGTTACCGGCATTCTGGGCTGTGAACGTCCATACAAAAGTATTGGTGCTGCCCTGCGCAACCGTTTGCGTGAGCGGCGTTACGGTGAAATTGTTGGCATCAGTGAACGTCGTTTGCGCAGTCACACCGGAACTCAACCCACGGGCGCCTACGATGAACTTCATGTTCAAGTCGTAGTCCATCACGACATATTCACCACTGAAATTCCCATCACCATCCGCCGTAACATCAAAACCACGCTCCTGCGGCGTGTGCGGATCTTCGTGAATCTTCACGCGAACGACCTCACCCGGCTGAAAACCGCGACCGGTGATAGTGGCAACGTCGCCAGGCGCGTAATCCAACGCATTGGTCGTAATTTCAGCCGCGGAACTCGACAACACCGCACTCGAGCTCAGAAACGCACCCGCGCCGTTCACACCACCAAGCACCAACGCCTGTCCGTTAAGCTCCGTGATCGTATGACCGGAACGATCGAACAGCGCATCAGCCGCGCCGGCATAAAACAGCGCAGCACGCGTTTGCGAAACGAGGATCTGTCCCGGAAGTCCAGCACACGGATCGCTTTCGGGAAGCACGTGCGAGTAGGCGCCAAAACCTTCCCAAAGCGGATCGTAGATCTCCATCGATCGATCACTGTTGCCCCCGATGATCTGCACCTTGCCATCAAACAGCACCCGCAAGTGCGGACGCACGCGGGCGAGTTTCATCGTTCCATCAATGGTCCAAAACGCGGAAGCCGTCGTATCGAAGATCTCACCCGACGCGAGCTCGTTCCCGTTGCCGTCACGTCCACCAACGACCAGCACGCGCCCATCGCGCAGCAACGCCGCCGAGTGCATCGATCGCGCTCCACTCATCGCGCCCGCGGCCGCAAACGCCGTCGCCGACGAGTTGAGCAATTCGGCACTGCCCGCCGCATCACCACCCGCTACCAACACGCGTCCGTCAGCAAAAAGCGTCGCGCTGTGACCTGCACGCGCGACGCTCAGCGATGGACCACTCGAAAAAGTCCCGGTGGCCGGATCGAAAATTTCAGTTGTCGCCAATGAGCCGGCGCCGCTGCGGCCACCCGCAATCAACACGCGTCCGTCACCGAGCAACGTGGCGGAATGATCGACACGCGCGGCGTCGAGGTTTCCTGCCGGCGAGAACGTTCCCGAAGCAGGATCGAACAACTCCGCGGTGTTCAGAGCGCCACTCGAGTTCTCACCGCCGACTATCAGCACACGACCGTCATTGAGCCGCGTCGCCGTGTGGCCACGCCGTTCCGTCGCCATGTTCGCGCTCGGCTCCGGTGCTGCTTCTTCAGCGTGATTCAGATCGAGAGTGGCAGTCGCGGTACGGGCGATCATCGCCAGCGAGATCACGATTGCTAAAGCTATAAATTTGAAGGTGAGTGAACGGGCGTATTTGGGGGCAAACATTCTCTGGGCTCCTGAAGTCGGTCGTCAATTTGGGTTTTATCCGTGCTTCGTATAGGCCGTTGAGCTACCTGGCCCACCGCACAAGGAACACGGACGTACAGAAGACAATCGACTCTGCAAGCACCGGGCCATTGTCGGCTTACAACTTAAACAACAAAGCTACAAGCACTTAGCAGGTCGCAGCGGTTGCCATGAGCAACGGGAATCTGCTCGCCAGCGCTCACTTGTTGCAACAGAACGTTGTAACAAGACGCAAAAAAGAAGAGCGCCAACGGTGTTTACCATTAGCGCCCTTCGCTGACATTCAGCGACTCCACGAGATCAAGACCTCACAGAATCACAAAACCAAACGTTGAGTACAACATCATCGCCAGCCGCGCGACGAACGTCGGAAGCTTCGAGCTCGGCGGTGATACTTCGAGCTCCTTCGTCGCAGCAGCCACCGGAGGTGACCCTTCGGTGTAACAGACCACAAATGTGTCTGTGTTGCTTGGGCAAGACGTCGCCGAGCTGTCCGTCACGCTGACCGTGTAAGTGCCTGGACCAGTGAGCGGCAGATCCGCGGAGTTGGTTCCCACGGCGACGCCGTTTTTCTTCCACGTGAACGTGTACGGCGCTACGCCGCCGGTCACTGTCGCATGCAGATGCGCGGTCGCGTCACATGCCTCTTCGAGACTGATATCGACGACGGGATTCGCGTTGATCTTGATCGTCATCGTATCGCTGGCGGCGTTACACGATCCGGGAGGATCGTCTGTCGTCAGCGTGAGTGTCACCGAGCCTGCTGCGATCTCAGCCGCCGACGGTGTGTAAACGGCGTTCAGAGTGTTGGCATTCGGCGAGAACGTGCCGGTGCCGCCACTCCACGTCCCACTTAAAGCAGCGCCACTGATGCTTCCCGCCAGCGTTACCGCGGGATTGCCGGCGCACGCTTCCTGATCCGCGCCCGCGTTGGCATTAGCTTTGGCGGAGACAGTCAGGTCAACGGTGCTAACCGCGTCCGAACACGATGGTCCGGTAACCGTGAGCACAGCTCTGACAGTGCCGACGCCGGCGAGAGTGATCACGGGATCCTCGTCACTCGGATTGACGATGCTGGCCGTTGTGGTGCTGTTGGCGGCATCGATTGTCCACGTCCGAGTGCCGCCGGTCGGCACGGTTGACGAAGCGTTCATTTGAAATCCGAACCCGGAGGTTTCGCACTGCTCCTGAGGTGATCCCGCACTGGCTGCCGGTTGTTGATGCACGCGCACAGTCGCCGTGCAGGTCGAAGTCCCGCCGGCGTTTGAGGCTGTCAGTGTGATCGTGTAAGAGCCGGCGCCGCTGGTCGTGACGTCGGCTGAGATCGTCCCGTCCGAAGGATCGGTGTCGGAGCTGCTGATGAAGGCATTCGAGCCACCGCTATTCACTAGCTGGAACGAGTAAGTCAGGTTTGCATTGGCAGCGCCCTCCAGCGCGTGATGTGTAACGGCTGGAAGGTCGCAGACGTCGATGTTGTCGTTAGTCAGAGTGCAGCCCGGCGGCGGTACCACGGCGGCTGCCGACAGCGATCGATCCTGATTGCCGCCGCTGCCGTCGAGAGCGATCAGGCGCGTATGGTATGGCGAACCGCTGATGCCGCTCGCGGAATTTCCGGCGCCCCAATCGACGGCTCGCGCAATGTGTCCGCCCCACGCCATCACGACCGTCGGATTGTTGGCGGTGAAGTTGACTGTGATCTGCGTGGACGCCTGCGCCTGCGACAGGTCGCCCTGCGGATTCGTGTAAACCATGCTGTTGATGGTGCCGTTGTACATCGTCATCCGCCGTTGGGCCAGGGGCACCAAATTAAAGAAGCTCGCAGGCGCGCCGGCTATCGGTGAATTCACGCCGGTTGGCGCCGGTATGTCGAACGTCGTGAAGCTTGCGGGATTGCAGCCGGGCACGATGTCCTCCGGATGGTTTGCCGGGCCGCATGGTTCAATGGTCTCACTAATCCGCTGGTAGTGGGTGATGAAGTCGATGGCGTTCGCGCTGCTGTGCTTCACGTCCCACTCGATCACAACCGAGTGATTGCCAACAGTGAGATTTTGCATCACTAAACGATAAGGAATGGATTGACCCTCCTGGTAATGCGCGTTGGAAGCACCGGCGTTGCCGTTGACCCAGTCGGCTGGGTTGTCGCAGGAGTTGGGAACTGTCTGGTCGCAGCCCACCCCGCCGTTACGGACCTGGCTGAGGTCTGCGGAGGCGGGTTTGAAAGGCGTCATCATTGTTGTTGTTGGATTCGAACTGACTTTCGCGGGAGCTGAGTGAGAAGTGTTGTTTTGCGTTGTGTTGTTTGATCCGGATCGGGAGGTTGCGGAGCTTGTAAGACTCCAGATCAACAGGGAGAGAACACCTGCTGTCAACAGGAAAGTCCTCAAGTTGACTCGAGAGAGGCCGAGTCTTGTTGTTGTCGAGCTTTTCATTGGGTGTACTCCTTAGGGAAAGGCCGGCCACTCGGCGGGTGGCTTGAAACCCGTCGAACTTACCGGTACGGCATGAGGTATTTATGCGTCCTTTGGGCGAAAGGTCCGCACAGGGTTTGTTTCAAGCGGGGGTTCGTTGAAACGTGAAGATTTAGGTTGGGAAGTTGAAGAAAAGGTGGTCGTACATTTCATAACTACCTCCCTGGGCTCGTTGAGAGAAGGGTGAATTTTAGGAGGGGAGTTAAACGGCTACAACGAAGAAACGTGCCGATTTGTCAGGGCAGGATAGTTGAATTTTGCGGTGGCAGTTAGGTGCCGTGCATTCTGCCGCGGTTTTTGAGCGGAAAGACCCCCGTTGACGGGCTTTGCACAAAAAGTCCTTGTTTTGGGGATCCTCTGTGCAACCTCAGTGTCCTCTGTGTCTCGGTGGTTTGGTTTTACTCGGAATTCATCAACCACAGAGCAGAGGACACTGAGGTTGCACAGAGAAGAGCGCGCCCGGGACTTTTCGTGCAAAGCCCCGTTGACGAGCCTTGCCCCAAAAGTCGGGAATACCACCAACGGTGCCGTGGGTGGGATTCAGACGACACAATACAAACCGAAGGGCCCGGACGGCGCCGGGCCCTAGCTGGAGGTACCGGTCGGGTTGAACTCTCGGGCGCCGTACTCTCATTTCCGACACCCGGATGAACCTGCGGTAACCTCCAGGCGCAGGATCCCGACCGTTACGCCCGCACCGTGCGCGTACGAGGCGATTCGATGAGACCCTGCACCACCTGAGCTACTTGTGACAACGGCTTGGGCTTTCGCAAAAAAGCATCGGCTCCCGCCCGGCGCGCCTCTTCCTCAACTTCAGCCGAACCGTACGACGTGAGCACGACGATCCGCGTGTCGGGATTTCGCTGGTGGACCAACTTGATGATCTCGATCCCATCCGGATACCGCGCCAGCCCCAACCTCAAATCCTGAATGATGACTTTGTAATCCGTCTCCTTGATCAGACCCTCGGCTTCTTCCATCTCACGCGCCGTATCCACCTTGAATCCGTGTTGCGAGAAATACTCACTCATCGAAAAACAGATCGACTCCTCGTCATCTACAACGAGCAGGTTTCCTCCAGCAGATTCTTCAAGAGGCGCTTCGTGCCGGCCAAGCAAAAATCCCAGCAAACGGCCGGACACCGTTTTCAACGTTGCAAGCGTAGTCATGTCGGGCGATACATCAACGCAACTATCTGGTAGTTCCGAGCACACCTCAGTTTTCAATCAAGGTCTCAGCCCAGGATCTGAATGTTCGTGTTGCCGCCGCTTGTTGCTCAGCAGGCGAGAAGTTTCCGCAGGTGAAGACGCCGGCCCGCGAAGCTAGACCATCCTCGCAGGCGGCTGACGAATCACGCGGTCCACACCTCTGGGCGCGTGTGGACCGTTTGACAGGGAGGCTAGAGCTGAATGCCATAACGGGAGCAACGTTCGTGGCTTAACAATTCAGCCTCCCAATCGGCACCAGGACGCCGCGGCGGAGCAACCGCCATCCTGTGCCCGTTTACCGAGAGACCCTTTCTTACAGCTAAGAACAACTTCTCAAACAGCATGAAACTTTGGTTGCCGCCAGGCCAGGGTTGAGTTTCGGCAAGGTGAATTATCAAGTTGTTACGAAATGGTGACAACGGAGGTCTTTGCCCATTTATCTGGCAGGATTTCAGTATTTTTACGGACTACGATATGGCAGGATTCTGCCAGAATGTTAAGTCCTTTATTCCCAAAGTTTGTCGGAAGTTTTGCGGCGCTGAACCGGCGCAAAGCGCGGGGTTACTTGGGGATCTTTGCCAGACCGTGACGAAACGCGTAAATGATGAGTTCCAGCCGGTCTGAAACCTCTAGTTTGGAGAAAACGGAGCTGAGGTGGTGGGTAACAGTCGTCTCGCTGATGAACAGGCGCTCGCCGACTTGCTTGTTCTTCAGACCTTCGCCGATCAACGCGATTACCTCTCGTTCGCGGTCGGTCAGCGACTCGATCTTCGCCAGTTCCGGGTCGGGCATCACCGGTTTGGTGAACTCCTGAATCATGCTGCCCATCATCGACCGCTCGATCCAGACTTCGCCTTCGTGCACCTTCATGATCGCCTTCAGAAGCTGGTCGGCGGCGTGATCTTTCAGGACGATTCCCATCGCGCCGCGGCGAATGGCGCGACGATGCGCGTCCGGGTTCTGCACGCCCGTCAGCACTAGTACGCGCGAGTTGGGACTTGTCTGGCAGAGTTCGGGAAGAAAGGCGAGACCGTCATCGTCGCCGAGGAGAAGATCGAGGATGATCACGTCCGGATGTTCGGCGGCAGCGCGTTCGAGCGCTTCACTTCGGTTGCCCGCCTGCGCGACCACGCGCATACGCTGGTCCTGCTCGATCAACATACGCAAACCACTGCGTATCACGACATGATCGTCGATGATCATGATGGTAATCGGACGGTCGGGCATAACACGGTAAATACTACGCCGGTTGCAGGAAAACTCCTATCAGACAATCCCTTAAAGGGCGCCTTTCAGTCCCTTAGCAGGCTGAATTTGGTCTTGAGAATTAAACTTCTCTTCTCCGCGTTACCTCGGCGGCCCTCTGTGTCTCCGCGGTGAAAATCGTTACAAAAGAGCTCACCGCCGAGACGCAAAGGCCGCCGAGGTAGCGCAGAGACATGTTACCCAGCGGTTTTTCAGCAGCCTGCTAGAGCGGAATACCGACGCTCACAACCGTGTAGTCTTTTTCATCGACAAATACCTGAGTTTCGCCGCCCAGCGCAGCCGCGCGCTCGGCGATTGAATGCGGCCTGAAGGCGCGACTGCTGTCGTGGCCGTCGCCGCGTTCGGCGTCGGGATTTGCGCCCGACCGCGGCCTGCTGTTTTTGATCTGAAGCAGAAGTGACGTCTCTTTGCACGAGATCTCGACGCGCGCGTCGCGGCAAAACGCGTGTCGCCTCACGTTGCTCAAACCTTCGGCGACGATCTGGAACAACTCAGCCGCCAGACGATCGTTCACCTTTACCTTGCCGTGCGCCTCGACGTCGACAGTGATGCCGGTCACCAACGAGAAGCGCTCGGCATAACGCTCTATCGCCGGCAACAGCACATCCATCCGTTCTTCGCCGGCTTTCAAGCCCCAGACGAAACGCCTCAACTCGACCAACTCGTGTTTCGTGAGCTCGAGCAGCTCCTGGACATTGTCGCG
This sequence comes from Pyrinomonadaceae bacterium, assembly GCA_036279935.1. Taxonomy (GTDB): domain Bacteria; phylum Acidobacteriota; class Blastocatellia; order Pyrinomonadales; family Pyrinomonadaceae; genus PSRF01. The sequence continues at coordinate 8,013 of DASURS010000170.1, forward strand.
AATCGCGACGTCTCCGGACTCCAACCTCTGATCCAGCGCTGAGAGCCCAAACTGAATGCCGAGATACGGTTGGATCACGCTGTCGTGAATATCGTGCGCGATGCGACGGCGCTCGGTCTCCGCTGCGTCAGACGCGAGATTGTCGATCAGCCTGATGTTTTCCATCACCGGCGTGACGTGATCCATCAACTGTAAGACAAATTCCATTTCGGGCAGTTCGATCTTCGCCGGCCCATCCACGATGTAAAGACGGCCGACTGCCTGATGCCGGTAGTAGACGGGCAGCGACACGTATCTCTGCGCGTCGAGGATGGCAGCCAGCTTGTCGCCGGTGCCCGCCGGCGCTTCGGAAAACACTCGGTTCTTAACGTCGAACAAACGTGCGTGAGACGAATGGTTCTTGCGATAGACGACCGCGTTTTCCAGTGAAGGCGAGAGAAACTGCGCGGCTGCTTCGGAACCGATTTGCGGCGGCGCCGATCGACTCGGATGAATGCCGCGGGCGACGCGATACATCTGGTAGCTTTCGGAGTCGTTCGGTTTGCCGGGAACGACGAGCACACACGCCTCGGCGTCGTAGAAGTCACGGACGCTTTCGAGAATCGCCTTGATCGTGCGATCGATTCCGAAGCGAGGATTGGAGAAGATCGTCACGTCTTTCAGTAGCTGTAGACGATTCTTGAGTTGCGTGTGATAGCCGCCCCAGCGCGCGATGATGTAGCCGAAGATCAACAGCCCGATGGGCGCGAGCAGTAAGCGGTTCAGCGAGATCGGCTTGTCGGCTGCTAACGTCGAGAGCGCGCCGACGATCGTGCAGAGCGCGGCTGAAGCGAGCGTCAGCTGCAGTCCCTCGCTGAGCCCGCCGCTGAACGAGGCCACAATGATCGTGAAGAAAAAGAAGTAATAGAAGACGCCGCTCGTGCTGCTGGTGAGGATGACCAGCGGCAGGTACCACAGCAAATCGAGATAGGGAACCAGCCGGTGCGCCACGATCGGATTGCGGCGGCTGGTCAAGTGGTACACGAGCAGGCCGTACAGCGAGTAAAGCGACAGCGTGATATGGACCGGCGTGGCCCATCGTCTCGCTTCCATCGACTCGATCAGGAGGACCAGTAGCGCGGAAGTCGCCAGTACGACGCGCATGGCGGCGATCAGTCGCAGATCTATCCACTGCTCCGACAGCGGATCACGCGTTCGGAGCTTTGGCGCCGGCTCGGACACGGGTTTTACATGTCCGTTTGGAGTAGATTCTGCAGCTTCTGCCAAGTGCGCTCCGCTTCTTCACCGAAGATTATGATTTCGTTCTGGCGCTCATCGAGATCCAGACCAAGGCGCGTCTTCATCTCGCCGTCGCCGGGACGATAGTGCGCGCTGGTGATGTGATCGACGTGGACGAGAAACGTCCCGCCTTCCGGATGGGCGAACGCGATGAACTTCATGTCATCACCTCAACAAGAATGTCGAACTTCGCCGGTGTGATCCTAACGGCCGGAAATTCTCGGTGATCGGTTTCCGATGTGGATGTGAGGTCCGGTCGCTACACCGGGAACGGCACCGCGAAACGCCAGAAAGGGAATCGACTCGGCTCTAAGAAATTCAATCAACGCGCGGCCTTCACTGCTGTCGGGATGCAGACCAACGTCCATTCCGTTGCGATGGTCCCATCCCCAGCGAGTGTGCAGGTCTGACTGGCCAAACGCGCTCAGCGGCAACGGCCGCTTGAACTTCCCGACAAAAAACTCCTCGACTTTTCCCGCGTCGGCAAGTTTCCATTTGCCTTTGCCTTCGACGACGTCGTCATCGGCAGCGGCCGGCTTCTCCTCCGGCGGCTTTGGGCGCTCGATGCGGATCACTCGTTCGCGATCGAGAAACTTCGACATGTTTCCGCGCTTGTACCAGTAACCGTCGGAGCTCTCGGTGACTTCGTCGACGACGAGCGGTCCGTCCGCAAGCACGAGCGTGATCTTTTCCGCGGTCTGCGCCTGGGCGCACGTTACGCCGAAGGCCAGGATCAGGACGCAAACGTAGAAAACTGATCGCACGAATTTAGCTCTTTGGGGCGAAGTAGCCGACTCGCGTTTGCGGGCGATAAGCGGGATTCGACGTTTCCACCCGCACTCTGCGGAAACTTCCGTCACGCGCTTTGTTCAGCGGCGTAAAGTAAAGCGCATATTGATGTCGCAACTCGTCCGCGACCTCGGCATACGTCGATTCGAGCGCATCAAAGCTCGGTGGTTTGTAGAGACGTCCACCCGTCGCCTGTGCGAGTTGGGCCAGGTTTTGTTCACTCTGATCGAGCGCGCGCAGCGCTTCGCGCAGGCCGTCGATCTGGAGCTGATTGAACTGTGGCGACGACGCCATCAACGAATCGATCTGCGCGCGTTTGTTGGCGCGCGAGATCTCCGTGTTGCTGACGACGTAAACAGTCGCCTGCGCTCGGATCAGCCCCTGCAACGCGGCTTCGAGAGTCGTCGTGCCGCGGCCGTTGTCGATGCCGTCTGAAAGAACGATGACCGCGCGGCGCGACTTGGTTTCGCCGGTGTTGAACTGTTCGCGCGACGCGAGCAGCAGCGCATCGTTAAAGCGGGTGAACATGCCCGGCTCGATGCGATTCAACGCCCGCTGAAATTGAAAGCGGCTCTTGGTCCAGTCCTGAAGCAACTCCACGCGATCGTCAAACTTGATCAAGCTGAGGCGATCATCGTCGGCCAGCTTCGCGGCAAATCCGCGGGCAGCGCGGCGGAAGTCTTCGAGGTTGCTGGCGACTGACGACGAGGCGTCGACCATCAGGATCACGTCGACGGGCACTTGCCGCAGCGCGAGATCGCTGAGTGGTTGCAGGCTGTTGTCTTCGAAGACGCGAAAATCGTTGCGCGTGAGATCGTTGACGAGACGGCCGCTGGAGTCGCGCACCGTCACCGGAAACATCACCTCGGTCGTATCGACGGAAACGACGTCGCCGGGGCTGACTTCCTGCTCGGGTTGTTTCTTCAGTGTGGGAACGGGAGGAGGCGCGCCCATCTCTTCCAAAGCAGTGCGCGGTTTCGGGCTCGGCTTCGCCTGCGCCGCGCGTGTTTGACGTTGCGTCTTTCGTTGCGCGTCAACGACCTGGAGATCGAAGCTAAACACCAACACTACAAGCAACACTCCCAATAGGAGCATTGTTTTGGTAATGCCGATTGGCAATTGCCGATTGCCGATTGATAAGGAAAACGCCCTTGCTTTGCTTACTCGCATTTTCGTGTTACGCCGGAGCGGGGGCGCGCTCCGCTTGCCCCCTTCCTAACTTGTTTTGGTATTGCCGATTGCCGATTGCCGATTGCCGATTGATACCAAGTCACGCGATATGAAAACGCCGTCGAGCTATACCTGCTTGCATGGTTATCAATCGGCAATCGGCAATTGCCAATCGACAATCCCGTCCGTTACTTGTCTTCGCCCATCGCGGCTTTCATCGCGGCGAGAACTTTGTCGCTGACCCGGCGCTTCCGCAGTTCTTCCAACTTCGCAGGCGCCAGATCAAACTCGACAGGCGACTGTTCGATACGGCGAATGATGGTCCCTTCCGAGAACCCTGCTTCGACCAGTTCGACAATCGAATCGTTAGTGAGGCTTTTGGTTTTTTCCAGTTTGGTGGAGCTTGCGCCGCCGGGTTCCGTAGGGGGCTTGAGAATCCTGACGGTCGCGCTGCCGGTCGTCATCGTGTCGCTGTCGAGCGTACCATTTTGACCGTTGGTCCGGTTGCGACCCTTCACGCCACCGCCGGATCCGAAGATGTTGGTGCTGCCATCCGCAGGTGCGGCACTGCTGTTTCCATTTCCGTTGCCGGTGCTGCCTGGCGCGGGATCGATACCACGACTGATGAACTCATCGTCGCCCCAGTTTTCATCGTCCAGACCATCCATACCTTCCTGGCGAGCGAGCATGGCCATGATCACCTTTTCGGTGACGCCGTTGCGCTTGAGTTCGATCATTCGCTCGGGCGAGAGATCGAAATTCGGAATGCGCGAGCCAATGATCGAGATGATCGTTTTTTCTTTGAAGCCGGCTTTGGTGAGCTTAACGATGGACGCGTTGTTCAGCGTCTGGTCATGACGCGGTTGCTGGGCCGCGACTGCCAGTGAAAGACCAAGAGCGAGGGAGACGGAACAGATAATGCGCGTGGCTAATGAAGTCATGCTGTCACCCCATATTTTCGAAGCAAATTATCTCTGCGGAACTGGCACATCGTTATCTTCCTGCGGCTTGCGGCCGTCGATTCCATAACGTTTGCCGATCTTCTTCACGTAGTCGCGAGTTTCACGATATGGGGGAACGTTGCGTCCGTATTTCATGACCGCGCCCTCCCCGGCATTATAACTCGCGAGCACCAGATCGACCCGGCCGCCGAACATGTCCATCAGTTCCTTCAGGTAACGCGTGCCGCCCATGATGTTTTCGGCCGGATCGTAAGGCCGCCGGACGCCCAGCCGCCTTGCCGTGCCGGGCATCAACTGCATCAGTCCCTGCGCGCCTTTCGGGCTCCGAGCATAGTGTTTGAACTGCGATTCCTGCTCGATCACGCAAAAGACCAGGTACGGATCCACGCCGAACCGGGCTGCATTCAGTTTAATTAAACTATCAATACGCGGATTTCCCGAGGTCCAGCCGGATTCACGCCACGCATTTCCGCCGGCCGCTGCCACGACCGGCTGTTCGCGTTCGATACGGGCGATGCGCTCCCGCTCAAGAAACATCGATAAATTGCCGCGTCTGTACCACGCGCCATCCGTAGTTTCATTCACTTCGTCAACGCGAAGACGGGCGCCGCCGTTCAGATGAATCCAGATCGCCAGCGGCGCAGCTTCAGCGGCGGGTTTGACGGGAACGGGTTCGGGCGCAGTCCTGACCGGCGGAGTCTGGGACAGCGGTGTGAGTTTTTTAACCGGCTGGTCGAGCTGCCTGGATATCGAGCCTTTCCGGTACCAGATCTCGTCGCCCTGCTTCCAGACTTCGTCAACTTCAAACGTGTAACCGTCGGCGAGCGTGATGCGAACGGTCGGTTGCTGCGCTGCTACCGTTGCGGCAGCTTGCCACGTCAGAAAACAAACCAGGAAGAGCCGAAGGTAAAACACGGGTTTCACTGGGAAGACGCCATCTCAAACTGTCTGACTTCGGGTTTGAAGCCGTGCGCCGTGCCAAAGTAATTTCCCCACGCGAGATCGATCAGGTGTGGGGTCAGGTGTGGAGTGCGTCCTTCGAAAATACAGATGTCGTTTACTTTGTTCAGTAGATCGCGGGGTTCGCAGCCCTTCATGATGCGATTCTCGGCGGCGTACTTGCGCAGGATGTGGTCCAGGCATTCCTGATCGACCTGGATGCCGCGGGCCGTCGCCGTGCGCTTGAAGATCTCCGTGAACGCGCCCGCCGTTGGCGGTTCGACTCGCGCGCGATAGCCCATGCGCCGCAGAAACGCTTCGTCGACGAGATCCTTTTCGTTGAGGTTCGTCGAGAAGACGACGAGTTGCTCGAAAGGCACTTCGATCTTCTTTCCGTTGTGCAGCGTCAGAAAGTCGACGCGACGTTCTAACGGAAGAATCCAGCGATTCAACAGATCCTGCGGAGGCATGCGCTGGCGTCCGAAGTCGTCGATGACGAGCGTGCCGCCATTTGATTTCACCTGGAACGGCGCTTCGTAAAACTTCGCCGCGGTGGACCACGCGAGGTCCGCGTTCTCGAGCGTCAATTCGCCGCCGACGATGATCAGCGGGCGTTCGATCTCGACCCAGCGACGATCGTGTTCGAGCGCCGAGTTGTTTTCAGGGACGGCGCGGTGGCAGTGCGCGTCGAAGATGCGGATGATCTGGCCGTCGATCTCGATCGAGTACGGGATCCAGATGTTGCCGAACAGCGCCGCGTTCATGCGTTCGGATACGGCCGTCTTCCCGGTGCCGGGCAGGCCGGTCAGAAACAGCGACGAGCGCGAGTTGATGACGCAGCCGAGAGTTTGCAACAACGAGTCGGGCAGCACGAGGTCGCGGAAAGCCGCGCGGACACTATCCATCGAAGCCGGACGAAACGGCACTGCCTGGAGCCGCATCATGTGCGCGTAGTCGTCGAGCGACACCGGCGCCGGACCCACGTAACCATTCTGACTTTGCAGTCGAGCGAGCCGTTCCCAGCCGTGGTCCAGCATCGCGTAGCGAGTCGCGCCCACTGCGCTTTGCAGACGCATCTCGATCAACTTCTCGCGGTACAGGTGATAGAGAAGTTCTTCGGTAAGCGCTTTCGGGAGTTTTAGCCGATCGGCGACAGACGCAGTGCTCGGGTCGGGAAGAGAAGCGACGTGTTTAAGTGCCAGGTCGCATAAAAACTGTTGCGCCACTCCGGTGTCTTCAAGCTCATCCAATGCCGGCGGTCCCAAACTTTCGATTTCCGCGCGCGTGAGTATGTTCAGATGCGGCATTTATCAAACTCCTCGAGTTACTGTTTACGGTGCCTGAGCCTCATCCCAAAAAAGGGCTTGATCTCTTTGCGATTCCCTCTGCGTCCTTTGCGTCTCCGCGGTGGGCCTGTTCTGTAGGAATTTCACCGCAAAGACGCAAAGAACGCCGAGGCAGCACAGAGAAAAGATTTTATTTCTAAGATCAAAATTACTTTTTCAGCAGCCCGCTACGATCCCGGCGTCGGGGTGACGCGAACAACTACTGATTCCTGGCCGCTCTTCTCAGCCGGATAGCGCAACTTCCGTGCAAACCGCAGGGCCGTTGCTTCGTAGGTTTCCAATCCGGGCCGTCGATCCGGTACTGACGCAAACGCGATCTTGCCGTTCTTGATCTCCAGCACGACTGTGATCGCCTGTGCGTTTGGATCGTTCTGCTTCTGGTTCTCCGCCGTAGCCCTGGCGGCTTCGAAATACTTGATTGCTTCGTCGGTGCGTCCGGCGAGTTGGAGCCTGCTCGCGACGTTCAGCCGTCCGTAGACTTCGCCGCCGGCGCGCACGAAATTCTTGTAAGCATCGTCGAACTTGCCGAGCGAGCATTGGGCCATCGCGATGTTGTTGAGAATACGCGCGTCAGTGGGCGCGAGCTTCGACGCTTTCTGGAGACGTTCGAGAGCTTCCTTGTAGTCGCCGCTTAGATACAGGAGATAACCGTAGTTATTCATGATCTGCGCGTTGTCTTTGTCGAGTTTGAGCGCGAGCTCAAATTCGCGTTTGGCCCAATCGGTGAGCCCTTTGAACTGGTAGGCGACGCCGAGCAGGCTGTGCGCTTCGGCAACTTTGTCGTCGAGTGAGACGGCCTTCGAGAGCTCGGCGATGGCATCGTTTATCTGACCTTTGTTGATCGCCGTTCGGCCGAGCTCGAGATGAGTCCTGGCGTCACCGTCGATGCGAGCGTTGTCGGCAGCGGGTTTGTCGGCACTCGTGACGCCGATCAGCCGCGGCACCGGCGCGACCTTGAACTGTTTGACGTCTTTCTCCGTCAGCCGGTGAAACTTGTTGTCGTCTTTCTTCTTCCCGCCGCCAAACAGGCGTCCGATGGCTTTGAACGGCGCTTTCAGAACACGCACGAAACCGTTTCCACGATTTTCCGACTTCGCGTTGTCCTCGACAGTATCAACTTCCGCTGCATCGAGGGCCGCGATTTCGGACTGCGTCATCAACATGCTGTTCGTTGCGTGTCGCGGCGCCGCGGCAACGACGAGCGCCAGCACGAGGGCGAAGACGATCAGGGAGTGCTTGTACATTTGATTACTCCTTCACTTGAGGTTGATGACGTTTCCAACGCCGCCGCCCAACATGTCGGAGATGTTGAGCAACGCCGGACCGAGAATGACGATGAACATGGTCGGGAAGAGCAACGCGCCGAGCGGCAGCAACAGTTTGAAGGCCGCTTTTTGCGCCGCCTGTTCCGCTCGCTGGCGTCGCTTCGTACGCAGGCTGTCGGAGTAGACGCGCACGGCGCGGGCGATCGAAGTACCGAAACGGTCGGCCTGAATCAACATGCCGACCAGACTGTTCAGGTCCTCGACTCCGGAACGATCGGCGAGGTTGCGCAATGCTTCGCTGCGTTCGCGGCCGACGCGGATCTCGAGGTTCGCCAGCTCAAACTCTTTGCTGATGTCCGGGTGAACGTCTTTCAATTCCTCGCACACCTTCAACATCGCGGCGTTCAAGCCGAGGCCGGCTTCCATCGTGATCACCATCAGGTCGAGTGCGTCCGCGAGTCCCCACGTGATTCTCAACTGGCGGCTCGCTCGCAGGCGGTTGAGAACAAAACGCGGCAGGATGAAACCGGCGCCGAAGGCGAAAAGCATCGGGATCGTTGCACCGTTCATCGGCCGTCCGAGCCCCATCCACAGCAGGAATATGCTGCCGGGAAACAGCAACATCAGCAGGACCTGCGAAGCGCGAAAAACCGCGGGCGCCGACGGTGAACGAAAACCGGCCTGCATCAACTCCTTTTGCAGCTTCTTTGCATTCGCCGCTGAGGGGGGCAAGAGACGGTTGATCGGATCGGCGATTCGCTCAGCCAGGTTGGCGACTTGCGTGTGCTCGATCGTCTGCACACCGGGACGGGCGTCGTCGAGCTCTTTGAGACGAGCGGCCGTCGCGCTGGCGGGCCTGAACGCGACCCAGTAGACGGCCATCACGGCGAATGCGATACAAATGAATGTCGAAACCGAGATTAGCAGCATAATTTCACCTAGATCTTGATCTTCATGATTTTCTGGACCATCAACATGCCGAGCACCTGCATGATGGCGGCCGCCGCCAGCAGTCTGTGTCCGCGTGGATCGCGCCACATGACTTCCATGTACTGTGGATTCATTACCGACATGTAGACGGCCAGTCCGATCGGAAGTGCGCAGAGCAACCACGCCGACCAGCGCGAGCTGAGCGTCAGCGTCTTCAGGTCTTCCAGAATGCGGAACCGCTCACGAATCGTGTACGCGACCTTTTCAAGAAGCTCCGACAGGTTGCCGCCCGTTTCGCGTTGAATCAGGATCGCCGTGACGCACATGCGTAGATCCAGCAGCGGCATGCGATTGACCATGTTTTCGAGCGCCAGCTTCAGCGACAGGCCGAGGTTCTGCTCTTCGTAAGTCTTGCGAAACTCAGTTGCGATCGGCTCGGGCATCTCCGTCGCCACCATGTGCAACGACTCGGTGAACGCGTGACCGGCAGACAAGCCGCGGCTCATGAGATCGAGTGCGTCGGGAAGCAGTTGGAGAAAACGCTTCATGCGTTTCTTCCGCTTGCCCAGCATGTGCAGGAACGGCAGCGAACCCGCGATGACGCCGAACACGATCTGCAACAGGTACGACCGGCTCACCATCGAGGTCGCCAGAAAAGCGAGCACGCCGGCCATGGCCGAGAACAGCAACAACCGCATGACGGTGATGTTCAGGTCCGACTGATCGATCATGCGCTTGAGCTTCGAAACGAGCTCGAGTTTGACCAGCGAACGATTGAGCCAGGGGATTTCGCTCAGCAGCTCTTCACGCGCGAGTTGCACGTCCGCGTCGGCGGAATGCGACGACGAACGAATCGCTTCCGCAAGACGCTCGTTCAGCAGCGCGCGTTTCTTGTCAGACCCGCGCGACGTAAACAGGTAGAGCGCGTAGGTCAACAAAAGAGACGCGACGAAGACCAGAAACGGAATGAGAAACATTAGCCGTGAACCTCCTCGAAGAACGACCGCGGCAGTTGCATGCCGTAAACCTTGAGTCGTTCGGCGAAACGCGGACGAACGCCCGTGGGCCGGAACCGGCCGATGACGCGTCCATCCTTGTCGATGCCTTTGCGTTCGTAAGTGAACACTTCCTGCATCGTGATCGTGTCGCCTTCCATGCCGGTGATTTCCGAGATGGACGTGATGCGTCGCGTGCCGTCGCTGAGACGTGCGACCTGAATGACCATGTTGATGGCGGACGCGATCTGCTGGCGCATGGCGCGATCGGAGAGTCGCATACCCGTCATCTGGATCATCGTCTCGAGTCGCGACAGCGCGTCGCGCGAGCTGTTGGCGTGAATCGTGGTGAGCGAGCCGTCGTGGCCGGTGTTCATAGCCTGAAGCATGTCGATGGCTTCGCCGCCGCGGACCTCGCCGATGACGATGCGATCGGGACGCATTCGCAGCGCGTTGCGAACGAGATCGCGTTGCGTAACTTCGCCTTTACCTTCGATATTCGGCGGACGCGTTTCGAGTCGCACAACGTGCGGCTGTTGCAGTTGAAGTTCAGCCGAGTCTTCGATCGTGACGATGCGTTCAGTTTCCGGAATGTAGGCCGACAGCGCGTTCAGGAGCGTCGTCTTACCGGCGCCGGTGCCGCCTGAGATCAGAACGTTCAGACGGGAGTTGACGCACATGTCGAACATCGAAGCCATGTCGGCGGTCAGCGCCTGGTTCTCGATCAGCCGCGGCATGCGCAGCGGTTCGGCGCCGAAACGTCGAATCGAGAGCACCGGTCCGTCGAGTGAAAGCGGCGGAATGATCGCGTTGACGCGCGAGCCGTCCTTGAGACGGGCGTCGACCATCGGCGACGACTCGTCGATGCGGCGGCCGACTGACGAGACGATGCGCTCGATAACACGCATCAGGTGCTCGTTGTCTTTGAACTCGATGTTGGTGCGCTCGAGTTTGCCGCGACGCTCGATGTAGATGTTGTAGGGCGAGTTGACGAGGATATCGGAGATGGACGTGTCGGCGAGCAGTTGCTCGAGTGGTCCGAGACCAAACAGTTCGTGTCTGACTTCGTGAATCAGCCGCTCGCGCTCGATCGCGGAGAGTGGCGTCTCTTCCTGGGCCAACAGACTGCCGGCGAGTCGCGCGACTTCCTCATGGAGCTGCTCAGGCTCGAGCATGCCGAGCTTGGTCAGGTCCATGCGATTGATGAGCATGCGGTGGAGGCGCGCCTTCATGTCCTGGAACCCTTGCTGATTGCTGATCACGTCGTCAGTCAAAGGGCCGGTCATTCCGCCTTCTCGAATTAATCTTTCACGTAGTGCCATTTGTTATGTCCCTATACTGATTTGTTCCATTTATTTCGAATTTCGAATTGCGGATTTCGAAAGTTTTTCAAATTCGAAATTCGAATTTCGAGATTCGAAATTCTTACTGAGCTTCCCCGAGATTTGCGCGATCGAGTGCCGCCGTTAGTCCGAAGTCGTCGATTTGCGGGGCTTGTCGCCGAAAAATCGAGTTGAACGAGCGCTTGGTCTCAGCCGCGGGTGCTTTCTGGTCCACCTTGCCTTCGAAAAGCTTGGCCGCCATCTGTCGCAGATCGGCGGTCGCTTTCGACGCGGGCGCGGAGTTGACCATCGGCTGGCCCAGGTTGATCGAATTGACGGCTGCGCGGTAGTCGCTCTGAATGAAGCCGACGACGCGTTCGCCGAGAAACCCTTCGACCTGGCGCTGATCGAGCTCGATGTTCTTGCTCCAGCGGTTGACGACGAGGCGGATCTTCCTGCGCGGGTAACCGAGGCGGTCGAAGATCTCGAGCGCGCGTCGCGTGCTGCGAATCGCGTGAATCTCCAGCGTCAGCACGACGAGGATCTGATCCGCGTGATCGAGCGCGGAGATGGTCGCGGCGTCGAAACTGTGCGGCGTGTCGACGATGACCGTTTCATAGCGTTGCCGCAGCAGCTCCATGACTTCGTAGATATGTTTCGGCTCGATGTCCTCGGCGCTCTCGGCTTTGATCGGCGCCGCCAGCAACGAGACGTTCGGAGAGTGGTGCGTCAGGTAGCTGGCGAGCAGGGCATCGTCGAGACGATCGCGGTTCTCGACGACGTCGGCGAGTGAAAACTTCGGCCGCACGCCCAACATCAATTCGAGATCGCCTGACTGCAAGTTGAGATCGACGAGAACGGTCGGCGACGTTTGCAGCATCGCGAGGTTTGTCGCGATCAGCGAACACCCGCAGCCGCCCTTGCTCGAAAACACGGCGATGGCTTTGCCGCGCGTCTTCGGTTCCTCGACGTTTTGCGCCACAAACGCGGAAGTCCGTTCAATGACGGTGTTCAGCTCGTCGTCGTTTATTGGTAAACGAATGAAATCGCGAGCACCGGCTCGCAGACTATGAAGAATCAGATCGGGAGATGAATCCCGTGAAGCACAAATGACGGCAGTGGACGGGCAGTCGGCAACCATTCGCTGCACGAGCTTGAGCGCAGGCTCGCCCATGTGGCCCAGGTTGATGACTACAGCCGAAGGCCGCAGGCGCACGGTTTCCGTAAATATCTGTTCGGCGTCGTCGGACGTCATGAGCACGCTCACGCCGGCGTGGTTGCCAAGCGCGCGATTCATTTCACGTCCTTCGGCCGCGTCTTTTGAGAGTAGTAATAGCGTTAGATTTCTTTTCATTAAAGGTATTCCCCTCGGGCTCTTTACCTGTGCAAATTCACCCTTATGGAGTGCTTATGTCCCCTGGAATCTCACCGGCGCTTTCCGCTGAAAGCGTGGTCGAGTAATCCGGCATCGGCACCGCACGTCCGATGACGGGAATGCTTAAGTTGAACGAGTAACCGTTGATCTTGACGGTGGCGGTACCAAGATTCGACCCGAACGCGCTGGGCAACGTGGCCGGATCGCCGTCGAGATCCTCGCCTTCATAAGTGACGTCGACCATGGCCGTCGTCAGACCGCTGATGAGCGGACGACTTGTCGGATTGCCGTCGACGTCAAAAGTCGCGTTCGAACCGTAAACGACTTCGTTTTTAACGGCGAGTTCGGCAGTGCCCGGGTGCAGGACCGCGTAACGCGCGCCTCTGCGCGTCGCATCGGCGAGCGCGTTATGCGTGTAGAGCATCCGGCCAAACTCGATGATTCCGAATATCAGGGTAAAGAAGAGCAACGCCACCATCGCGAACTCGGCGACGCTCGTTCCTCTTTCTCCTCGTCTCATCTCGAAGTTCTTCATGATCGCCAAACCTTTTTCAGCCTTCTTCAGCGCCCGCCGGCTCGGTCCACATGTAATACATAGTGGTGCTCGGCTTGACCGGCAGGGCCAGCGAGAACGTGTTGTTGCCCAGCAGTGCTCCAAGGTTGAACAACGGTTGGAAGGTATAGTTTTGAATCGACACCGAGACGGTGATCGGATTGCCTGCGCCGCCGCCTGGAGGAAACTCCACGTTTACAGCGACGTTGGTTGGCGTGAGTCCGGAAGCGACGGGATTTACGCCGGTGCAGTCGATTTTGCCGCAGACGGCGATGTTTTTCGCCCGCGTCTCACTCTGCGCGTCGTACGCGACTCGCGACAGATAGCGCGCGGCGGCGCGCGTCGACTTCGAGAGCGTCGAATACGTTTGAAAGAACCGGCCGAGTTCCGCCACTGCGCCCACCATGACGATCAGGAACGGGATCAGGATCGCCAGTTCAGCGATCGTCCCGCCGGATTCGTTATCCGCCAGGTTGCGAGCTCGTCCGAATATGCGAAGACGTTTCATGGTCGTACCCTTTGCAACATCAGCGGTAGAGAACAGGAACGACGACCGGTGCAGTGATGCCGCCCGATGCCGGATCGAACCCGCCCGCGCCGAACGCCGGCCCGATGTACTCGACGAAGATGGCATTGTTTCCTTCGTCGACGAATTTGTTGAGAAAGAACTTGCCGACCTTCGTGAACTTCACGTCATCCTTGCCGGGGTCGAACTCCGACTCGTTAATGATCGGCATGAACACCTCTCGGCGGTGCGCCACGCCCTCGCGGCTCGGCGCCTTGTAATTGACCGGTGGCGACGACGTCGCGGCCAGGTACTCAGCATTCCAGATACCGGAGTAGTTCCACGCCGATGGCGGGCCTGTATCGCCGCCCTTGCCGCCGCCTTTCGCGGGCGGTGGTGGTCCTGCGCCCGCGTAGATGTTCGTGTCCGGAGGAAACCATTCCTCGACGGGTTTCGTGACGCCGTTGATCGTGACGTTCGGGGGACCAAAATTGGAGCAGGTCACTCCCGGCGGACAGTCGGTGACTTTATAGATGTCGAAACGCGTGTTGAGCCCCTGAGCGACTGGTCCAGTCATGCGGCCGGGCTCTGTTTCGGTCTTAAACACCGCATTGTCGTCGGAGGTGAGACAGTTGGTTGTGCCACCGGCGATTGCCAGTCGCAGATCACTCGCGCCGGCGCCGGCATCGAGTGCCTGATAGTTGCCGGGAGACGTGTCATGGAAGTCACCAGGTCCCGGGATCATCTTGTATTTGCAGCCGGGACAAAAATGAGTGGTTGGATCGCACTCCGGAGAACCGGGCGGCGGATTGCAATCGTCGTCATAGTTGCGGACGCCATCGCCGTTGGTGTCGAGCCAGCCCAGACCACCGCCGGCCGCACCTTCGACAGCCGCAACCGGAACCCAATTGCAGAAGACGTTGGAATTGACTGACAGACCCGAAGTCGCCGTCGTTGTCATCGTTCTGGTGAGGCCGAGGATCGGTATTGAGAAGAAGACGTTTACGGGAACGGTCGGCGTCGTCACCTTGACGAAGCGGATATTGTTCATCGTCGCGGCGGTTCCTTCGCTGAAGTAAGGACCGTCGAGGTTGACTGCGAACTCGACGAGGTTGCGCTGGTCAGCCTTCGTCATCACTTCGTCAAACTGCTCGTTGTTGAAGTTGTATTTGTTTTTGTTGAGAGTATCGACCGCGCGATCGACGGCGGTTGCGATTCTGCCCTCGGCGGGCAGCAGCAACGCCGACGCGCCGGCCAGTGCAGCGGCGTCCGCCGCGTTTTGGATTTCAGTCTTGACCGAATACAGATGACTCAAATCCACGCCGAGGCCGACGGCCAGGAATAAAAACAAGATTGAAAGAACAGTGTAGGTAAGCACGCTGCCGCGCTCGCCTCGCCGGGAGTTTGATCTTGCCAAGCTTGCTGGTTTCACCATCACGTTTACTCCTTGGACCATCACGCCTTGTTTAAGCCGTTTGGGGTGACAGCTAACTGCCACCCCTCTTTTTCAAACCGGAACTCGACTGCAAAGTGAGTAGGCTGGGTGGCAGTTACTCACTGTGGAGTCTTGTTTGCAGTCACCGGAACGGCCGCGGTTGACGGGGAAGCTGGTTTCTTTTCGGGTTCGCCTGATCCGTTGGTGGAAGCGGCAGCCGGCACTTTTTCGACGGCTGGCGCCGGCGTCGCACTGTCCTGCGTCGTCGGAACGGGAGCGGTCGAGAAGCCTGACACTCCGCTGATGCCGCCGCTCTTCGGCTCGACGCCGAGCAGCGCCGGACCGTTCTTCAGGTTGTCCACGCCCTTCAACGTCGGCAACTCGTCACGATTGATCGGTTTGACCAGATCGGCGGTGACGATGAACATCAGCTCGGTTTCCTGTTTCTGGAACGACTTCGATTTGAACAGGTTGCCGAGAATCGGGATGCTGCTCAGTCCTGGCATCTGCGAGATTGATTGCGTTTCGTTGTTGTCGAGCAGGCCGGCGAGCGCGAAGCTCTGACCGTCGCGGAGCTCGATGCCGGTTTTCGCGCGGCGGGTGCGCAACGCGGGAATCACGAAGCCGTTGAAGCGCACGCCGTTCGCAAAGTCGATGGTCGAGACTTCAGGCTCGAGCTCGAGACGGATGTGATCTTCGTCGATGATCGTCGGTTTGAAGTTCAGACGGACGCCGTATTCCTTGAACTGCACGCTGACGGCGCCGCTGCTCTGACCGCTCTGGACCACCGGAATCGGAAACTCGCCGCCGGCCAGGAAGCTCGCCTGTTGTCCATTCATCGCAATCAGGTTCGGCTCAGCCAGTGCGCGCAGCGCGCCGGAGGTCTTGAGGGCGCGAATGAAAGCGCCGGTGCCGAGGCTGCGGTTGAACAGGAAGAGGTTCACAGCGTTGCCCGCGAACTCGGTGAGCAGACTCGGCAGCTCCGAAGACGACAGCGTTGCCGGACCACCGCCGCTCACAAACCCTGAAGTCTGGCCGGAAGAGACCCATGACGAGCCGAGATCTTTCAGCTTGTTGCGGCTTACTTCCGCGACGCGAATCGAGAGTTGGACCTGCGTCACGTTCGTTACCGGCGACTGAAGCATGTTGACGGTCTTGAAACCGGCGGCCTGAACGACGGCGTCAGCCTGTTGGGCCGATTGCGGCTCCGCCACCGTGCCGGACAGCACCACCGAACCGTTCGCCTGGCTCAGCCGAATGTCGTCTTTCGGAAACAGAGCGCGGATCTGTGAGTCGATCAGCGACAGGTTGGCGCGGACGAACACGTCGAAGACGATGAACTTCTGGTCCGACTTCTCCCACGCGATGAAGTTGACCTGGCCGAATGCCTTGCCATTTACCAGCACCTGGTTGGGAGAAACCATGACTGCTTCCGCCACATCCGGATTGGAGATGGAGAACCGGCCGATCGCTCGATCGAAATTGATAACGCGCGATTGGCCCACGAGCACGTTGATCGGGATTCCCTCTTTATTCTGTGCGGCGAAGGAAGCGTCGTAGGTCGATTCCTGCGCGCTGGCGGCGTACGTCAAACCGACGGCCAGCAGGAGCAGCGCCGCGAGCAAAATCTGGATGACTGAGTCCTTGATATAGTGATGAGTAACCATGAGTCGTATCTCCTTAACTACCGGATGCTTCTGGGATCTGAGATCAGATTTGAGATCTCAGAAGATTTATGGGAAATCCACATTCTTCTTCTTGGCGCCTTCGATCACTTCGATAGACGGCCGTGGTGGCGCGGGAGCTGCTGTAACACGCTCATTAGCGGGCGCCGACGTTTGCACGACGCGCGGCTTTGAACGTCGCACTGTCGTGGTCCTGGGTTTTTCTTCTTTCGAGCCCAGGCCAGGTTCAGGAACCAGTTGGGCCCTTTCGCCGGCGAGTAAGCTCGCCTTGTTCGCGCCCGGCGTAACTTCGTCGTTCTGGTCCACGGAGTTGCGCATGACGAGCTGAAGTTTTCCTTCGGTCGAGGCGAGCGCGAGTTTCTCCGCCTGCTCCGGCGTCACTTGCAGCGTTACGGCCTTGACACGCTCGACTTCTTTTTCATTCCTTGGCTTGTCGATGTTGCCGCCGTTGGCGAGCACCTTGATGTTTTGCAGCACGATCTTTGAGATCCTGTCGCGCTGGCGATCGTCCGGCGGATTGATCGTCACGACGACGTCCACCAGCGTGCCGGGCTGAATGAAACCGGAAACGCCGACGACGTCGTCGACCTTCACCGTCATGGCGCGGTAACCTTCGGGGATAACCGAGGAGAGTCCTGCCGCCACGCCGACTGCGGCGAGGCGCGATTCGGTAATCGGTTCACGCGGCGCGATTCTCGTGACTGCAACGCGGCCGACGACGTTGGCGTCGATGATGGCGAACGTTCCATCAGGTGCGACGGATTTTGGAAACTGGACCACCGAAAGCTGCTCCGGGACGATGCGAGAGCCGAGCGGAATCTCGACCTTGGCAACGACGACGTTAGTCAGGTTCTTCGTGTAGGCCTGGGCATTTGCGAGATAGCGGCTCACCGAGATGGCGGCGATCAGGCCGAATGCCACCGCAGCCAACAGCGCGATAATCAGTCGTTTGTTACGCATATCATTTGTCTCCCAATCAAAACTTGACCGCTTTCGGTGAGCGGTGAAATACGTCGCGCACGCGCGCGTAAGGCTTACCGTCTGAAAAACGCGACGGCGATCACGCTGCCTAACATGATGGCCACACCGTAGGGGATCGTGTGTCGCCGATCCGGCGGCAACGAGAAGCGCGGCATCTCCCAACCGGGAAGAATGCCGACGAAGATTCTCAGTACTCCGTGCAACGTGCTGAACACGGTGCCCGATCGAATCATCGAGTAGATAGCCAGGACCGCGCCGAGCATCACGACGACGACGAAAGTCAGAGGAACAAGCGCGAGACCGACGACAGCGCCAATGGCTGCGAACAACTTCACGTCTCCCGCGCCCATCGCGCCGAAGATGTGCATCAAAAACATCGGCACAAAAGCGACTGCAAATCCTCCAACACTCGAAAGAGCGCCCGCCGCACCGCCAAACCCGATGTTGATCGCCAGTCCCGCAACCAGCGCGGCCAACACCAACTTGTTTGGGATACGCCGGAAGCGCACGTCGTAATAAATGACGCTAATGGCGAGTGGTACGAGCAACAGCAATTTCATCACAACTGGCGACACATACATTTCGATTTCAACTCCCGCACTTTTTAAACTGCTCGCGAAGGCTCACGGGGTAGCAGGTGGCGGCGCATCGATCTCGCTTGTCACCGAGATCATCTTGGCGTTAATCGCATCGCCAAGGACCTGATAGACAATGACGGCAATCGCAACCACGATCGCCACGCCCACTGCGTATTCCGCCAGCTCCGCACCTTTTTCATCCCGTAAAAAACTGTTCAGATTGATCACCGTCGAAACTCCTTGATTGAAAACCTGGCGATACTGGAGCACTGGTAACTGCGAATTGTTCGGCTCCTGGGTGAACTAGGGGGTCCACGACGCGCTGGTAACTCTCGCGGCTGTTCCGCTGTTTTTGTCCAGAATGGCCTGGCCTAAGACGTTGTAAACAATGAGCGCGATGGCGATCAGCAATGCTACTGCGACCGCATATTCCGCTAACTCCGCCCCCTGCTCTTCCTTGAGAAATTTTTTAATTAACGTATTGCTGAACATTGGGTCGTCTCCTGCAACATGGGCGAAAAGAGGCTAGGGGAGCCGCGGCACGGCTCCCCATTGCGTAAGGTTCTTAGGTGCTGGGTGTGAATTCGGCGTCCGTGATCTTCGACCCGGTGGCCTCGTTCGAGTCGTTGATTGCGTTACCGAGAACGTTGTACACCACAACTGCGATTGCAACGAGGAGGGCGACGCCCACGGCATATTCGGCCAACTCGGCGCCAGTCTCGTCTTTCAAAAAGCTCTTGAACATTTTGGTTTGCTCCTTATGGTAAAAAATTATGGGTTAGGGCCTGCGCTGATACCGCACTTCAGAATGAGACCCACTGGAAACTCACTGAAGTGCAGGCGTCATTCTCAGGACACCTGAGCGAGGACGCTTCCTGCCAATCACGGCAACACTTCAGCTTTGTACGGCGCACCCAGAGGAGCAACGAGTGTGCCGCGCGATTTACGTCTCGGTTGGACCATCACACGAGCACGTCGAATCCGTTTGATCGCCCGCGAATCCGCCCTCGAAACGAACTCACGCTGGCCCAAACAGCACGCAGGCCTAACATTGTTTAAAAACGCAGGGGTGCTCGTCAGTGAGCACTTGCGACAAAACATCACAGCAACAGCGCTCACAAACCGCGTCTGAACTGCGTCGTTGGGGCGGTTTTCGGCGTTTCATTGGCACGAAGGGCGCCTGTTCGCTGGCATGTTCGTTGCTTGGTTACGGCGCACGTGTCTGTCTACGATTCTCTCTGCGCTACCTCGGCGGCCTTTGCGTCTTCGCGGTGAAAATCGTTGCAAAAGGGCTCACCGCAGAGCCGCAAAGGCCGCCGAGATATCGCAGAGACAACTCTGCAAGGGAAGCTGTCGAAAGGAAGTCGCTGTGAAGAAACTCTATTTGCTATTTGCCGCTGTCCTGATTACCGCCGGCGCGTCCGTTAGTGCTGTGGCGCATCCGATGGACGTCACCTCACTCGTCAACAAGGACATCGTATTGATGGTGGAACGAGGCGTTGGTCCCGACTTGATCATCAAGACGATCAAGTCGTCGCCGTGTACCTTCGACACCTTCCCCTCGGTGATGAAGGAGCTCAAGCGACGCGGCGTTCCCGAAACCGTCTTGCAGGCGATGATCGACGCTCCGTACGGCCCGCCTGCGGAGGCGCAGGTCAAAGGCGAAGAGGCAGATGAACCGATCTATCACTACATGGAATCAATCAAGCAGTATCTTACGCCGGTGAACACAGGACGGCGGGTCAACCCGACGACCAATCGCACCCGTGCCGCTCGCACGCGCATTCGGCGTTAGCTTTCTTGAGGAAACGAGATGAAGCGTTGTCCCCAGTGCTACGGGGTTTACCAGAACACTGAAACCTACTGTGAGGTGGACGGCCAGCGGCTGCTTGCCGATCCAGTGATGCCCGTGAAGCGCGGTGACCTCGTGCCTGATGCTCCCCAGTCGACACGGAACTACGGAGCGGTGGCGACTGGTCTCATCGGTGTTTTGACGGGCGTGATCCTCTGCAGCGCCGCTTACCTCACGTATTCGTTTTTGACGGCGGGCGCCGAGCAGCCGCAGAGCGACCGTCGTCAACTCGCCGCGCAAGTTCAGGATTCTCAAACACGGACGGCGCCGGCCCGAGCACCCGAGGCGTTGCCGTCGCCGAGTGAATCGCCAACCGAAGAAGAGGAAGCCGAGGCATCGCCCGAGCCGTCACAATCGCCCGCCGAACCGGCTGCCGCGGCGAAACTTAACTATGGCCCGGTAAGCACCGGCAATCACGCCTCAACTGCCGATGGCGAGAAAACGATTATCGAGATGCAGGATGGATCGAAGGTCGAGGTAGATGCTGCCTGGAAAGACAATCAAGGTGTGTGGTATCGACAAGGAAGTCTGGTGTCATTTGTTGAGGGGCCCCGCGTCAAATCGATAACGGCACGTGCGGAGCCAAAATCGTCCCCCGTCGCCAATCAATAAATGCGATTGCTTTAACGCGCGTGCGCCGCGCCAGGAGTTGCATATGAAAGGAAAGACTCTCACGGGACTCTTAGTAGTCTTCGGGTTTGGGTTGGGATTGGTTTTACTTGGACAGGATCGTGCGATTTCGAAAATATTGGAGACCTGCGGCGGGTATATCGCCGACGTGCTCGGGTTATGATCTCGCTGAATGAAAGCTTTGCGTCAAAAGCCGGGAATACCACCAACGGGAGTTGGTGGATAGTTATATTCAGCCTACGAGTTCGATGAACCATTTGCCCGAATCCCACCAACGGCAGTTGGTGGAAGTTTTCACTTGCCACCTAAAAGGCTGAAATGAAGCATCCACCAACTGCCGTTGGTGGGATTCGCAAACAGTGGTTGGCCTGTCAGTAGGTTGCATTTGAACCATCCACCAACTCCCGTTGGTGGAATTCCCGACTTTGAGACATCAAAGCCCTGAATGAATAAGACCCTGCTCAAGGTCTTTGAAGTATACGTATTTGTCTTTGCGTTTCTCTTTGCTTCAAAGCCACCCAACGATGCCGACGTTTGGTTTCACCTTAATACCGGCGAGTACATAGTCCAGCACGGGATCATTCCGCGGACCGAGTTCTCCTCTTTTACTCATTTCGGCGCGCCGTTTATCGCTCACGGCTGGCTGTCGGGCTTAATCTTCTATTTGTTATTCAAATACTTCGGCCTCTACGCGTTGACGTTCGTCACTGCGCTGGCCGGTGCGTTTGCATTTTGGATTCTCTTCCGCCACTCACGCAGTCATCCGTTCATCGCTGGCTTTATCACGCTGCTGGGCGTTTGGGCCGCCGTGCTCGCCATCGGAGTGAGACCTCGTGTTTTTACGTTGCTCCTCGCCACCATCTTTCTCGTGGCTTTGCGGAATTATGCACGGTCGGGGGAAGGGAAGGCAGTCTGGTGGCTGGCGCCGTTGATGACGCTTTGGGTGAATCTGCACGGCGGGTATTTACTCGGATTTGCGCTCATCGGCTTCACGATCATGGGGATCCCGCTTGATGCGTGGGCCGTCGGAAAGAGATTTAGAGATTACTGGCCGCGGATGCGGACGTTGGTGCTCGTCCTGCTGGCGTGCGGACTGTTTGGCCTGATCAATCCGTACGGCCTGACGATGTACACGTTTCCTCTTCGTGTTTTGTCATCTCCGGTTTTTCAGGAAGGCGTTATAGATTGGTTGTCGCCGAATTTTCACCTGCCGCAGCTTCGTCCACTACTCGTGTTGATTGTGTGCACGGTCGTGGTGTTGGCGGCCTCTCCGAAACGCGCTCGACCGAGCGAGCTGCTGCTGCTTGCGGCCAGTGTCTACTCGATGCTCATGACCAATCGGCAGATGTTGTTGTTCGTACTGGTCGCGGTGCCGTTGTTGTCCGAACACCTTCATCATTTGGTGAGCATGACGTCGTTCGGAGCAAGGTTCGACCGGCCGCCCGCGCCGGCCGGATCGATGCGAAGCAAAGTGATCGCCGTGCTGCTGTTGTTGCCGCTCGCGGTTTTCGGACTGCGGTTGAGGGCGACGGTTTACGGCCCCGTACGGCAGGAGTTACTGAACGTTCCCGTTAACGCCGTGCAGTACATGCGCGAAAACCAGGTTACGGGAAATACGTTTACGGAACCGAATGTGTGGGGCGCGTTCGTGTCGTGGTCGCTGCGTTCCAATCCTGTTTACATCGACGGCCGTGACGTGTATCCACCGGATTTCGTTCAGGAGTACATTCGCATCATTCGCGGGCAGATCGACTGGCGTCAGCCATTCGATCGTTACGGAGTGCAGTTGGCGCTGATTCGGCCGGGAACGGTGCTCGCGCGCGAGCTGACGGAAGCAGGTTGGCCCAAGTTGTACGAAGACAACATGGCGGTGCTGTTCAGGAACCCGGCGCATTGAGTGGCGTCTTCACTTTCGGCAAGTAGATCTGGAAGATGCCGATGTTGTTCGTTGGATAGTACCGTTCGAGAATCGCCTGTTGGACCGCTTTCGAGAACCGGTAATCGTTTTGCAGCGTATTGCGGATTACGATTGCGTGGAACTCGCCTCGCTGAATCCGAGCAACGAAGCCCCTTTCGTCCCATTTCCCATCAAGCGCGAGTGTTGAAATGATCGCCGGCTCAGCGGGAACTTCCTTTCCGGCCTGCATCAGCACCACCATGTCCTCCGAATAAATGGGATCGGGTAACGTCTTCAGGAACTCCACGACCTGCGGCGAATAATCAACCGGTGGGTTCGCGCAAGTCGCCGCTGCCCTGCGAAGCGCGTCAACGTTTCCGAACGCCTGCCAGAAGAACAAGAGGATAACGAGCGCCTCGATTATCAGGTGCCCGCGTTGAGGATGAAACGAGTCGCGCCGCAACAGCCATCCGAGAAACAGGCCGGCGGAGAGAGACGCGACAACGTCCATCTCGATGAAATAGTTGTCATAGGCGCCGAGTTTGCTGATCGTGGCTGCCGCCAGAATCGCGGCAAAGAAGAAGTACAGACCTACAACCACGACGCACCTTTCAAGATCGCTGCGCGTGAGCATCAAGCGCAGAGTCTCGAGCGAAAGTGGGTTAGTTCTTTGCGCCTTTGCGCCTTTGCGGGAGACATCTTTCTTAAACTGACCCACTACTGTCTCGACCAATTGGGGCCGGTAATAGAGTCTGCTGTAGACAAACCCCAGTGGAAACACGGTGGCAAAGAAGAGCGGCGCTGCCATTGTCCTGGCGTGACGCTGTAATTTATCGAATAAGCCGGTGAGTAAGTACGGGTTTTGATTGTAGGTGACGATGTGACGGAGAAAGAGTCCATCAGTTGCGGTATGAAGCATCAACAGTATGGCGAGACCGAGCGACACTGAAAACGCGGCCAGTTGAAGCGCGTAACGCGGCTTTTCGATGAATGCGAGTATGAAGCAAGCGGCGGGAGCGGGGAGCGAGGTTTGTTTCGTGTAGACCGCAGCCACGAAGAAAAGAAACGCGAGGAAACCCAGCGACCGGTGGCGTCTCGCTGCTACAAACAAAGCGACTCCCGCGACCGACAGGAATATCGCCAGCGCGTCCACGCGCATCACCGTTTCCCACCACCAGAACGCGCTCGTAAACACGAGCGTTCCCGCCGCGACTGAGCCGACAAAACGTGCAAATCGATCCCGGCCTCCGGGCAAGACGCTCGCGGTCAATAAAGCGCCAATGAGACACGTGCCCGCTAGTGAAAGGATCGAGACCAGCCTGCCGGCTACGAGCAAGTCGCCCGTAAACAGCGCCACAAATCGCGAGGTCAAATGAAACAGCGGTGTGTAGTGAAAGATAACGTGCGGATAGATCTCGACCGGGTGAAACGCTTTGGTCCAGTTAGTGACGTTGGCTGCCTGCCATAGCACGATGCCTTCGCCGTACTCGACCTCGCCGGGCGTGGTCAGCGTGTGACACGCTTGTAGTACGAACGTGACTGCGCCGAGCAGCAGAAATACGACGAGTACCAGCTCGACGACGCGCAACAGCTTCGCCATGGTTTTATCGGGCCTCCGGAAGAGGTCGAGCGCGGATGAGCATCTGTTTGCCCAACGGCTTTACCGGAGACATTAGATAGAGACGAATCAGCGAAGGGGAGACTTTCAAACGCGATTTCAACGTGAGCGGCATAAATCGCGGTTTGCACGTGATGACTTCGTACGAGTTTGCTTGCAGGAAGTCGCAGAGGCTCAGGTGTGAATAAACCGTGATGTGAGTGTAATCGTCGAAGTAGTCGCGAAAGGCGTAGCGATAGTTGGGTTGCAACAAGGTGATCGTTCCCGATGGCTTCAGCTTTCGCCGCAGTTGTTCGAGTGCCGAGGCGAATCGCTCCTGCGAAACATGTTCGAACAGATTACTGGCAAAAACAAAATCGACGGAATGGTCGTCAAGGAAAGAGAGATCATCGACAGCGCCGACGTGCGATTCGATTCCTTCGTCGAGATGTTTGGGGAAGTCCGGCCATTGATCCTGCGCGATGCGACGACGCGCGCGGACGTTGTTAATGAAGTGTCCGTAGCCGGCGCCGAGCTCGAGCACGCAGTCGTCGCTCGTGATCTGTGGCTGGAAATAGTGTTGCACCAGCGTACGCCATAGAATCTCTCGCCTTGGATCTTCGGTGAAACGCGTTTGGAAGTATCGATCCGTCAATGTGCGTCTCCCGGCCAGCCGAAAAAGATTCCTTTCATCATTCGCAGACCGACTGCCATCGCTCGCGAAGTGTTTACGTTTCCTCCTTTGCTTACGCCGACGCGTGGGTGGAACGTGATCGGGCACTCGACGACGATCGCGCCGGTGCGCAACGCGGTGTCCATGAAGTGGGCGTTGAACTCCAGATTGATTTGTGGATTCAGATGCGGCAACAGGCGCTCCAGCGCGTCGCGGCGCAGCACTTTGTACGTCGTGCCGACGTCGGTAAATGTTCCACGACCGAGGTGTTTGATCTCCAGCAACTTTCCGACGAAGAAATTGCCGTAGTACATGAACGTGTTGAGCTGAGTGTCGTAAGCGCGCAACTGTTCGACGATGCGAGTGCCGTTAACGATCTCGGCGTGCGGCAGATACGACATGAACTTGTCGATATCGCGCGCGCGAAAAGTTCGATCGCCTTCGCAGAGCACGATGACGTTCGCGTCGGCGCAGTTTAACGCTTCCTGGAAACAGCGATAGACGCACTGGCCATAACCCGGCTTTGTTTCGTTGTAGACGATGGCGCCTGCGTCCGCGGCGTTTTCGAGCGTGCGGTCCGAGCTGTTGTTACTGACGACGATCACGCGCTTCACTCGCGGGTGTTGAAGAAAATCTTTCACGGCCTGACCGATGCCGTCTTCGTCGTTGTAAGCAGTGAGAGCGACTGTCACTTGCGAATCGAAGAGCTCGCCGGACTCGTCACCTTCGACCCAGCGCGGGCTCCTTCGTTTCCTGCCGAGCATGAAAGTCAGGTCAACGGCGCAAAGCAGCAGACCGAGCGTGGTTGGAATGCCGCTGTACCAGATGATCTGCTGGTTCCATTCGTATGCCGTTGGCCCAAGTTGAAAGAGCATTCGGACGATTGAGAACAGAATGCCAACGAGGTAAGTGGTGAACCCGAGAATGACGAGCAGGCCGCCCCACAACAGAAACGGGGCACGCATCGCCCGGCGTACGGGAGAAGCGTGGCGCGAAGAGGTTGCGGAAGCTGCGGCAGAGTCCATTTTCAGTTGTTTTTGTGGCGCTATCTAACCACAGAACAGCGCGACGTGGAGTTTTATTTCACCGCAACTGCTCGCTGGCGAGCAGTCAATCGCTCGTTAAGTCGTTCATTGTATGACTAATTAGTGGTATAGCGCTTGCCAAGGTCGTTCGGGCGGTGTCTTAATTTGACTCTGCGATTCTCTGCGTTCCTTTTGCGGCTCTGCGGTTAGTGCTTTACTCGATCTTTTACCGCAGAGACGCGGAGGGACGCTGAGATACGCAGAGAAGATCTCCAAACAACGACGCTACCCTCACCACGGGTATTCGTCTATCTCTTCGAGGAGTCGTGCGGAGTGTCCGCAGTTGCAGCTTCAGTTTTGCCGCGCGCGGGTTGGGTCCGGAGTCCGGGCTTTGACCTGACGTATGTTGCGGGGATCAGTCTGGTGGCGATTGCCGCCGGCGCGATGGTCGTCGCGAACCCGAGACTGTTTCCGCTCGTGTTCGTACTCAACGCCTGGCTGCTTGGGTATCACCACGTCGTTGCGACGTTCACGCGGCTGACGTTCGATCGCGAGAGCTTTGACCAGCACCGGTTCCTGATCACGTGGTTGCCGTTGATCGTGCTCGCCGGTGTGGTTGCTCTGTGCCTGCTGTTCGGCGGCTGGATTCTGACGACGATTTATCTCTACTGGCAATGGTGGCATTACACGCGGCAGTCGTACGGCGTCTCCCGAATCTACCAGCGCAAGGCTGGTTTGACTAACGACCTGTTGAGCCGGCTGATCATTTACGCGCTGCCGGCCTGGGGAATACTTCATCGATCTTTCCAGGCGCCTGATCGGTTTCTCTTCACGGAAGTTAAGGTTTTGCCGGTGCCGTTGTGGCTCGTGACGGCGGCTGGTTCGTTCGCGATCGTCGTGATTGGCTGGTGGCTGGCGCAGACGTTGAAGTCGCTGATTCAGGGAACGCTACCGATCGCGCACACGCTCTACGTTTGTTCGCACCTGGTGATTTTTGGACTCGGCTACCTGGCGATTGACGACATCAATCACGGCTGGCTTGTGCTTACTGTTTGGCACAACTGCCAGTACATACTCACGGTCTGGATGTTCAATAACAAGCGCTTCGCAAACGGCGTCGATTCAAAGCACCGTTTCCTTTCGTTTATTAGTCAGCG
>DASURS010000171.1:0-15897 GCA_036279935.1 Pyrinomonadaceae bacterium
GCGGATGAAGATTCGGCCGCCGGAGATGGCGGGCGAGGCGTAGATGGGTTCGCCGAGCGAGTTGGTTTTCAGGAGCTCGGGCTTTGGGCCGGCGGCGATGACGAAGGTGTCGCCGTCCTGGCTCGTGAGCAGGATCTTGCCGTCGAAGGCCACGGGAGAGGCGAAGAAGGTCGTGGGCGCGGGAAGTCGCGCGCCTTCGTATTTCATTTGACCGGTCTTCGCATCG
This sequence comes from Pyrinomonadaceae bacterium, assembly GCA_036279935.1. Classification (GTDB taxonomy): domain Bacteria; phylum Acidobacteriota; class Blastocatellia; order Pyrinomonadales; family Pyrinomonadaceae; genus PSRF01. The sequence continues at coordinate 227 of DASURS010000171.1, forward strand.
AGACTCGTCATGATCCCGCTGTCGGTTATCAGATAAATCGTTCCGTCGTACAAAACACCGGATGCGACGTAAGCCGTGCCTTTGTCATGACGCCATCTGATTTTGTGGTCATCGAGATTAACTGCGTAGCCGCGCTTGTCGTGACTACCCGCGTAGACAAAAACCATGTCATCGGTGACCAACGGCGTCGGGATCGCGTGGCTGATCAATCCTTCCGTCTGCCACAACTCTTTTCCCGTCGCCGGATCGTACGACACGACACTCTCGGCGCCGCTCGCGATCAACTCAACACCCTTCGCTCCACGCGCAATCACCGGCGTTGACCACGACGCGCGATTCTTTCTCGCCGTCCGCCACACGTGCTTGCCCGTCGTCTTGTCGATCGCCGCGATAAACGAACCCTGCCCAAGCTCCTTATCGACCTGCACGATCAGCAAATTTTCGAACAGAATCGGCGACGTTCCCTCGCCGTATCCCATCTTCGCGATGCCACCCAACGACGCGCTCCAGATCTGTTTCCCGTCGAAGTCGTAACAGTAAACACCTTCAGACCCGAAGAACGCGTAAACGTAACGCCCATCGGTCACAGGAGTGGACGAAGCGTACGTGTTCGCTTTCTGGCGATCGTCAAACATGCGCCCTTCATGGACGGTCCGTTCCCAAACGATCTTTCCCGTTTCGACGTCGATGCAGAGCAGCTTCAGCGCGTAACTGTGATCCGCCCCAATAGTATCGGGCAACTTCACCACTTCATTGTTGATGATGTGTTTTACGGCAGCGGCGCCGGGAACCACCGGACCTTCGATGGACGTGGTGAGGAAAAGTCTGTTACCCCAAACGATGGGAGACGAGTGACCACGCCCGGGAATCGGCGTCTTCCATTTGACGTTTTTCGTGGAGCTCCACTCGAGCGGCAGGTTTTTCTCTTCGGAGATACCCTGGCCGCGTGGACCACGCCACTGCGGCCAGTTGTCTACAACAGTTAAAGCGCAGATGATGAGGACTAGCGCACGCATAAATTCTCACGGTCGAGGGTCAGTCGATGGGTCAACTTCGGCTCGACGCACTTGTTAGAAATCATTTTAGGCGACATTTTTTTGAATATCAGGTGAGTTAGCATGATGAACTGCTGGACCAACCCATAGTCCATGTCCATCTTCTACTGCACTGAGAGCTTGTTCAAGAATCGGACGAGCATAAAGCTTTGCTGAAGCGAGCTTGCGACGAATGTGTCGCTGTATCGCACCTGACAGGTTGGCAAGCGCACGCCAATTGCAGTCATCGGCCGAGTGCATGGATCGCTGCCGCGCTCCCGCCTCATTCCAATGGCCGAAGTGCGTATGGTAAATAACGCCATCTTTTACACCGTCAAGGTAAAGTTGCATTAGGCCAGCACCTTCCACCGCGTAGCGGAAAGAATGGCCCGGCACTTTGAGTTCGATACGACGGATAACTGGACGCTCCATTACGGAGGGGGACCAAAGTTGGAGATGTCCGGCTCCATGCGTGCCGAGACTGAACGCGCCCTCCACCTCAGCCAGTGACCTGAAACAACGCGGCTCACGGTCAAACTCAGATGATAGTTCGTAGGCAACGACATCCGTCTCGGAATAGAGAAATTCAAACAACCTTCGGAGATCTTCGCCCAAAGCATAGAAGTCGAGGTTGGCCATATGAATGCGCTGGAGGCGGAGTTATATGAGACGCACGAGTACGTCAGCGCATTTCAGGTGACGAACTCTGAGTAGGACATTAGCTGCCGATGCAGTAGATGTTCTTCTCTCCTCGAATGTAGATCCGTCCATCGGCGATCGCCGGCGAAGCGTAAACGGGTTCGCCGACAGAGTTCGTGCCGATGATCTCATGCTTCGGACCAGCCTTTACGAAGAACGTGTCGCCATCTTCGCTCGTCAGCAGGATCTTGCCGTCAAACGCTACGGGCGAAGCCGTAAACGTCGCCGGAATCGGAATACGCCCGCCTTCATACTTGACCTCACCGGTCTTCGCGTCGATGCAAGTCAGAATACCGCGGTCGGTCGTCAGGTACAGATAATCGCCGTAGAGAATCGGAGACGGCACGTACGCAGTCCCTTTTGCGTACTGCCAGGGAACATTCGGCGTCCCGGTCAGATCTCCCGACCCGCCAAGCTTGATCGCCATCGCGATCTTCGCAGGAAATCCCGCGACAACATAAACCATCTCGTTATTCGAGACCGGCGACGGAATCGCATTGCTTTCGAGACCCTTGTGTCTCCACAGCTCTTTTCCAGTCGCCGGATCGTACGCGATGATCGACTCAGTTCCGCTGGTGATCAACTCGGCGCGTTTCGCGTTGCGCGCGAGGTACGGCGTGGACCAACTGATCTGCACCTTGCGCGGCGTCTTCCAGACTTCCTTGCCCGTCTTCTTGTCGTAAGCAACGATGAACGACGCCTCGCCGTTGTCTTCATCACACTGCACGATCACCAGATTCTCGAACAGGATCGGCGACGTACCGGTACCCATGCCGAGGTTAGCGAGCTTGCCGACGTCGGCTTTCCACGCGAGCTTGCCGTTGAAGTCATAAGCGTAAAGACCTTCACTGCCGAAGTACGCGTAAACGAGCTTGCCGTCAGTCGCGGGCGTCGAAGCGGCGTACGAGCTCTTGCGATGGCGATCGTCATACGGCGTGCCTTCCCACGCCACCGACTCCCACAGGATCTTTCCATTGTCGCGATTGAGCGCGATCACTTTGAACGTGTGCTTGCGGTTAGCGCCGACGCTGTCCGGATGCACGAAATCCTTGTCGTCGAGCAGGTGTCTCGCAGCCTTCGCTCCCGGAACTTCCGCGCCTTCAACCGCCGTCGTCACGAAAATCTTGTTCTCCCAAACGATGGGCGACGAATGACCGCGGCCATCGATCGGCGTTTTCCACTTGATGTTCTTCGTGGGACTCCACTCCGCCGGCAGGTTCTTTTCGTTCGAGATCCCGGAACCATCCGGACCTCGCCACTGCGGCCAGTTAGCCGCGCCTGCGATGCTTACGAGCGAGAGCACAAACGACGCGGCAACAATGAGAGCAAGACTGATTCGACGTGATAGTTTCACAAGCATTCTTCCTTTGCAGTTTATTGTTTCTTCGAGACAGGCGCTTCGCCGAAGGCATACAGGTGCGAGATGGTGCGGACGATGAGCAACCCATCGGAGATCGCGGGCGTTGCCATCATCACTTCGCCCACCGGGTTCTTCGCCAGCAGTTCGTACTTCGGCCCGGCCTTCACGACGAAAACGTCACCGTCTTCACTTGACAGAAAAATCTTCCCATCCGAAGCGACCGGAGAAGCTGTGAACGCGCCGCCAGTGCCTCCAAGACGTTCCTGATAAACGCGCTCGCCGGTCTTCGCGTTGTAAGCCGTCAACACGCCCTGGTTCGAACAGGTGTAAAGCAATTCGCCGTAAACGATCGGCGTCGGCATGTACGGCCCGCCCCGATCTTTGCTCCAGGCGATGAACTCGTTCGAGACCTGTTTGTCCTTCAATGACAAATCACCGCTGCCACCCGGTTTTATGGCATAAATTGGTTGAATCGGCCGGTAACCGCTCGTGACGTAGATTAAGTCGAACGCGGAGAACGGCGTCGGCGTCGCGATTTCCGCCATTGGCCCCAGGGTCCACAACTCTTTTCCAGTTAAAGCGTCGTAGCCGCGGATGGCTTTTGCCCCGGCGGTCACGACCTCCGAACGCGCTTTGCCTTCGTAAACTGTCGGTGTGCTCCAACCGGGAAGCTCGCCCTCGCGAGTCGTTTTCCAAACCTGCTTGCCCGTCTTGATGTCGTAAGCGGCGACAAACGAGTTCTTTTGGATGTCAGCCTGGACGATCACCAGATTCTTGTAGATGATGGGCGAGGCGGCGTATTCCCACTGGTAGTCGACGTCGTAAAACCAGCCCGCGTCGAGCACGCCGAGATCCTGTTTCCAAAGCTGCTTCCCGTTCAGGTCATAAGCGTAAAGACCTTCGGAGCCGAACAGCACGATCAGATACTTGCCGTCAGTAACCGGCGTTGAAGCGGCGTGCGACGACTTCGGATGCCGTTTCACTTTCGGAATGCCTTCATAAGCGACGCGTTCCCAAAGGATCGTCCCCTTTTGCTTGTCGACGGCGTAGATCTTCCAGGTGTGACTCGGATTATCTTTGACCGGCGCGACGTCGCCGAAGAGACCGTAGCGCGTTTCGTCTTTGGCACTGCTCACCGCCGTCGTCACGAAAATCTTGTTGCCCCACACTACGGGGCTCGAATGAGAAAGACCGGGAATCGGAGTTTTCCAACGAAGGTTCGTCTGGCTCGCGCCGTCAAACTTAACCGGTTGAGGCGGGCCTTCGACAACGCCAGTCGCGCCCGGACCACGGAATTGTGGCCAGTTCTGTGCATGGGCCACAGCGTAAACGAACATCAGGAGAGACACGGAAAGAACGAATTTTTTCATGGGGACCCGCAGGTTATGGTTTGGTTTCGACCCCGCGTTTCATCTGGGTGGTGTTTGGGCCCTGCTTGAATGCCATACCGGTTACGTTACCGCCTTCGACGTTGAACGTAAGTGTGATGCCCTCAAAATCAACCGGGCGGAAGCTGGTTTTGTCGATCGCCATCAGCGCGATTGGACCGGGCGCCTGCGGCGACGTCGCGATCAACTTGCCTTCTTTAACTGAAATCGTGAGCTCAGGTCCGGGGTCGCCCTTGTACTTGCCAACATACGACTGCAAAGTGGTCTCATCAATAGCCGGCGGCGCAACAGCGCCCGCTTTTTTCAACAGCTCCGCGATTCCGGCGCTCTTCGGATCTGACGTAGCAGCGACGAGTGCTGCCGTTAACGTTTGCGGTTTCGCGCCGCCCCGATCGAGCGCCACCTTGACCAGCGCTTCGTTATTCGAACGCACGCCCGCCAACAGCACCTCGTCAACACCGCTCGGATCTTTTTCGAAGATGAGCTTCACGATTTCGGCGTGTTCATGATCAAGCGCCCACGTCATGGCCGTCGCACCGTAAAACGTGTCTTTGACGGTGACGTCAACGCCGCGATCGATCAGCACCTTCGCAACGTCGGCACTCCCTTTTTCCGCCGCTTTGAACAATGCGGTCTGGCCATAGCGAAACTTCGCGTTGACGTCGGCGCCTTTGTCGAGCAACGCTGTAACCGCGGCGGCATCGCCCTTGCGCACGGCTTCAAAAAGCTGATCGTTCAGCTCCTGTTTTGTGCTTGTCGTACCTTGTGCGAACAGCAGACCGAGTACCGAAAAGAGGAAGAACTTGTGGAGCACCAGCATCGTCTTGTCCTCGAGCCCGGAGAAGTGCTTCTTCTCGTCTTATCCGTGTTAGAATTTTACGGAAAAATGTAACGCAGCAACGTGAGCTTACGTATCCTACATCATTAGGGTTGCAAGCGGAACATTGTTTATCCCAGTCAGTAACGGACCTCCAAAATGAATAACCTTATCTCCATATATTTGAACGTTTGTCTTGCATTCGCAATCGTTGCCGCCGGTGATTGGGCCGAATGGCGTGGTCCTGCTCGCGACGGTATCTCGACTGAAAAGAACCTGCCAACCAAGTGGTCCCCCGCCGGCGAGAACCTCGCCTGGCGAGCGCCGTACGGTGGACGCTCCGCGCCCATCGTGATGGGAGACCACGTCTACCTTCAGAACACGGCCGGCCAGGGCGAGACCTTGCAGGAGCGCGTCATGTGTTTCGACGCCAACAACGGCAAGGTGCTCTGGGAGCATCGCTTCAATATCTACCTGAGCGACGTGCCGCCGCATCGCGTCGGTTGGGCATCGCCCGGTGGCGATCCGGCGACTGGCAACGTTTACACGTTAGGCGTCGGCGGCCACCTGATGGCATTCAATCGCGACGGCAAGGTCCTTTGGGAACGCTCGCTCAGTGAGGACTTCGGACTGCTGACAACGCACGGCGGCCGCACCGTCTCGCCTCTGATCGACGGCGACCTCGTCATCATCAGCGGCGTGACTTTCATGTGGGGACAGCACGGACGCGGGGGACATCGTTTCATCGCCTTCGACAAGAAAACGGGCGAAACGATGTGGGTAAGCTCTCCCGGACAGCGCCCGTACGACACGACTTACGCACCGCCAATCATCGCGAACGTCAACGGAACGCGGCTGCTGATCCAGGGCGCGAGCGACGGTTTCGTTCATGCGATCAAACCGCAAACCGGCGAGCCGGTCTGGCGAATAGAGATGAGCAAACGTGGTCTCAACACGGGCGTCGTCGTGAGCGGCAACACCGCGATCCTGACGCACAGTGAAGAAAATCTCGACTCCAGCGAGATGGGCATGATGCTCGCCATTGACGCGTCGGCCAAAGGCGAGATCAAACAGAGTCAGGCCAAGTGGTCTATCAAAGGCTGGCAGGGCGGTTTTTCGTCGCCGGTGCTCGACGGCGATCGGCTCTACCAGGTCGATAACGGCGCCAACCTCGGAGCCTTCGACGTCAACACCGGAAAACAACTCTGGTTGCAAAACCTCGGAACTATTCAGAAAGCATCGCCGGTATTCGCGGATGGTAAGTTGTACGTCGGCACTGAGAATGGAAAGTTTTTCATCCTGAAACCTTCTGCGACGGGCTGCCAGGTTCTCGACGAAGACTGGCTCGGCTCAGCGCAGAGCCCGGAGCCCGTCATCGGTTCCGCCGCGGTCGCGAATGGCCGCGTCTACGTCGTCAGTGATAAGGGACTCTACGCGATCGGCAAGAAATCGAACAGCAACTCGTCGCGGCCCACGTCGTCGACAGCCGAAGGTTCGAACGTCACTACAGCGGCGGCAACATGGGTCCAGGTCGTCCCCACTGAACTGATTCTGAAACCCGGCGACAAAGTGAATTTCCGCGCTCGTCTCTTCGACGCACAGGGAAACTTCATCCGTGAAGAGCCCGCGGCGCAATGGTCGTTGGACCAGCTCAAAGGCAATATCGCCAACGGTCAGCTCACTGTAGCCGGCGACGCGGTCAACCAGGCAGGTCTTGTGAAGGCGACTGTTGACGGCATCACGGGGAGCGCGAGCGTTCGTGTGTTTCCGCCGCTGCCGTGGAACGAAACGTTCGATGCATACGCCGTGAACGCCGCGCCGCCGTCGTGGGTGAGCATGACGATGAAGTTCGGCGTGCGCGATCAGAACGGCAACAAGGTGCTCGCGAAGTTAACGGAGGGCTCGTCACTGCTGAGTCGATCTCGCGCTTACATCGGTCCTTCCGACTGGTCGAACTACACAGTCGAGGCCGACGTCATGGCGACCCAGAAACGCCGGCAGCAAGGCGATGCCGGTATCATTGCGCAGCGTTATGTGCTAACACTATACGGCAATATCCAGACGCTGCATCTCGAGCCCTGGCAACCGGAAACTGCCCGGACCAAAACGATTTCCTACGCCTGGAAGCCCGACGCGTGGTATCGCATGAAACTCCAGGTGGAAAACCTTCCCGACGGCAAAACGCGCGCGCGCGGTAAAGTCTGGCCCGTGAGTGACGCCGAACCCGCTGAATGGATGATCGAACGCATCGATCCGATCCCGAATCGTCAGGGCGCTCCCGGAATCTTCGGTAACGGCCTGGCCGAACTGTACTTCGACAACGTAAAGGTGTATGCGAACAAATGAGAATTAAAAATCTGTTCCTACTTATCGCACTGATCCTCGGCGTCGGCATCTATTTTCTCGCGCCCGTGACTTCCGCATCCGATCCCGGGTCGGGCGACTGGCCCATGTGGGGCGGCACTGCGGATCGCAACATGACCTCGAACATGAAAGGTTTGCCCACCACCTGGGACGTCAAAACCAAGAAGAACGTCAAGTGGGTGGCCGATCTGGGATCGCAGAGCTATGGCAACGCCGTCGTTGCCGGCGGCATGGTCTTCGTCGGCACCAACAACGAAGGACTGCGCGACCCGAAGGTCACGGGTGACAAAGGCGTTTTGATGGCGTTTCGCGAATCGGACGGCCAGTTCATGTGGCAGATGGTCCATGACAAGCTCGCCGCCGGACGCGTTAACGACTGGCCGTACCAGGGCGTCGCGTCATCGCCGCTCGTGGAAGGCGATCGCGTTTACTACGTCTCCAATCGCGCTGAGCTCATGTGTCTCGACACGCAGGGCTTCCGCGACAAGGAGAACGACGGACCAGTCGTCGACGAGAAGCTTACGGGCGAGACGAACGCGGACGTCGTTTGGAAGTTCGACATGATCGAGGAAGTCGGCTCCCTGCCGCACAACCTCGCGAACTCGTCACCCGTGATGTACGGCGATCTGATCTACGTCAGCACGTCGAACGGCCAGGACGAAAGTCACGTCAACATTCCGTCTCCGAAAGCGCCCGCCATCATCGCCATCAACAAGAAGACGGGCAAACTGGTTTGGGAAGACAACTCGGTTTTCGATCGCATCCTGCACGGACAGTGGTCGTCGCCGACGGTCGGAACGATCGGCGGCGTGGTCCAGCTTGTTCACGGTCAGGGCGACGGTTGGATTCGCGGTTACGAAGCGCTGACCGGAAAGAAACTCTGGGAGTTTGACACGAACCCGAAAGACTCGGTCTGGCCCAAGACCCGCAACGAGGTGATCAGCACGCCCGTCGTCTACCAGGATCGCGTCTACATCTCTAACGGACAGGATCCGGAGCACGGCGAAGGCGTCGGTCACATGTACTGCATCGACGCGACCAAACGCGGCGACATCACGAAGACGGGAATGGTCTGGCATTACGACAAGATTCGCCGCTCGATCTCGACTCCCGCGATCAAGGACGGCATCCTTTATCAAGCGGATTTCAGCGGCTTCCTGCACGCACTCGACGCAAAAACCGGCGAGGTCTATTGGACCCACGACCTGTTCGCGGCCGTGTGGGGCTCGCCGATGCTCATCGACGGCAAGATTTATCTTGGCGACGAAGACGGCGACGTGGTGATCATGCAGGAAGGAAAGACCAAAAAAGTGCTAGGCGAGATCAACATGGGCAGTTCGGTTTACTCGACGCCCGTTCCGGCCAATGGCGCGCTCTTCATCTCCAACCGCAACCAGCTTTATGCGTTGTCGGAGAATGCAGCGCCGTCAAAACCGGCAACCGCGAAGAATTAGTATTTTGTGTCTTTTGTGCCTTTTTGTGGCCCGTGTTAGACCTTAAACCGTTCGATTATCAGCCTCGTACTCGAATGATTTTCGGCGCGGGAACCATCAGCCGGCTGGGCGACGTCGCCCGGGAGTTGGGGTTCCGCCGCGTCCTGCTGGTCGCCGATCACGGCATGGTCGCGTCGGGCCACGTGGACGAAGCCGTCGAGCCGTTGCGCGCCGCAGGCATCGAAGTCGTTCGCTTTCACGACTTCGAAGTTAATCCCGACACGAGCATGGTCGACGCCGGCACCGAGTTCGCCGCGCAGGAAAAGATCGACTCGATCATCGGACTCGGCGGCGGCAGTTCGATGGACTGCGCCAAGGGCATCAACTTCATCCTCACCAACGGCGGCCAGATGTCTGACTACCGCGGTTACGGCAAAGCGACGCAGCCCATGTTGCCGATGATCGCGATTCCGACGACTGCCGGAACCGGAAGCGAAGCGCAAAGCTATGCGCTGATTTCCACCACCGACAATCACATCAAGATGGCTTGCGGCGATCCGAAAGCAGCGTTTCGCGTTGCGATACTCGATCCCGCCCTCACCGTCTCGCAACCGCGCAGCATCACGGCGATTTCGGGTTTCGACGCGATCGCGCATGCCGTCGAAACTTACGTCACCACGGAGCGAAATCCACTGTCGGAGATCTTCTCGCGCGAAGCGTGGCGCTTGCTCGAGCCCAACTACGAACGCGCGCTGAATCATCCCGACGATCTCGACGCGCGCGGCGCGATGCAGTTGGGAGCGTTCTACGCCGGCGTCGCGATCGAAAACTCGATGCTCGGCGCAACACACGCCTGCGCGAACCCGCTGACGGCACACTACGGCACGGCGCACGGCGAGGCGATCGCGATGCTGTTGCCTTCGGTCGTTCGTTGGAATGACCGCGCCGCCGGCGATCGCTATGCATCGTTGTTCTCAGGAACTGAGGCACTCGCACGCCGGCTCGAGCAGCTTGCGGAAGCCGGCGGATTGCGAGTTGGTTTGGGCGCGTCAGGCATCGCAAAAGATGAGTTGCCGGCGCTCGCCGCGGAAGCTGCCGAACAATGGACCGGAACATTCAATCCCCGCCCGTTCGATCAACAAGGAGCCATGGAGGTTTACGAGTGGGCTTACTGAGACTGCTCATACTATTTTTGTTTTTATCCGGCGCGGGCGCGCTGTTGCCGGTTCGCGGGCAGGATGCGCCGGCAGAGAACTGGGCGCAGTTTCGCGGCAATCATCAATTGACCGGAGTGTCGCAGTCGAACGTTCCGACCTCGCTGAAACAACTGTGGACGTACGAGGCGGGCGATTCGATCGAGTCGTCGGCGGCGATCGTCGGCGGAACCGTCTTTGTCGGCTCGCAGAAAGGCGAGCTTGTCGCGCTGAACCTCGAAAACGGGAACGTTTACTGGAAGTATTCGACCGGCGCGCCTATCGGCGAATCGTCGCCGGCTTACAGTGGCGGCGTGGTCTACATCGGCGACCTCGGCGGCACGTTGCACGCCGTCAATGCTCCGGACGGCAAACGGCTTTGGACCGCGAAAACGGGCAGCGAGATCAAGTCGTCGCCCGTGGTTTATGGCGACCGGGTTTTGATCGGCTCGTACGACGAGAACCTGTATTGCGTCTCGGCGCGCAACGGATCGGTGCTCTGGAAGTTCAAGACAAATGGGCCAGTGCATTCGACTCCCGGCATCGCCAGCGGCCTGGCGTTCATCGCCGGCTGCGACGAAGTCTTCCGCGCGATTCGCATCTCCGACGGCAAGGAAGTTTTCAACGTCACTTCCGGTGCTTACACCGGCGCGTCTCCCGCGCTTCGTTCCGGAATGGCTTACTACGGCACGTTTGATAACGAAGTCCTGGGCGTGAGCCTGGGCCAGCACAACATCCTCTGGCGCTACGAGCATCCGCAGCGCAAGTTCCCGTACTACTCGTCCGTAGCAGTCACGCCGACGCGCATCGTCGTAGGCGGCCGCGACAAGATGGTCCACGGATTGACGCTGAACGGCAAAGCAGCATGGACGTTTGCGACACGGGCGCGCGTCGAGTCGTCGCCGGCGATCGCGGCCGGAAGAGTCTTTGTTGGTTCGAATGACGGGCGGTTTTACGTTCTGTCATTGACGAATGGCGCCAAGCTTTGGGAGTTCAACGCGGGCGCGCCGCTTTCAGCGTCACCCGCGATCGCAAATGGACGGATTGTGATCGGATCTCAGGACGGCCGGCTTTACTGCTTCGGGTAACCACAAAAGTGGTCTTTTGTGCCTTTTTGTGGTTACTGCTTCACGACCGCAACGGCTTCGATCTCGATACGCGCGTCACGCGGGAGTCGCGCGACCTGGATCGTCGAGCGCGCCGGCGGATCGCCTTTGAACTTCGCTTTGTAAAGCTCGTTCATCCGGTTGTAGTCGTTCATGTCGGCGAGGAACACCGTCGTCTTTACGACGTGATCGATACTGCTGCCTGATGCTTCGAGTACGGCGGTCAGATTGCGAAACACCTGCTCGAGCTGTGCCTCCATACCTTCCGGCAACTGTCCGGTCTTCGAATCGATTCCGATCTGACCGGAAGTAAACACGAGATCGCCGGTCACGATGGCGGGTGAAAAGATGCCGTTCGGAGTACCCGTCTTCACTGCCCGGCGCTTCCCCGTCTGAGCATTGGCGCAGACACACACGCAGGCAATAGCCACGATGGTGAGTAATAGTTTCTTCATGAGTGGCGACCTCCAAAATATTTCGCGATCGTCGTTTGGGCCGGTTTCCTCGTAGCCAGCGAAACGAAGTACATCAACAACGCGGAAACGATGACCATCGGCACAACGGGCATGAACTTGAAGACTGCCGTGCCGCCCGGCGTGCGCGCAAGCGCTTCCGCGCCGCCCAACCACCAGACGACTGTGTTTCCACCAGGCGCCGGCGCCGGAACCATTGCCTGAAAGATGGCGACGGCGATCACAGCCGCGGCTGTCCAAAGCGCCACCGCCAGCGCGCCCCACTTCGTGCTTCCCTTCCAGAAAAGCGCCGCGATCAAAAGCGGAGACAACGAAGCGAAACCCGAGAACGCGTATTGAATCGCGAGCTCGAAGATCGTCTCCGGCGCTTCCAACGCGATGATGTACGAAAAGAGCGTTATCAAAATGATGAAGATCCGGCCGGTCTGCACCTGGACCGATTCCCCGAAGCGCGTCTTGCCTCCGTAGAAGGCGAAGACGTCCTCCGTGAACATTGTCGAGAGCGCGAGGATCTGAGAGTCGCTGGCCATCACTGCTGCCATGATTCCGGCGCCTAGCAGTCCGGCGAGCCAGAGCGGCGCGTAGCGTTGCAACAGCAACATGATCACGTCGTCACCGGCTGCCTGCTCGCGCAGCTCGTCACGTTGTTCCGGTTCCATCGTCTTGCCCTGCGTCGCCAGCACGCGCCGCGCTTCCTGCTTCGCCTTAACCTGCGGAATGTCCGTGACGCGGTTCGCCATCACGCCGAGAAAGACGCACGGCAGCCAGATCGCGAGAATGCAAATCGGATAGAAGATGACGGTCTTCTTGAACTGCGTGATCTTTCGAGCAGTCAAACAAAAGATCAGGATGTGCGGAAACGCGATCGCCGACAGCGGAATGAACGTGTAGCTGAAGAAATAGTATGGCGAGAACCGTTCGCGCGTCAGCAGGTACGCCATTGGCGAGCTTTGCATGGCTGTTGCAGCGGTGCGAAAGCCACCCATGCCGACGCCGATCACTATCAACGCGATCGCGCCAAAGCAGAGAAACAGCACAGTCTGAAACGTGTTCACCCACGCCGTGCCGCGCATTCCGCCAAAGAACACATAGCCCATCACGACCATCGCCACGATCGCGCCGCCAAACCAGAACGGCACGAGGCCGCCGCTGATCGCGTACAGCGTCGTTCCGCCGCCCATGATGCCGATGATGATATACGGCACGAGCATCGCCGCCTGCACCACGAAGATCACGGTGCCGATGTGACTGCACTCCCACCGATCGCGAAACATCTGCACGGGCGTCATGAAACCGTGCTTCTTACCCAACGCCCAAACACGCGTGCCGATCAGAAAGATCGTCAACGGAATCACGAGCCCTGACGACGACGCCATCAAACCAAACGTAACGATGCCGTTGCTGAACGCGTGGCCTGACGATCCGAGGATCGCAAACGCCGTCATGTTCGTGCCGAACAGTGAAAACAGAAACACGAACGGACCAAGCGAACGGCTGGCGAGAAAGTAGTCTTCAGCTTCCTCTTTTCCCTTCGCGCGGCGAAAAGCAAAGACGCCGATGTAAAGGACGGCCGCCAGGTAAAGAAAGACGACTATGGCAGGAATCAACGGGCTGCATCCTCCTCGTGCTGTGCGTCTTCGACCTCACGCTCCAGATGTGAGGGCCAGGCAAAAGTCACGAGCAGCCACATCAGCAGGGCCGCTGCCACTGAAAAACATGCGTGGTAGAACAGTCCGACAGGGATGAAACCGAAAACGAGATGTGAGGAGCGCCAGAACCAGAAGTCCTGGTGCAGTAGATAGAGTACACCGACAGCAACGACGAGCAGGATTCGCTTCATTCTGCGTGGTCGCTGACCCTAGCAAAGCGGTTTGGGCCGTGTCAAGAGGTTTGCCGATTGCCGGTGGCGGGTCAGTCCGGTTTCTGAAGGCGTTCGTCTTTGTTCATAACGCTTTTCGTCGTTTGCCATTGCCCATTGGACAATTCTCATTTGTCATTTAAGAAAATGAGAAATGTCAAATATGTCAAATGACATATGACCAATGACCGGGACTTCAGAATTCTGACCCGAGCTTCAGTTGACGCCGCTGCTGTCGACGAGAACACCGCAAATCCGGTTAGGCTGCTCCGTTGCCCGACGCTCTGCTGCGCTCGCGCAGCGACTGGGTCTCGATGTGATGCCGCTTGATCATGCGATCGAGAGTCTTGCGATCGACCCGAAGCACCCGCGCCGCAGCCTGCTTGTTCCCATGCGTGTGCGCTAAGACTTTCGCCACGTAGCGCCCTTCGATTTCCGACAGTGGCACCCACTCTTCATGCATCAGATGGTCACCATTGTTGTCCATGTAGCTCTCCGAATAGTTCTCCATAGTTCTCCCGAGTAATGCCCCGCCTCGATGAAACGCCGGGCTGCGTCCCACCAGTTCCACTTCCACTGATGGCACGCAGCCGTGCGTCGCGCGGGTGAGGTTGTTTTGTCAACGGTCGAGGTAGCTGTGCTCGCAAGGCGCGTTGAAGTGTCGGTTCGGATGGCAGGTTGAGGTAAGGGGGACGACAACCTCGCCCTGGCTGTCGTCCCCCTTTCCACGCGCGATGATTGTTTTTAGACCACTGCGCGCGTCTTGTTAGATCTCAATTAACTGCGGCCGATCGACCACATCGAGCCAGAAAACCAATGAAACGCGTCGGGTCGTACTTTTCCTTGGCGCTTGGGAAGGATGTGCCTGTTCACCCACAACGAAGACAGACACCGCACGGATCGATCCTTCGTGGGTCATAGCCGCGCTCACCTGATATGAGGTTGCCTGAAAGCGGGCGTTGGAGCCGCTCAACTGGAGCAGGGCCATTGAACCAATTCGCTCGGCTAGGCTAAGTGCTCAGGAAAGAGTGCGCAATGAGGAGAATCCTGAACATGCCTCAGATAATTCCTGAGCGTCGATTGGTCAAACCGCTGCACGCAGGGCACTTTGGCGAGTTTCCATCAGTACGCTTGCGAGTAGCGGCACGGGTGCCGAAGAGATATTCTTAGCGCCCCTGTTCGATCAGGGTTCCGAAGCACCTTCGGCGGCGGTGATTTCGGAAGCACTCAGGTAATTCCTGATTGTTGGATCAGGAGCTTCCTGCAATTATGCCCCTGCGAGCGTCACGAAACTGTTTTTCGGTCAACTCAAGCTCCAGCGCTCGGCTTTTACCCTCAATTGTGAAGGGATGGTCCCCCAGAAAGACCGCCAGGCACAACTGCGAGATGAAACCGGTACGTGTGCTAATCGCTGACGATCACGCTTTAGTCCGGGCGGGAATTCGCGCTCTCGTAGAAAGACTGAAAGGCGTCACCGTCATCGGCGAGGCGGGCAAAGGCAGCGAGGCGATCGAGCTCTGCGCCGAACACCAGCCAAACCTGATCCTGCTGGACATCACGATGCCGGACGGAAGCGGGTTTGACGTGCTCGAACACGTAACCAAAGAGTACCCGGGAATTCGGATCATCGTCCTCACGGTCCATGAGGCCGGCGAATACGCGATCCGGGCTTTGCGAGAGGGTGCAGCGGGCTTCCTGCCGAAGAGCGCGGCCAGCACCGAACTTGAGCAGGCGATTCAAACGGTAATGAAAGGCGAGGTTTACATCTCGCCCGAAACGTCGCGGAAAACGATACTCGAGTACGGCAAAGGAGTCTCAAAGAGGGATTTACTCGCGACCCTGAGCCCGCGCCAGCGTGAAGTGCTCCAACTGATTGCCGAGGGAAAGACGACGAAACAGATCGCACAGCTTCTCGACATCAGCGTCAAGACCGTCGAGACGCATCG
>DASURS010000172.1:0-19489 GCA_036279935.1 Pyrinomonadaceae bacterium
GTCTTTGCGGTGAACTCGTTACAAAGCGATCACCGCGGAGACGCAGAGGCCGCAGAGGTCGCGCAGAGACATGTTGACAGGCGTTTTTTTTCAGCAGCCTCCTACTGCTTGTTCGCGCTCCGGTCCATGAACGAAAACTTCCGGCTCGCCGAGTTTGAATTAATTTCCGGGCGATACATGAGCTCCGCGCGAGCGGGTGCGACGAAGAAGTCGCCCGGCACCTGCACGCGAATCACATATTGCAGTGTCTGGTCACCCTCGAAGTAGTCGAGGAAGAAAACCGTGCGCCGATCGCGAAACTCTCGCGAGCTGTACCAATCGCACCAGCCCGAACTGCTGTAGCCGAAATCCAGGTTGCCGGCGCTCTCGATCTGCTCGGCGCCTGCCGGAATCGGATCTTCCAGTATCAGGTGACGCGCCTTCTTGCCGGTGACGCGCAGCTTCACCGCGACCAGATCGCCGGAATTGATCTCGCCCGTCAGAGGCTCGAGCTTCCAATTCAACTTGTAGCCCGCGTCTTCGAGTTTCAGCCGGTAGTACTCGCGCGTCACGTTCAAGTCACCCGAGCCGCGCGCGTTGACTTGCTCGTCGCCGTTGTACCACTCGACAGCCGACGACAGGTAGAGAGTTCCTTTGCCGCGTTTGACGACTCGTACCTGGTTGGTTGGGCCAACGTCGCCGCCTTTTCGATTGACGAGGAACGTCTGCGTCGCGCTTGCGCTGTCGACACGCTGCGTCAGAACGTTCTCGCCGTTTACGTAAACTTCCAGATCGTAGGACGGCGATAGTTCCTTGCTAATCTTCAGGTAGTCGATCAGACCGTAGATCGCGAACGCAGTGTCCTTCGTCGAATTCCAGAAGTAACTGTTGGTCCGATCTGACACGAGCCAGCGAGCGGCCAGCGGCAGCAACGAACTGTTAGGCTTGATGCGCGTGAGCGCTCTTAACGACAGCGACGTGCTTTCCGTCTGGTCTTGATCCGCAAAGTCGAGACGGGCCTCGCGCTTGGAATACCAGAACGCGACTCCGTTATCGACATGAGCGGTGCGCTCTATTTCGTTTGCGACTTCCGGGGCGCGCTTGTCCTTTTGCAGACTCAACGACAGTGCCAGCAGCGCGCGGCCGTACGGTTGCAGGTTGCCGCGTTCTCCGTAGAGTCTTTCCAGGTGCTTCGAATCGACTCCGCCGGTTTCCGCGAGCGCGTAGATCATGAACGCTCGCGCTTCCATGTCGATGTCGATGCCCTTGTCGTTCTTACCGGCTTCGAGCATTGCCTGGAGCTTCTCGCGGCCGCGAACGATGCGATCGTCGTCGATCTCGTATCCGGCATGTTTCGCGATGGTGAGCCCATCGACGACGTAGGCGGTCATGAACGGATCGCTGGCGTCGTCGGTCCACCAACCCCAGCCGCCGTCGTCGTGCTGGAACGAGTAGAGACGGTTGCGTCCGCGCTCCACCTTCTTCTTCAAGTCGTTACTGTTGCGAATGGATGTCGACTTGAACTCCTTCAGCGTCTGCGAGACGACGATGTTGGGCAGGAAACTCGACATCGTCTGCTCGGTGCAGCCGTACGGATACGTCGTCAGATAATCGAGCGCGCCGAACAGCGTGCCCGCGATCGACGGCGCAACTTCCACGCGAAGTTTCCGCGAGTTCATGTCGGCGTTCGCAGGCAAGTCGAGCGTGAACTGCTGCTCGGCAGCCTCGTCGTTAGTGTTCCATCTTTCGACTTTCGTTTCGCGCAGACCGCGCGGAACGACGTCGAGCGTCAGTTCGACGGCGTCAGACTCGGTGTTTGTCAACGCTTTCGCCAGCAGAGTTATCTGTCCGGTTTGCTGCGCTGAGACTTTCCAGTCGACACGATGCTCGCCTTCCTTGTCGATCGTGATGGTCTGTTCGGCTGGGCCAATCAACTGCGCACCCG
Organism: Pyrinomonadaceae bacterium; assembly: GCA_036279935.1. Lineage (GTDB taxonomy): Bacteria > Acidobacteriota > Blastocatellia > Pyrinomonadales > Pyrinomonadaceae > PSRF01. The sequence goes on from DASURS010000172.1 coordinate 1,925, forward strand.
AAACGGAGATCGAGATCTGCGTGGCCTTCGCCTCTTTGAGATAGTTGTGAACGATGCCTGACAGCGTGACGGTGTCGCCCTGCGTCAGGAACCGCGGTGTTTCCAACCTCAGAATCACGTCCTTGCGAGACAGAACTTTCGACGTTGTCATGCCGACTCTCGTGTCGCTCGTGACACCGCGCGCCGTTGCGCGCCACGTCGTCAGGTTGTCAGGCAAACGAAACTTCACGGTCGCTTTTCCGTCGCTGCCGGTGACCGCGCTCGGTTGCCAGAACGCGGTGTCGCGAAAGTCTTTTCTGATCAGCGGTTGGACCAGCTCGCCTTCGTTCTTGAAATCGGCTAACTGGTACGACGGCTTCTTCGCGGCGAGATCCATCGGCTTGTCTCCCGCGAAGCCGACGAATGAATAGGAGACCGATAAGTTCGTCATGACGGACGTGTAGCGCATGCCGTAGAAGAACTTGCGAATGCTTCCGGAGTAGTCCGGCGCGACGCTGTAGATCGCTTCGTCGACGACGCCGAGACTGACTTCGGCATTGCGTACGGGCGCGCCGTCGGCGTCGCGCGCGAGGATCGTGTACGACGCCGTTTCGCGCGGTTTGTATTCCGTCTTGTTGGGGATGATTTCGAGATTGAGTGTCTTGTCACGCGCCGGGACGACGAGACTCTTGGCTTCTGAGTACATCGTGCCTTGCTTAACGAACGTGACGTTGAGGAAAACGTTGGGCGCGTAGTTCGCCTGGATCGGAACGTCGAGAATCACGGTCGCGCCGGGAGATTTCACGTATCGCACGGAAAGAACGCTGTCCACTTCAGCAGTGACGAGCAGATTCGCGTTGTCGTGCGGAAGAATCGCAAGGACGTGAGCAGTCTCGCCGACTCGATACGACTTTTTGTCAGGAACGAGCTTGATGGAGTCGTAAGCAGTCTGCTGGATGCGGGCGGCCCAACTATCGTCAGCGCTGGTGACCCAGAGGTATCCGCCTACTGACTCGTACTGTTTGCCGTTATCGTTGATGACGGTCTTGATGATCAGACTGCCGGGCGTCGTGATCTGGTAGTCGTAAGTGGCGCGCCCCTGCTGGTCCGTCCTGACGTCAGCCGAGGAGAGCACCTCTTCGTGCATCTTGTAATCGGGATCGTACTCGTTCTGTTTTTCAGTAACCTTTTCCCAGGTGCGCGAAACAAACTTCACGGTCACGTTGGCGGACACCGGCCGTCCTTCGTAATCGCTGGTCATGACCGTGATCTTCGCCGTCTGATCTTTGGTGTAGACGTAAAGTTCCGACTGCGCGCGAGCGACCACGTTGCCGCGCGTTGCGATGAGGCTCGCACTCGCGTTCATGGTGCGGCGTGAAGAGTCGGTTACCTGCGCTTCGAGGCGGTACTGGAAATCGAAAACATCGTTCTCAGTGTTCTGCGGAACGTCGAAGGGGACTTCCAGACGTCCGGAGGCGTCGAGCTTGCCTTCGCCTTCCGAGACCATGTCGCCGTAGGAGTCGAGGTAGTCGGAATATTCTTCCTCGTCCTCCTGATCTTCAGTGTCGGCGTCGTAGTCTGAAGGAAACCACGGGTAATAACGTGAACGGTAGACATAGTACTTGACCTCGGCGTTTGAAACCGGCGCGCCGAAGAAGTATTTCGCGCTGACGTCAAACTTTGCCTTGCTTCCGGTGGCAACGAATTTCTGCGGCGCGACGACGTTCACCTTGTATTCGGGCTTCTTGTATTCGGCGACCTCAAAATTGCCGCTCGAACTTCCTTCGTCAGTTGCCGCTTCAATCGTGTAGGTTCCTAAACCGGCCTCTTCGTTGAGAGTCAGTTCGCCGCTGAACGTGCCGTTCGCGGAAAGATGCACTTCCTTTTCTAACACTCGCGCGTCGTTCGAATCCGTGACCGTGACTGTGACCGCGTCCGTCTTCACTGGACGATAAACGCCCTGCTCGTCGCGGCCACGAAGAATTCCCTTGAAATAGACGGTGTGATTCGGGCGATAGATCGGCCGGTCGGTGTAGATGTAACCGGTGACGTTCTCTTCTTCTCCTTCACCACTGTCGAAGTAGTAAGACTCGAGATCGGAAACGGCGAAGTCTTCGCGGTGCGACGCGAAAACGAGGAAGTCAGTGTTGTCGACCGCGCCTTCACCCATCGGATCGGCTTCGCCTTCTTCTTCATCTTCCGGTTTGTCTTTCTTGACTTGAGTGCGAAAGACGCCCTCGGCGTTGGTGGTTCCTGTCAGGACAGTTTTGCGGTCCTTGATGACAGTGATTTTCGTGTCTGCCTGCGGCTCGCCGCTTGTGCGGTTCACGGCGTAGACCAGCAGTTCACCGTTCGGCGAAGACTTTTCAACCAGCGCGAGGTTCGTCACGACGACGACGGTGTAGGCTCGCAGGTTGTCGTTGACTGCTTCGACGAGATAGACGCCCGGTTCGCGTTTGCCCAGCGGAATGCTGCGGCGATCGTATTCATTTTCGAGCGTACTCAGCGGCTCGCGCCAACTAGTCACCATCTGGTCCGGATTCAACAGCGGCACGCGCGCATAGTCGGCGAGGTTCAGAGGCGTGCGTCGCGTGGCTTCGCCGGCGCGAAACTTCTGGTTGAAAGAGCGGCGCGTGTCGGAGTGCAACTGGCCGCGGACGTAATCGCGCAGTCCGGCCCACGCCCACTGTTTGACCGCGCGCACGCGTTCGAGAAACGACGGCTTGCGTTGCAGCTTGGTTGTCAGTTCTTCCTTCTCGTCTTCGCCCATCTGGTGCGGATTGCTGAGTTGCGAAAAGAACCGTTGTGGATCCTTGACGCGATAGACGCGAAAGTCGAGCTTGTCGATGCCGCGATAGTTGACCCACATGCGCGCGTTTTCAGTCGCGCCAAACGTGCGGTTCGTGCCGAGTGAAAAGAAGGGCTTTGTTCCGGTCGTGGTCGTCGTTGTTGTTTCGGCAGCGGGAGTGACAAGCTCCTTCGCTTTCGGGTCGGGGGCCGCGCTGTTAACGCGGGAATGGGCCAGCGCAAATGCGGCCGAGATCACGATCAGGTAGATCAGAAAAGGCCGTGCCTGGAGAGATCTCAATTTGGAGCGGAACACGTTCATTCCTCCGATGGGTCTTGTTGGCTGAGAATCTTCAGCCGGTAGAAACCCAGAAAATTAGGATTGCTCAGAATTGGACGCCAGCGTTTGTTCGGGTGCTGGTCCAGTACGGCCAAACGCACCTTCTTCACGGTGCCGGCATCCTGGGGGGACGCGCCCGTGTGATAGACCACCCAATCGTGTGCGCCCTCACCGGCAAGCCGCGGCTCGCCGAGAAAGATCATGACGTGATAGGGATACTTCTGGACCCAGGGTTGATGAAAGAAAAGGAGATCGCCGGGCCGTGCCTGTTCGCGATCGCGACTGACGAAGACGGCATTGAACATCTTCAGCGTCTGCGCATCGGCAAACTCGGAAAACTTGCCTGTCGCGACGTCGTTCGACGAGTAGGTTCCCGGCGCGGTGCGAAACAGTTTTTCGCGCAGCGGTTCCGAAGTGAGATTCACGGTGACGTCAGACGCGATCGGGTCATACGCTTCACCCATTCGCAGATACCAGGGACGGTCGTGTGTGCGAAGTGATTCGCGCCAGGCGAAGCGGACCAATCCTGCGCAGTCGCGTTGTCCGGCGTTCCACTCATCGCTCAACTTGTAGAACTGCATCTCGGCAATCCACGTGAACCAGCGGCGAAAGCTTTCGCGGTCGTTGAAGCTGCGCAGTTCTGATTTGTCCGGGATGCCGTCGTGGTCCAGATCGGCGTCGGGGCCGGGTTCAGGCCGAGTTAAGGAAGAAGTATTTGCCGGTTTAGGTTTGTTCGCCGGTGTTAACGGTTTGGATTTGGAATAAGTTAACAGGAAGAGCACCGGCACGAGGACCAGCGGCAACACAAACAGCGGAACCAAACGGCGTTTCCATGTTTTGTCCGGCCCGAACATGGGAGAATTATTCGCTTCAGCCAGGTTTGTTAACAGGCGTTTGGTAACGCCGGCAGATCCGGTTAGCCCTTGGATTTTGAGTGTTCGGTACGGTCGGCGGAAATGTGGAAACCCACAGTCCGGCGTCTCTCAAATTGACGGACAAAGTCTCGGCTCAAAGGCAGAATATCACGGCCGAAATCTTTGCAAAAGAAACAAAAAGGTGGTGCGTTTGTGACACCCCACTTGGACCACGAACGCTGGGAAAAAAGATGGTTGCAAATTCCAGCGCTCGCGGGTAGATTGATTTGGTTGCTTACCAAGGTAGTGGTGCTCTCCCGACTCGGGTGTAACCCTGCCTTCAATAATGCGGGGGAGGATGAAACAGGTGCCGACCGGAACTTGCCCTGAATGTGATGCTGATGTCCACGTTGATTTGGACACGGACAAGGGCGAAATCGTTTCTTGTGAAGAGTGTGGAACGGAACTCGAAGTAGTTGGTCTCGATCCCGTCGAACTCGATATTGTTGAAGAGGAAAGTTACGACGAGGACGAGGACGAGGACGAGTATTGAGATTGCCAATTGTCGAGTGCCGATTGCCGATTTTTAGAAGCCAGGGATCGTTGCTCTGATGCCAAACGCCGTGAACGGAAATTGGCAATTGGCAATCGGCAATCGACAATTCCCTCACTTACTTGCGGCGCGATAATCCGAACGGCTCTGACGAAGAGTTAATCCGCGCGGTCCCTCCACCCGGATCGTGTGGATCTGTCCATCGCGTCTCTTTTCCTCCGGCGGATAAAACGCCAGCACATAAGCCGAGCTGACTTCCTCCGCCAAAGCTCGGAACAGCGGTGCGTAATCGCGTTCGTTAGCGTACACGTTTCTCCCACCCGTTGACTCAGCCAAACCACTCACGTCCAGCGGCGTGGGCAACGGCGTTTGTGTCGACGACGCCATCACTCGCGAATACGACGGCAACGTCACTACAAAGACGCTCACGTCAGCCGCGTTCGCGCGCTCGATCACTGTTTCCGGTTTGACTGTGTCACCGACGGGAAAACCGTCCGTCACGACCATCACCGCGCGCTTCATCAATCGCTTCTCGCGGGTGCGCGGCGCGCTGCGGACCAGCAACCGGATCGCGTCGTCGACCGCGTCGTAAGTGTGCGTCGACAATCCACTTGGTGCGTCGCGTGCGATACGTTCGAGTGAATCATCCAGCTTGCCCCGGTCCGCAGTGAACTTCTGCAGCGTCTTGACGCGCATGCCAAACGACATCACCGCGTAGACCACCGGATGGTCCGCCAGGTGAGTCGAAAACGATCGCAACGCTTCCCGGAGTCGAAGTATCTCCTCGGACGTCATGCTGCCGGAGACGTCCAAAGCGAAAACGATCGCCAGCGGACGAAGGTCGCCTTCCCGTCGTTCGAGTTGAAAGAACGAGATCTTTTGTTCAACGCCGTCGGAGAAGATCTGGAAGTCTTCCTGTTTCAGGTTGCGGACGGGACGGCCCGTCGTATCCATGGCCGTAACGTCGACGGAGACGAGATCCGTGTCGAAGCGCAGTACGTCTTCGGGTTCCTGTTCGTTGGGAAAGACTTTGCGAGGCCGTTGAGTTTGTGTGGCCGGAGGATTCTGCGGCACGACGGGCAGGGCTAAGGTCGCCAGCAGAAGGAGGGGCAGAGCTAGTTGCGCTGCAAAAGCCGCGAATTTCTTTGACATCAAAACACTCTTCCGGGCGACGCGCCAAGGATTATACGGGGGCGACCCGAGGAAGCAAACGGTGATATTATTCGGTGCATCAATCTGGCAAGATCCGTCGTCTATACGTGGAGGACCCTGCGTGAGATTCAACAAAACCGTTTTCGCCCTCGTGCTTGCGCTCTTTGTAGCCGCAGGGGCGGCCGGCCAGGACAAAAAGGACAGCAAAGACAAGTCGCTCGGCACGATCAAAGGCAAAGTGCGGGTTGAGACGGGGACGCCTGCGGGTGTTTCGGTTGTTGTCAGACGGGGAGAAAAGGAAGTCACGCGCGTCGAGACGCAGAAGAACGGCGACTTTATGGTGTCGCGGTTGACCCCCGGGATTTACGGTCTGACGTTTCGAAAACCCGGACTGAGCATCGGCACGATCGAAGACATCGAAGTCAAAGCAGGTAAGACTCGCTCGCTCGGTGATCGGCTCGTACTTACCATCGACGAAGGATCGATCGCTTTTCTGAGTGGCGCGGTTTTCAATGCGGGTGGCCGCAGTGTTCCAAATGCGAAGGTCGAGTTGGAACGGATCCTCGACGACGGTACGACCAAAAAGATCGACGGCCGGCTCACGACTGAAACCGGCTCCTTCAAGTTTCGACTCTCTCCGGATCCGGCGAAATATCGCGTCAGCGTCAAGCTCGAAGGCGCGGAACCGGTGACCAAAGACGTGGAGGTTGATGGCGCCGCCGTTTATCGCGTCGCGCTCAATCTGCCGTCCAAACCACAATAATCGGTGTTATGTCTGAGGACCGCGAAGAGTTCCTGACCGCTAAACAACTCGCGCAGCATTTGCAGGTCAGCGAATCGACCGTGCGCCGGCTCGCCGCGAAACGCCGAATACCGTCCGTTCGGTTAACGCCGAGGATCATCCGTTTTCATCTGGACGCGGTGCGTGAGGCGCTGGAAGTTCCCCGCCACCGCATTCGACACGGCGAGTACACCGAACGTGTCGACGACGCTCAACTCTCTTTCGACGACCTGCTGTTGTTGAGTTGAATCACGCCTGGCGCCGCGATGGACGCGGCGGGTTGAACTCCACCCACTTATCGTTCTGTTTCACGAAGATTCGCGGCTCGCGGATCTTGAATCCCTTTCCGAATGCGGGGTTCGAGGCGAGAAACTTCTTCACCGTCGACTGATCGCCAGTCGCAACGCGCCACTTGCCGTCTTCTTTCAGTAGATATTGCTGCGCGACGATCTTGCCTTCCGCTTGAATCGGATTGACGACGCGGCCGTAAAGCGTTGTATCGACGACGGCGAGATTGCCCGAGACTTTGATCGCGCCGACTTCCATGCGATCGAGTTGATAAAAGCCCTGCGCGCGCTCGAGTGCGCTCACGAACCGCTCGCGCGACATTCGGCTGCGCGCTGTGCCGGGCAGTAGATCGTAAAGCGCGCTGTAGTTGTGCGCTTTCAGTTGATCGAAAACGTTCTGCACCGTGCCGCGAACGTCCGTTTGGTCCGACGCGTGAGCTGCGGCCGGCATCAACCAGAGCAACGCGGCCAATCCCAAAATACTAAGACTCTTCTTCTTCATCATTCATCCGTGATTTTAATGTCGCGCGGTAGTTCAGAAACCACGCAACCGCGCCGGCCGCCGCCGCGACGAAAGCCTTCTCGAAGTCGCCCTCGAAAGCGAAGTAGGCGGCAATAACACCACCACCGGCAGCGACGATCAACCAAAATACTTTCACTTCACACTCACCGGCAACTTCAGGTCGATCGAGCCCGGCGCGTAGCAGACCTGATCGTCACATGCCTGGACGCGCAATGTTGCCGAAAGGTTGTGCGTGCCCGTCTGTGCCGAGGTTGCGGCCTTGAGTCGCACCTTCAGATCCGTCTCGCCTTCGTAAACAGCCAGCGGCTTTTCAGCAAACGAAAACTTCTTCGTCTGCGGATCGGGATAGGTGATGAACTCGACGGAGATGCCATCTGCCGCTTTGATGTCAAGTTGCGTCGGAATCAGGTAAGGGAACGTGGGCGGGTTTGCGTTGACGTGATAGCCGTTGTCGATCTGGAGTCGAACAACAGCGTCGCTTGATTGTCCCTTCGCGATGCTTGTTTCCGGCGTTGTGACTTTCACCACGCCGGTTGACGTGACTGTGGGTCGTTGGTCGGTGTTTGCCGGTGGTGGCTGGGGCTTCGCGCACGCAACCACCACCAAAGACAAACAGAAGATCAGTATTGGTCTACTCTGCCGGCGGAGTCGCAAGCGCCTCGGCGAGCCGTATTCGTTTTGCACGCCGTACAAGATAGCGAAGTACGAGGCCCAACGGCAAAAGCACGAAGAGCGTGATCGGAATCATCACGATGACGAAGCGAATCAGGAACAGAATTATTCCGGTGCCCAGGTCGAGGCTGTCAGAAACGGTTTCGCGCAGGCTGCGTCCGAAGCCGGTGGAGGTGACTGCGATCTGCCGGGGCGCTTCGAGATTGACGGTGATTGTCGAGAGGCTCGCGCGGTTTTCGATAAACCGTTTGCGGCCTTCGAGCTGCTCGATCTCCGTTCTGACCTCAGCGAGTTGCCTTTGCACTTCGAGCGCGTCAGCGACCTTGCTCGCCTGCTTCATGATGTCGAGAAACTGAAGTTCGAGCGCGCGCTTCGTCTTGATGCGCGCTTCGAGATCGATGAACTCCTCGGTGACGTCCTGGCCGGTAACATTTTCTTCGCGCAGGTTTTTTGTCAGGGCGCGGATCTCGTCGAGCACAGGACCAAAGTGACTCGCCGGAACCCTGATGACGAGCTTGATGTCGAGTGTCCGTTTGGCGGGTTCCGCGTCCTCGCGTTGTTTTGCTTCCGAGGTCACTACGAAACCGCCGTGTGATTCGGCAATTGAGGTGACGCGGTGTTGAGCTTCGGTGGTAGAGTTGACCTCCATCGTGAGCGCGGCGTTGCGAATGATCTTGCGGTCGGCGGCTTCGGCGGCTGCGGCGAGGGTGCCGGCATCGTTTAGCGAAACCTTCTGCGCTTCCACGCTGTGCGTGATGCCGGCCGTTGCGTTTGCAGCCACGTCACCGTCTGGCAGCGCTCCCTGGCTTGCCACGCCTTGCGGCGGCCCCTCAGCGACGGATCTGGTGTTGGCATCTTTTGCGCTGTCACATCCTGTCAGCGCGATGAGGAAAACGAGCAGCAGCCCGATGGGAAATTTCATGATAGCCCTCCATTGAGTATTGGAACGACATAATTGGAACGTTCGCGAGGCCTATACTTGCAATCCCATGTTCGCTCTAGCCGATTTTATTCCTCGTTCTCCCCGTCGGGTTTCTTGATGCCGAACTTCTCGAGCCGGTACTGGAGCGTGCGGAAGGTGAGGCCGAGGAGCTTGGCGGCTTTCGTGATGTTGTAGTCGGTCTGTTCCATCGCCTGCGTGATCAGGTTGCGCTCGACCTCTTCGAAGTTGATTCCTTCCGCCGGCAACTTGAATTGGCCATCCGTTGCCGGTCCCACGTCCTGGCGCACTTCCGTAGGCAGATCTTCCAGCGTGATCTGATCGCCTTCCGCGAGCAGGATCGCGCGCTCGATAGCCGACTCCAACTGCCTGACGTTTCCGGGCCAACTGTAATCCATCATCACTTTCCGGGTGTCCGCGGTTAGACCAGTGATCAGGCGCGACGTATTGCGCGTGTGTTTTTTGAGGAAGAACTCGATCAGCACCGGAATGTCTTCGCGGCGTTCGCGCAACGGCGGCACGTCGATCGACAGCACGTTGATCCGGTAGTAGAGATCGTCACGGAAACGCCCGTCCGTAACCATGGCACGCAGATCGCGATTCGTCGCCGCGATGACGCGAACGTCGACGCTGATCTCGTGCGTGCCGCCGACGCGCCGGATCTTTCGTTCCTGGAGCGCGCGCAGAAGTTTCGCCTGGATGCCCACGTCGAGCTCGGCGATCTCGTCGAGGAACAGCGTGCCGCGGTCCGCGATCTCGAACAGTCCTTTCTTCTCCGCGTGCGCGCCGGTGAACGAACCCTTCTCGTGTCCGAACAGTTCCGACTCGAGCAGGTTCTCGTTGATGGCCGCGCAGTTGACGGCCTGAAACATCTCGTCGGCGCGGGGCGATTGATTGTGAACTGCCCGCGCGATCAGCTCCTTGCCTGTTCCCGACTCGCCGCGAATCAGCACTGTCGAATTCGATCGCGCGACTTTGAGGATCATCTTTTTCACCGTTTCCATCTTCGGCGACGCGGAGATGATCTCGGTGTCGATCGCATCGAGACGATCGAGCGCGCGGTTGATCGTTTCGAGTAACGCGGCCTTGTCGTAAGGCTTTTCCAGATAGTCGAAAGCGCCTCGCCGCAATGCTTCCTTCGCCGACTCGATCGAGCCATGAGCAGTCAGCAGGATGACGATGATTGACGAGTCGAAGGCGAGCAGATGTTGGAGCAGCTCGATGCCGTCCATGCCCGTCATCTTCAGATCGGTCAGGGCGAGATCGAACCTTCGATCCTTCGCGAACTTCATTGCCGCTTCGCCGGAAGCGGCCGTCGTTACGTCGTAGCCTTCCTCCGCGAGGATCATCTCGAGGATCTCGCGCTGCGACTTTTCATCATCAACTACCAGAATGTTCTTTCGTGACATATATCAAGTCTCTTTAGCCGGTAAAATTATCGTGAACGTGGTCCCACTACCTTCCTTGGATGCTACGTTGATCGTGCCGCCGTGATCGTCAACCGCTTTTTTCACAATCGCCAGACCGAGGCCCGTGCCCGTCTCTTTCGTAGAAAAGTAGGGTTCGAAGACCTTCGAGATGTCTTCGGCCGCGATGCCGCATCCTGTGTCGCTGATTTCAACCTTAACAGAGTTGTCATCCGTGTTCGAAAGCTTGATCAGGACGCGGCCGCCTTCGCCGTCGATCGCTTCGACGGCGTTGATTACTAAATTCGTAAACACTGAACGCAGCGATTCGCGATCCGCCATCACAGTCGGAAGCTTCTCTTCCTGAACGATGGTGGTTTCGATGCCGCACTCCGACGCACGCGCTTCGACGAGCCGCAGCGCGTCTTCAGCTTCTTCGCGAATGTCTACGCCTTGCAGTTCGAGCTTCGAGGGGCGGGAGTACTTCAGGAAGTCCGTGATGTGGCGATTGATGCGCGCGACCTCGGCCTTGAGCTGATCGGCGAGTTTGATGAACGTCGCTCGTTTCTCGGGATCGGCAGGCGCAAACGACGAGCGCAGATGATCGAGCGTGAGATTGATGTAGTTGAGCGGGTTGCGAATCTCGTGCGCGATCGCGGCAGCAAGCCGTCCGACGACGGCGCCTTTCTCGGCCTGGTGCAACTGCATTTCGAGCTCGCGCGCGCGCCCGAGCTTCGCCGTCATCTCGTTGAATGCGGTTGCGAGTGTGCCCATTTCGTCACGACGCTTGGTTTCGACCTTAACGTCGAAGTTTCCGGCGGCGACGTTTCGCGCGGCGACGGAGAGTTCCTTGATCGGCCGCGTAAAGCGCCAGACGAAGAAACCGGTGATCAGCGTCGTGAAGAAAAGCACCGCCAGCGTCAGCAGTGCGGAGCGTGACGTCTGTCGTTCGAAGACGTTCGTCAGAATGTCGGCGGAATCGAGGACGACGATGATGAAGCGGCGTCCCTCGGTAGTTTCCACTGGAACGTAGAATGCGCCCGCTTCGCCAAAATCCGGACTGACGGAGGCAGGGATCCACGAGGGCAGCGGCGCTTGATTATCGCCTGCGTAGGGAACGACGCGTCGCAAGGGCAGAACCTGAATGTCTTTGAAGTGGACGTACTGCCTCGACTTGTCCTCGTTTTCACGTGGGAGGAATTCCGGGTTCATGCTGTCTAAGACGTTGCCGCCGTCGTCGACGACCAGGATGTTCCTGACGCGGACTTCTTTGTTGTCCAACAACGGCTCGCGAGTGCTGCCGACGATCTCGAAGAGGTACTTGTCGCTCGTAAGGCTCTGCACGCCGAGCGCGACGCCGGCCATGATTGCTTGTTCCTGTTCGATGATCATGCGGGCGTTGGCCCGGACTGCGCGGAGATTGAAGTAGTACTGGATGCCTAACGTAAGGCCAAGCATCAAGGCGAGCAGCAGGAGCAGCCGGGCGCGAAAACTTTCTACGAGAGCAGGGAATCTCATCAGTCACTAAGAGCGAAAGATCGGCCTCGCTGGTTGTCGAAATTGTTTAAAAGTGGAAAGCAGGCAACTTGACGGTCGTGTATGGCGTCTGCGTTCCAGCGAAATGTGTATAATCGATTACTTTTTTATTGCTCCCAACTGCCCGCTGATGTTATATTTGCGGCGGTCTCAAATCAATGTCCCCAGAGACCGCCGTCAGGGAAAACTCTTCCCGCCCTCAAGTTGCAGTAGCGCGCGTATGGTGAAGTAGTGCAAAAGAGGCGTTTTTGAGAAAGCTCAGAACTGCAAAAGAAGTCGTGATTGAGGAAGGGTGGCCGCACTCGGGCGCCCGGAAGTTCGACTCCATTTACCGTCTTTGGTAAGTATCCCTAAGAAGAAAGGTGCTTAGGCCTGATGACGCTGCATTTCCATTCCCCTAGACCAACCCGGCTCGTCTTTATTCTATTTATCCTGCTTTCGCTTGCCTTTTCCGGAACAGTTTACGGGAAGAAAAAATCCGCGGGCCGAAGCGCCCGCTCAGCCAAGAGTTCAGCTAAAAGTAAGAAAGCGACCGCCAGAAACCGCACGTCACGACGTGGCGGCAGGCAGGTGGCGAGAAGTTCTCGTCGCGGCGGCAGTCGTCTTTCGGCGCGTGAGGTTCGTCGCCAGCGAGCGTTAGTCGCGCGCGAACAGGCAAATTCACTGAAAGCGCTGCAACGCAGGCTTGGCCGTCCGCTCACGAAGCGTGAGCGTGCTGCCGAGTTGCGTCGCGTTGGTTCGCGTAATCGACGCATGATGCTCGAAGCTCGGCGTCGCGCGGAAGCAGCTCGTCGCGCGGCGATTGCGCGTCAACGGGCGATCGATAACGCGCTGCGTAACGAAGTGCAGTCGTTCATCGCAAAGGACGACATCAGCGGTGAAGATCCGGAAGTGCGGCGTGTGGCAGTCAACGCACTCGGCAACCACGCGGGCACCGTCGTCGTGATGGATCCGATGACTGGTCGCGTCTACTCAGTAGTGAACCAGGAGTGGGCGCTGCGTCGTGGATTCAAACCGTGCTCGACGATCAAACTGGTCACGGGCGTCGCTGGTCTATCGGAGAATGCGATTCCGCTCGTCGACACAGTCGGCGATGGCTACCGCATCGATCTCACGTCGGCGTTGGCCCACTCGGACAATCCGTTCTTCCAGCAGGTCGGAACTCGGATCGGTTCAGAGAAGATGGTCAATTACGCGAAGGAACTTGGCCTCGGCGAGAAGACGGGACTGAACGTGCCGTTTGAATTCGCGGGCCGGCTGCCCGAGATCAAAGCCGGCGTTGTCGAAAGACGCATGTTCTCGCACGCTGATGGTTTTGAAGTTACGCCGTTGCAGTTAGGCACTTTGGTTTCTGCGATGGCGAATGGCGGCCGATTGCTCGTTCCGCAGATCCCGCACTCCGCGAAGGAAGCCGGCAAGATGGCGCCGAAAGTTCGCCGTCAGTTGCCCATCACGCCTGAAGTTTGGCAGCGCATGGTTCCGGGAATGGTCGGCGCCGTCAACTACGGTTCGGGGCGCAAAGCTTACGATCCCACCCAGACGGTCGCCGGTAAAACCGGAACATGCATCGGCGATGGCGGCTGGGTCGGTTTGTTTACTTCATACGCCCCGCTCGCCAATCCGCGACTCGCCATCGTCGTGATCGCGCAAGGCAGCGACGCGCGACGCCACTTCCCGGCGGCTGTGGCTGGTGAGATTTACCGCCAACTGAATCATCGCTTCGGCACCGCCATCAATCTGCAAGTCGCTTCGACACTCGATGACGAAGAGAAGGAAATAAGTGACGCCGAAGAGGCAGCCGAACAGACTGCCGACTCGATGGCCGAGGGAACTCCCGAAACCAGCGCAGTGAAGCCGGCGACAACTGCGCCGTCAACTACCGCGCCCACAACTCCGGCACTGAAGTCCACAGTCAATGAACAAAAACCCAGCCCCGTAAAACGCGTGCTCATGCCGCTCGAGAAGAAGCCCGAAGTTCAAAAGACAACCCAACCGGCGACGACTCCAGGTGCTGCCACCGTCCCGAACGAACAGCATCGTCCGCGTCGCGCTAACCCTTAATTACGCTCCAAGCTCCAACGTTCGATTCCTTGCGCCGGAACAAAAACTCCGGCGCAAATTTTTTTGAAGGTTTTTCGATAACAAGCGCGCATGTCCTTGACACACTTGACGAGGTTGCAGGAATATTGCGGGGTTCTTTACCCAGGTTTCTATAACTAGACCCATTACCCGCGGATGCATAAAATCGGCAACCGGTTTCTATACCGTTCGCATCCTAAAGTTCCTGTGCGACGTTGGAAGAACTGGAGCCCTCTGTGCGACTGTTGAAAAGATTTTTTGGAGGTTTCGATAACTAATGAACAAGATAAAGACTTTTTTAACCATCGGGGCGACAGTCGCAATGCTCGCTCTTCCGGTTGCAGCGAAGACCGCGCTTATCACCCAGGACAAGCCGGCCGCTCAGGAGGGCTGCTCGGACCAGGCGAAAGACGCCCTGTACGCCACGTTTCGTGAGAATCTGCAAAAAGATCAACCCAAGGCATACGAAGCTGGAAAGAAGTACCTGGCCTGTCCAGCCGGCACTCCAAACGAGAATCAACAGAAGATTATCGACTACGTGACGCGCTTTGTTACGCGTTACGAAGAGGCAACGCGCAAGGGCCGCGTTAACGAAGTTCTTTATAACGAGAAGAATTATCCCGAGGCTTTCAAGATTGGACGCGAGATCCTCGCAACCGAACCTGATAACGTCGCTGTGCTCGTTCACCTCGGTGCGAACGGCTACCTCGTTGCTCCGCTTAAGAACGACCAACTCGTCACCGAGGCGGTTCAATACTCCCGGAAGGCGCTCCAACTGCTCGAAAGCGGCAAGACGCTCGATGATTGGGGCCCGCTTCAGACCAAGGACGTTGGCGTTGCCTATCTGAACTACACGATTGGCGCTTTGACCGTAGAGAAGGATCCCAGTAACGCTCTCAAGAACTTGATCAAGTCAGCGCAGTATGAGACGCCGCTCAAGAAATCGGCTGTCACCTACGCCTTGATCGCCGGTGCTTATGAGACCGGTCCATACGCGAAGATGTCGGACGAGTACAAAACCAACTTCCTGAACAAGGACGAAACTCCCGAGAGCAAGTTGGCTTTGGCGAATATCAATCAAATCGTCGACCGCATGATCGACGGCTACGCCAGGGCAGTCGCGCTGGCCGGCACCGATGCGAAGCTTGCCGCTCAGAAGACGCAGTGGCAGGACAGCCTGAAGCAGTGGTATACGTTCCGCAACAAAAGCGAGACCGGCATGACCGAGATGGTCGCGAGCATTCTTTCCAAACCGCTGCCACCCGAGCCGACTCCGTTGACTTCGCTGCCCGCTGCTCCGGCCGCCACGACGCCGATCGGAACTTCGGGAGGCGCAACGCCGAATAACGGCACCGGGAATGGCGCGGGAAATGGCGCAGGCAACGGCGCCGGTTCAACAACCAAGCCGGCTGCAACCACGACCGCAACGACGACGCCCGCTTCCGCCAACACCAAAGCGGCGCCGGCCAAGCCCGGAACGCCTGGCAAGCCGCGTCGCTAATCAAGTGTTAGCGTTCATTCAAGCGCCGGAAGCGTCGTTGTTTTTTTCGACAGCTTCCGGCGTTTTGTTATAATTCCTCGCACTTTGAAACATCCCGAAACGATTCCGGATCTCGATCTGCTCGAAACGATCCTCGCCTACAAGTTCAAAGATCGCGCTTTGCTCGAACGGGCCATCACTCACCGCTCGTGGGCGCACGAGAAAGTCGCGCCGGGTGACGAGCTCGAAGCGCGCAAACTCCACAACGAATCTCTCGAGTTTCTTGGCGACTCAGTGCTGGGCCTGATCGTCGCCAACTACCTGTGCGGCACATACCCGGGCGGGACCGAAGGCGAGTTGTCGCGCATGAAACACCGGCTCGTCAGTGCGCCGACGCTGGCCAAGGCGTCGCAGGCGTTGCACCTCGGCGACTTTTTACGCTTCGGACGCGGAGAAGAGAAGAGCGGCGGCCGGCAGAAGAACGCTTTGCTCGCGGACGTGTTTGAAGCGATCACCGGCGCGATTTTTCAGGACAGCGGGCTCGAAGCAGCGACGTGCTTCGTTTGTCACGCCTTGCGGGACGAATTGGCCGCTGCCGATCCACTCTCGGCCGCGAAGGCGGATTACAAGACGATGTTGCAGGAGAAGCTTCAGGCCGAACGCCGGCCGGCGCCCCGTTACGCCGTAATCGAAACACTCGGCCCGCCTCATCAGCGAATCTTTCACGTTCAGGTTTCGTGGGACAGCGGGAGCATTCAGGGCGAAGGCCACTCCATCAAGACCGCTGAAGCCGCTGCCGCTCGGGCGGCGCTCGAAGGCATGAAGGTGCAGGAGTCAGACACGCCGGAACCCGAGCAGTGAAACTCCGTATTATCAATCATCGCAAGCAACTTGACCGCCGCCAGCAACGTCTCTAGGATGTTTTTCGAATGGCTACTAATCCAACCAGCGACAAAGTTACGACCGGCAACGCGGAGACCAAGCCCGAAGCCAAACCGTTCTCGTTCTCACGTCTTTTCAACCGTAATGGTCATGAAAAGCATGAGGCCGCTCCGGTTAAGCCGCAAGGCCCGCCGAAGACCTGGTTTCGCGAGTACTTCGAATCAGCCGTGGTGACGGTCATCATGGCGTTGTTCGGCATGACGTTCATCGTTCAGGCGGTCAAAGTCCCGACCGGGTCAATGCAGAACACGATCACCATAGGCGATCACCTGCTGGTGAACAAGTTCATCTTCGCGCCGGGTTGGTCGATGCCGTTTCTGCCGCAGCGTGAGATACACCGAGGCGACATCATCGTCTTCAAGTATCCCGGCAATCCATACAACCCGGCGCGCGACAACCGGCCGGACAACAAGCCCATCTTTACGAACTACGTAAAGCGCGTGATCGGTCTACCCGGCGACCGCATCCGGATCCAGGGGCGGAACGTCATTCTCAACGGTGAGGTTATTCCCGAGCATAGAATCGAAGCGCTCGAGGGCAACGAAAAGGATCCGCTGACGATCGTCAACGCACCCGAACGAAAACCGGAAGAGCTTTACGACGTCTACTATCAACCCGGCGAAGACATGAGTGTCGGTGAGCTCTTCGACGGCAAAGACGAGATTACCGTGCCCGAGAATAGTTACTTTGTCATGGGCGACAATCGCAACAACAGCGAAGACAGCCGTTACTGGGGATTCGTTCCGCGAGACCTTGTGATCGGCCGCGCCATGTTCGTTTACTGGTCCTACGACGAAGGTGCTCCATCAAGCGACTGGACCGTCATCGGAGACTTCTTTCTGAACACGCGTTGGAATCGCACCGGCAAGCTGGTGAAGTAGTAGTGTGAGAGATTTGGTTAATCGCATTGGAATCGCACTGTCGGCGTGCCTGATCATCGTAATCGCGCTTCAGTCTGTTTCAGCCCAACGTAAAAGCAAAAAGAAGCCGGAGCCCGCGGCCCCCGCAGCCGTGGCCGAGCTCACTAAGCTGCGTGAAGAGTTCGTCAGACTGACGAACGAAACGAAAGCTGGACTCGAAAAGCTGATCGCGATCTACGAGGCCGACGTACCGAAGGCTGAAAAGAAACTCGCCGAGTCGAAGAAGCTCTTTGAAGAGGGGCTCGTCTCTCGCGTTGAGGTCGAGGAAAATGAACGCGCGCTTGCGGCTGCACGTGAGAAAGTCGCGGCCACCCGCAAGCAAATGACGGATGCC